>CAZCJA010000041.1:3141-19793 GCA_964499015.1 uncultured Elusimicrobia bacterium
TGCATTAAAGCCGCGATCGACGGCACGATGAACAACGGGAATTTTATCGTTACGTACGAATCGATTATTCCGAACCTGCGCGCGCTGCAGAACTATAAGCCGCTGATGCAAGATTTTTGGAAGGAAGGCCTCTTCGACACGCTGGACAAGCGCTACTACCGGCTGATCAACCGCGCGCCGTCGTTGGAAAAAGAGGTTCGCTGGAACGAATTGGGCTCGTATTCGCCGTTCGAAACCTTCAAAGAAATTTTTGAGGGCAAGAACGTCAAAAAAGATTCCTATTTCGACAGCATGACGCATTTCGATTTTAAGACGCTCTTGCCGGCGCTTTTGCAGGTTGAAGACCGCATGAGCATGGCCCATGGGCTCGAATCACGTGTGCCCTTCTTGGACCATCCGTTGGTTGAGTTTGTGGCGACCATGCCGGCAAACATTAAATTTAAAAACGGAACGCTGAAAATGGCTCTGCTGAACACGTTCCGGCATAAGCTGCCGGACGATGTGGCGAACCGCAAAGACAAGATGGGCTTCCCGGTGCCGCTCGGGGAATGGATCAAAAAAGATTTGAAGGGCTACTTCGTCGATGTGTTTTCGTCGCAAAAGGCCAAGTCGCGGCCGTACCTGAATGCCGACGAAGTGCTCAAGAGCCTGAGCAGCGAGAGCCAGTTCGGGCGCAAAGTGTGGGGGCTTCTTTCGCTGGAGTTGTGGCAGCAGCAGTTTCACGACAAGCAAAACGAATTTAAAAAAATGACATCCAAACGCGAGGAAATAAAAATATGAAAGTGTTAATTACAGGCGGCGCAGGTTTTATCGGCTCCACATTGGCGGACCGGCTCTTAAAAGAAGGTCACGACGTGCTGGTGATCGACAACTATCAAACCGGACGGCGCGACAACTTAACGCCGCAGCCGAAATTGACCGTGGTGGAAGGCACCATCGCCGACTCCGACCTGGTCGATAAGCATTTCAGCGAGTTCCAGCCCACGCACGTGGTTCACGCGGCGGCGGCCTATAAAGACCCTGAAAACTGGATTGAAGATGCCTACACCAACGTCGTCGGTACGATCAATGTGGCAAAAGCGGCCCGTAAATCGAATGTGAAACGCTTGATTTATTTCCAGACGTCGCTTTGCTACGGCTTGCAGCCGATTGAGCAGCCGATTACGCTCAACCATCCAATTCGCTCCAACGGCAGCAGTTACGCGATCAGCAAAACCGCCGCCGAACAGTACATTGAGCTCTCGGGAATCGAATTTTTGTCGTTTCGTTTGGCCAATGCCTATGGGCCGCGCAACTTAAGCGGACCGTTGCCCACGTTCTACCACCGTTTGACATCCGGCAAGCCGTGCTTCGTTATGGACACCCGCCGCGATTTCATTTTTGTGAACGATCTCGTCGAAGTGGTTGCGCGCGCGCTGAACGGCAAAGGCTCCAAAGGCTATTACCACATCTCCACCGGGAGCGATTACTCGATCAAGGAACTGTTCGACGCCACGGTGAAAGCGCTGAACGTGAAATTGGACAAGCCCGTTGAAGTGAAACCGCGCGGCGCCGATGACGTGTATACGATTCTTCTCGATCCGTCGAAAACCAAGGCGCATTTCGGCTGGAGTCCGGAAACGCATCTCGAAACGGGCATTCAAAAGGCCATCGATTGGTATAAAGTTCACGGCATCACGCAGACATTCACTCATCTGAAGGTGACGGAAAAAGGCAAATGACCCTGACCCCTGAAAACAAGGTGAAGATCGCCGGGTCATCCATCCTTGTGGTGGGCGGCGCCGGTTTTGTCGGCAGCAACCTCGTGAGGCTTTTGCTGGATGAAAAAGCGGCGCGCGTGCATGTGGTCGACAACTTTTTGTCCGCGGAGCGGGAAAACTTGCCCGAAGACGACCGCCTGTTTCTTACCGCGGCGTCAATCACCAACGATGTGGTGCTCAGCAACATCAAAGACCAGTACGATATCGTTTTTCATTTGGCCACGTATCACGGCAACCAAAGCTCCATTCATAACCCGCTGGCCGATCACGAGAACAACACGCTGACCACGCTCAAGCTCATGAACCACATGAAAGACTTCAAAAAAACCAAAAAACTTGTCTATTCGTCCGCCGGCTGCAGCGCCGCCGAGAAAACGTTCGACACTGCGCATGCCACCACGGAAGACGCGCCGCTGTCATTGGTCCAAGACAGCCCCTATTCGATATCCAAAGTGGTCGGCGAGTACTACTCGGTTTATTTCTTTCGTCAGCATGGTTTACCGACGGTGCGCGCCCGCTTTCAGAACGTCTATGGCCCCGGCGAAGTATTGGGCGCCGGACAATGGCGCGGCACGCCCGCGACCGTGTGGCGCAACGTGACGCCGACCTTTATTTACCGCGCGATCTCAGGAGAAGCGTTGCCGCTCGAAAACGACGGGGTGGCCACGCGCGATTTTATTTTCGTTAAGGACATTGTCCGCGGGTTGGCCGCCTGCGCCACCAACGGGAAACCGGGAGACGTGTACAACCTGGCCACCGGCAAAGAAATTTCTATCGCCGAATTGGCGTCGCTCATTAATGAGCTGACCGGCAACAAAGGCGGCATTAAGCAGCTGCCGCGCCGCGCGTGGGACCATTCGGGCAAGCGCTTCGGCAGCACCGAAAAGTCCAAACGCGAACTGGGCTTTGAAACGCAGACTGAGTTGCGCGATGGGTTGGAAGAGACCATTGCGTGGACGCGTCAGAACCTGGCTTTTATTCAAAGCTGTATAAAAAAACATGAGCCGCACATGGCCAAAGAACTCGCTAAAATCTGAAAATGCCCGAAATCAAGACATCGCCGGTTTACGACTACAACACGCTCCCGCTCGATTACTATGACCGCGTTTACCGCCGCGGCAAAGGCGTGCAAAGCGCCTGGCATCAGTTTAAATTCCGCAAATTCAAAGAAGAGATGGGTGAATACAGCAATCATCTCGACATCGGCTGCGGACCGGGCACTTTTATCGGAACATTAAACGCACAGCGCAATTCGATGGGCGTGGACATTTCCGAGCCGCAAATAGCGTTTGCCAAAAAGACCTATCAGACCGCCCAGCACGAGTTTCGCCATATCCCGGAAGGGCCGCTGCCATTTGCCGACGGCACGTTTGATGTCGTCACCATTATTGAGCTCATTGAGCACCTGCGCATGGACGTTATCCTCGAAATGCTGAATGAGACGCGGCGCGTTTTAAAGCCCGGCGGACGCCTTTTGCTTTCGACGCCCAATTACGGCAGTTTCTGGCCGGTTCTTGAAATGATCGTGAATAAAGTGGGGGAAGTGTCCTACGCCGACCAACACATTACCCCGCTAAAGAAAGACACTTTCCGCCATGTGATCGAGTCATCCGGTTTCGGCGTGGAACGCGTTGAGGCGTATCATTTTTCCGCGCCTTTCTTCGCCGCTGTCAGCTGGGAATTGGCGCGCAAAGTGGAAAAAAAAGAACCGTTCTGGCTCGTCAATAATTTCGGCAATCTTCTCTTCGGCGTTGGCCACAAAAAGTAATGACAAACAAAGCCGTGGAACTCGCGGTCGTCATCCCGACCTACAATGAGCGCAATAACGTCGATCCGTTGATCGATCTTCTGCGCGAAACGTTAACCGGCATCGCATGGGAAGCCATTTTTGTGGATGATGATTCCAGAGACGGGACCGCGGACCGTTTGCGTGAAATCGGCAAGGAAGACGTCCGTATACGCTGCATTAAGCGCGTCGGCCGCCGTGGGCTTTCCTCGGCCTGCATCGAAGGAATGATGTCCAGTGGCGCCGATTACCTGGGAGTTATGGACGCCGATCTTCAGCACGACCACACCCTTTTGCCGAAAATGCTCGCCGCCTTGAAAGAGAAGAACCTGGATTTCGTCGTCGGCAGTCGCTACATGGAGGGCGGAAGTTTGGGCGAATGGAACGCCATGCGCCGATGGATCAGCAAAATGGCCACCGCTTTTGGGCTTTTGATCCTGCGCTTCAAACTTACCGATCCGATGAGCGGTTTTTTTATGGTGCGCCGCACGTTTTTCGAAAAAACCGTCGATAAGCTGACCGGTAAAGGTTTTAAGATCCTGCTCGACATCGTTTCCTCAGCGCCGCCCGGCACGGCCTTTACAGAGCTGCCATTTACATTCCGCCAGCGCAACGCCGGAACCAGCAAGCTGGGCGCGACGGTCATTTGGGACTACTTCACGCTCGTTGCCGAAAAATCCATCGGTTACATCATACCCGTGCGCTTTATCATGTTCGTAATTGTGGGGGCGATCGGCGCCCTTTTCCACGTGGCAACGCTGGGTTTTCTAATAAATTTCGGCAATCTGGCGTTTTTGCGCGCACAGGGGATCGCAACCTTGATCGCCATGACAATTAATTTTTCCCTGAACAATATATTCAGCTATCGCGATCAGCAGCTGCGCGGGGCGGGATTCGTTCGCGGCTTGATCTCATTTTATCTGGCGTGTTCACTTGGCGCCGCGATTAATCTTTTAATCGCGGGCTCCCTCTTTCAAGGCGGCATTCACTGGTGGCTCGCCGGACTTTTGGGGGCGGCCGTCGGCGCGGTGTGGAATTACGCAATCACGTCGACGTTCACCTGGAAAAAAGTCCGTGCTAAAAACTGAAAATCGTCTCGCCCTTTCTCTTGGACTCGCCTGGGTCGTTTTTGTCGCCGTTCTAATCGCGAACAAACCTCCGTTTTGGGCGCTAATGGATGACGCCTCAAACTTGATGCAAGTCAGCACCGCTCATGAACAAAATAAATCCTTTCTCGATTTTGTCCGCGACTATTCACGCAACGACATGAGCGGTTGGGGCATGTTCCGCCCCGTTTATCCGGCGTACGTGTATCACTTTTATGGGTTTTTCGAGAACAATAGCGCAGCGCTTTATGCTGTTAACGCGGGCCTATTGGTCCTTCTTTTTTATTTGTGGGGAACGCTCTTCGAGAAAATGTGCTGGGACGGAGGAAAAGCCGGGCGATGGTTCTTTCTTGCGCTGTGCTTGGCCTTTACACCGCATTACAATCTCTTTTTCTTCGCCTCACTTCAGGAGAAATTCATTCTCTGGGGCGGGTTACTGGTTTTTGCCTCGCTGTGGGGTCTGCACATCGGACGAATTAGCCATTTCACAGCGCTTGTGGGACTTGTTGCCGGCTCCGCGTTTGCGCTGATGGCCAAAGCCACCGCGCTGTTTCTGTTTGGCCCGTGTTTTATTTGGCTTGCCTGGTTGTCATTCAATGACCGGCGTAATTTAGCCCTGTTGGCCGTTTTTTTGATCGGTTACGTCGGCTGTGCGTATTTTTTCACCTCCATCCGTAGTTCGTACTCCAGTTCCTATTCATTCGCCGAAGCGCCGGCCCGCTTATTGAGCGCTGGGCCACGCTTTCATTTGTTTTTTGTGTTCGGCCTGGCTTCTCTGGCAGTGATGTTTTGGAAGAATCGAGCTTCGTTCCGGACGCAGGCGCTCTGGCCCATCGGGCTGCTCTCCTACTTATTCATCATGCTGCCTTGGAAAGGCGGCGTCGGCTATTACTTGATCGTCCCCGTCGGTGTTTTCACCGCGGCTACGCTGCTGTGCCTGTATCAAACCGTGCGCCACCAGTGGCCGCGCGTGGTGTGGGTGTTCAGCGCCGCCGTATTGGCGCTGTCGGTTTATTCCGCCAACGTTTTCGCGCTGTGGACGCGCGAGCACAGCGGCGCGGGCCACGTGGCTGAATATGTGAAAGCCAATCTGCCGCTGGATGGTTCGGTGGTAATCGCCATGCCGGAACCATGTTACGAAGCCAACCTTTCCATGAGCTATTTCATCGGACAACCCGGCCTGCTCAAAATTGCCAAGCAGAACGTCTATCCGGAAACGCCCGCCGGCGCGCGTAAAATTCTGCTGACCGATCGTTACTGCCCGAGCTCCACTCTCGACGGATTCACCCCCGACAAGCTTTTGTACAGCTCCCCGCCGTGGCACGTCTACGAAGACCAATGAGCGTCCAGATGTCCGTCATCATGGCCGTCAAAGATGAAATGGCGCATTTGCCCGCGGCCATTGAAAGCATCCTTAATCAATCGTTCGCCCACTTTGAGTTGATTGTGGTCGACGATGCCAGCACGGACGGTACTTATGATTACCTGAAATCGATCAACGATCCGCGTTTGCGCGTTCTAAAAAACAGCGGCAAAGGCCAAACCGCGGGCCTCAATCAGGCGCTGGCCGCCGCGCAAAGTGATTGGATCGCGCGGATGGACGGCGACGACTGTAGCCATCCGAACCGTTTTGACGCGCAGTGGAAACTGGCGTCGGCCCAACCTGATTTGGCGCTTGTTACATGCGATTACATGATCTGCGATGAGAATTTAAAGGAGATAGCCGAAATACGCATTGATCCGGAGCGTCCGGAAAAAGTGTTCGACTATTTAAAGAACCGCAATAACCCGTTCTGCCATCCGACCATTCTTTTTAAGAAGTCCGCTGCGCCCGGCGGCTACGATGAACGCTTGAAGAACGCGCAGGACATGGACCTATACGGCAAGCTACTCGCTCACGGAAAATGGGGGCATGTGTCCAAGGCCCTGCTGAAGTACCGGGTGCGCAAACAATCGCTTTCCATTCTGCGGCATCCGGAACAAGAGAGGGAGCGGCAAATGTCGCTCTCAGGAACCGCCGGACAAGCGCCCGCGCCTGCTATTTATTCCGGAAAACGCGTTGTGGAAGGGCTCTATGCCTACAAATTGGGATTTGCCGCGTGGCTGGCGGGAAAACCAAGCCTCGCGCTCCACTATTTAACTCGCTCTTTATTTAAGGGCGTGCGGCCGCTGCGTTCGCTCGTGCTAATGTTGATCATGCTCTTTCCTCGGCCCATATATTTGCGCGCTTGCGGATACAAAGGCGTGTACCGATGAAAAAGATCGGTTGGATTGTCGACAGCTCGCCGTCGCGGATTTTGAAATGGCCGTGGCAGGATTTTAGTTCCGTCGGCAAAATCCGTTTCGAGGGGATCGCGCAGGAAATGACGCGCCAAGGCGCGTTCGCCAATGAACTGTACCGCCCGTGGGTAAATTACGACGCGGTTGTTTTCGTGAAGATGATGAATCCATCGTGCCAATCGTTGGCGAAAAAACTGAAGCAAAAGGGCGTCCGCGTTATTTTTGACGCCAACGTGAATTACTATGAAAGCTGGGGTGATTACGTGATCCCCGGAACCAAACCGAGCGCCGAACAAACGCACAACGCCGAACAGATGTCGCGTGAGGCTGATTTGGTCGTGGCCGATTCGCTTTATCTGCAGGGGCTCTGCTCCAAGTACAACGCGAACACGGTTTGGGTCCCCGATGCCGTCGACACCGATTTGTTTTCGCCTTTTTACGGCAAACGCGACATATCCGATAAACTGCGCTTGATCTGGAGCGGTGTCGGAAAAAAAGCGCAGGCGCTGGAACTGATTGAGCCCCTTTTGGAAAAGTATGCCGAGGAAATCGAGTTGCGCGTCGTCACAAGCCCCGATATCCAATCGAACCCATGGCCTAACGTCCTAAAGCGCCTGGCGGAGAAAAACCTCGTGCTCATCGAAAAATTTCATTACGCCAACTTTCCGAACCAACTGCGCGCCGCGGAAGTGATCATATCGCCTCGCGGGTTGGAAAACGCCTATGAAATGGCGCACACCGAGTACAAAATCGCGCTGGGCATGTCGGCCGGTCTGGCCGTTCTCGCCAGCCCGCAACCCGCCTATGTCGAAGCGCTGAAAAACACAGACGCCGGCTGGATATGCGAGAACGCGGCCCAGTGGGAGGAAAAACTCGTTTATTTAATCGGCCATCGCGGCGATTTGGAACAAATGGGCCGCAACGCACGCGGCCGCGTGATAAAAGAGTATTCAATCCCAGTCGTCGCCCAAAGATACGCTGACGCTTTGCGGCGCGTGCTGGGCGTGGAAGTGGCCGCATGGCGTTAAAGAGCGCGCTCAAAAACCTTTCTTTGCCCTGGCACACGCGTTTTGCGCCGCTTCCCGACGCCTCGCGCGTATATTTCGGCCCCTACGTCAAAAACGTCGGCGGTCCCGGTTTGAAAATTCGCAAACTTAAAAAACGCTTCGGAAATTCCTATTGGAACAACAACGCGGTGTATGTTGTCAGCGGCAAGCCGATTCCGCTTCCGTTCGTACAAATGGCTAAACGACGCGGCTCCAAAGTTATTCTAAATCAGAATGGCGTTTATTATCCGGCGTGGTACAAAGGGGAATGGCAGAGGGAGAACGCGCGTCTGAAAGCGTATCATGATCTGGCCGACCACGTTTTGTATCAAAGCCGTTTTTGCATGGAGACGTCCGCCAAATTCATCACCCCCACGCATCTCTCGCATGAAATACTTTATAACGGTGTGGATATCGACGCCTACACGCCGCAGAACCCCAACCGCGGCTTAAACCCCATCCGCCTGCTCACCGCAACCAATTACGCGGCCATTCACGATTATGCACTGTTCCCGCTTTTTGAAACGCTCGCTCTTTTGCGTAAACAAGGTGTTAATGCCACCTTGATCATTGCCGGTCACGTGCATATGGGCGAAGCGTGGATGCGCGGGCAAGCGGCCAAGTATGGCGTGGCGGCGCAGGTGGCTATGCCTGGGCCGTTTTCGCCGGAGCAATCGCCCCTCGTGTTCGGCGGCGCCGACATCTTCATTCATCTGAAGCAAAACGACGCCTGCCCAAGCGCGGTGATCGAAGCGTTGGCCGCGGGTTTGCCGGTTGTGTACAGCGTTTCCGGTGGTGTGCCGGAACTAGTAGAAAAAGCGGGCGAGGGAGTTTTCGTTCCCGAATCGTTTGAAACCGCTCAGGCGCCGTCGGCCGATAAGATCGCCGCGGCTGTCGTGTCCGTTCTCAACGACTATCCGGCGCGCGCGCTGTCGGCGCGTCGTCGCGCCGAAGAACGTTTTTCTATGAAAACATGGCTTGATCGCCATGCTGAGCTATTTGAAACGATATGAAAAACACGCGCGTTCATTTCATTTACAACACCGCAAACATTCCATACGGCGGCGCCAATTCTTTCAATAGAACGCTCAAAAAATATTTTGAGACTCATCCAAAATTAGGGATCCAGGTTGTGGCCGATCCGCAGCACGCCGATGTTCTGTTTCTGAACGCCGCCAGCCGTGGACCGCGCAAAGTGCGCGTTTTTTCCTGGCGGCGACTGCGCTATGTCGACACGCTTCGCGATGAACAGGTGGACCTGGCCGAAATTGCCGCGCTCGCGCAAGAAAAACCACTTGTCCACCGTTTGGACGGCATTACAGCCCTGTATGGCCGCGCCGATGGCCGCGAATACGACACGCTTCAAATTGAATTGAACGCTCTTGCCGCTTACACGGTTTTCCAAAGCGAATTTTGCCGGGAAAGCTTCGCGCCCCATCTCAGCAAGAAAACCCCACAGGCGATCGCCGCCAACGGCGCCGATGGGGATGTCTTTACATGGACGCGCCGAAAAAAGCCGGCCGCCGCCGTGAACTTCATTGCCGCATCGTGGTCAAAAAATCCAAGCAAAGGACATGCCGATCTGATTTTACTGGCAGCGCAGCCAAATATGGTTGTGACCTATGTGGGCCGTTGGCCCGACCGTTTACCGGTGGGCAACGTGCGCGTTAAACAGCCTCTTAACCAAGTTCAACTCGCCTCTGAAATGAAGCACCATCATGCGTTTTGCCACATGGCGGAAAACGATCCCGCACCCAATATCGTCATCGAAGCGCTGGCCACCGGACTGCCCGTCCTATATAAAAATTCTGGGGGAACGCCTGAAATTGCGGACGGAGATCGCTATGGCCAACCACTGCCGGATCTCTCGGAAGAGGGGATAAAATCCGCCATAAATTCTCTCACGGCTCGTTATGACAATTTGATCGAAGCCATTAAGCGCGACCGCAACGTGTTTCTTATCGATACCGCCGCGCAAAAATACGCGCGTGTGTTTAAAAAGGCAGCGCTAAAATCATGATTATGGAATCGGTTATTTGGTTTTCGCTGACGTTGCTGTCGCTGATCGCTCCGCCATTTGGAGGGCTGGGACTTTTGTTGGGCTATACACTCGCCGATAAGGCCTTTGCCCTAATCAATATCGCCTCACTTATTCGTTTTCCTCTATTTATAACGGAACCCGTTTTGGCGATTCTTCTTGTGCGCGCGTTTTTTCACTCCTTGCGCAATAATTCCTTTGATCAATGGCAGATTCACTGGAAAAGCCCGTGGGCGTGGTTCTATGTGGTTGGTTTTGTCAATATTCTTTTTGGCCTGTTGAGCGCTTCGCCTGTGCTTGTTCTTCGTGACGCGGTCATTGTTTTTTATGCCGTCGTCACGCAAATCACACTTGCTTATGTACGAACGTTGAGAAACGTAAAGATTGTTTTCTTTGTTTTGCTGGGCGGTTTGCTGCTTCGCTTTTTACTCCAATATATTGCCCCTGTTTTCGGCTGCGGATCGCCGACGTACGGCATGTACGCGGCCTGCGCAGTACTCGGCTGTTTATGCACCTTTCCGCTGTGGGGGCGCTGGAAACCGGCGGCGCTTTTATCGGCGATGTTTTTAACCGGCGTTATTGCCGCAACGGAAATCCGGACCATTTGGGCGGCGTTGTTTCTCGCCGTTCTTTTTCTTTTCATCATTTTCGCGATAATCAAAGAACCTGGTAAAACCTATGGCCGCATTGCCGGCACGCTGCTTGCGGGAATTTTCGCATCTGCGCTTTTTTTACGCGTGTTCATTCCGATCCAATATACCGTCATTAAAAATGAATTCAGGTCGCTCTTTGCCGGAAAAAGTTCCCCGAATGTGATGACGCGTTTTGCCATGTGGGCGGACGCTATCCAACAAGTCGCCCCTTTTTCAGAGAAAGTGTTCGATGTTTTTGATCGAAAAGTCCTCAATCCTTTTTATTTCAAATCGGAAAAAAGGCCGGATGTTGATGAAATGAAAAAATTGGCCGAGCGTGTTCGCCAGAAACAAGAAGACTACACTGGCACGAACCGCACGGCCACGGATATCATCCGCAATTATGAAGAACCCGCGGCCAAGCCGGTAAAACAAGCGGCGGAAATAAAAGCACCCGCACGGTATTCGCCAGCGGCCGTTTTGCCGCCTGTACCGGTGACGGCCAAAGAAAGCGTCTTCGTTAAACTGACGCACCATCGTTTCATGCGATTGCTGTTTGGCATACCCTTCGGCCAACGTTTTGTGCCGGAGCGTATTTCCGCAATGCATCAAATAAATCGCTACGACCCGCATAACTCGCTGATTGCGATCTTCTATAGAGCAGGCCTCATCGGTTTTGTATTGTTCGCCTGGCTCGTTTGCGGGAGCTTCTATGCGGCGTTTAAAGCGCTTAAAAGAGCGGCAACCGTTGAGCAGCGAAACATGCTTTTAGCGGTGATGGCGTCGGTTGTTTACCATGTCGGGCATTCGCTAACGGACGTCACGTTGGAGAATCCGTTTAAAGGCATTCCATTCTGGCTTTTGCTTGGTTTAATGATTGCAATAACATCCATTATCAAACGGGACAATCAAAATACATGAGTAACATTCTTCTTACCGGCGCCGCCGGGTTCATCGGTTCGTGGACCGCGCAAGCGCTCGTCAGACGCGGCGACAAGGTTATTGGCGTTGATAACTTTAACGACTATTACGACGTCAAGCTGAAGCAGGCGCGCGTTAAACAATTCTCCAAAGGCGCGAAAATTCGCAAAGCAGACGTCGCCGATTTTAAGGCCATGGAAAAGATCTTCAAGTCCAACAAGATCGATCAAGTTTGCCATCTGGCCGCCCAGGCCGGCGTGGGGTATTCGCTCAAAAACCCCTTTGCTTATGAAACGGCCAACAACCTCGGCACTCTCAATCTCCTTGAATTGTGCCGCAAATACGGGGTAAAGTCGTTCATCTACGCTTCCTCATCGTCTGTTTATGGCGGCAACACAAAAGTGCCTTTTTCCGTCGAGGACAACGTGGACAAGCCCATCTCGCTTTATGCGGCCACGAAACGCTACAATGAGCTCATCGCGCACACGTACCACCATCTGTACGGCCTGCATTGCACGGGCCTGCGCTTTTTTACGGTGTACGGACCGTGGGGCCGCCCCGATATGGCGCTGTTCAAATTCACCAAAGCGATTTTGAGCGGCAAACCCATCGACGTCTACAACAATGGGCGCATGAAGCGCGACTTTACGTATATTTCGGACATTGTCGCCGGCGTTTTAGCGGCCCTCGACAAGAATTATGCGTACGAGTTGTTCAACCTCGGTAATTCGAATACGGTCGAACTTAATTATTTTATAGAGGTCATCGAACAGGCGCTCGGCAAGAAGGCGCAGCGCAACAACATGCCGATGCAGCCGGGAGACGTCCCGGCGACGTCCGCCGACATTAAAAAGTCGCGCGAGAAACTCGGTTTCAATCCGAAAGTGAACATCGAAGAAGGCATCAAAAACTTTATCTCTTGGTATAAGGACTATTACAAATGAACGCTCACGCTAAAAAGTTGATTCAGAAACTGGAAGGTAAAAAGGCCCATATCGGCATCATCGGCATGGGGTACGTCGGTTTGCCGCTGGCGCTGCGCTACACGGCGGTTGGTTTTCAGGTCACCGGTTTCGACATTGATATGGAAAAGGTGAACCGGCTGAACAAGGGTGAAACCTATATTCAGCACATCGAAAATGCCCGTATTAAAAAAGCCAATAAGGCCGGCTTTCGGGCCACCGCCGATTTCGCGAGAGCCAAAGAGATGGACGCGCTGATCATTTGCGTGCCCACGCCGCTGGATAAGCATCGCGAGCCCGACCTTAGTTACGTGACCGACACGATGGATTCTCTTGTCCCTTATTTGCGCTCCGGGCAGATCGTTTCCTTGGAAAGCACAACGTATCCGGGCACGACCGACGAAGAACTTCTTCCGCGCATCGAATCGAAGAAAGGACTGAAAGTCGGCGACAATATTTTCCTCGTTCATTCCCCGGAACGCGAAGACCCGGGCAATCCCAATTTCGAAACCAAAACAATCCCCAAAGTCTGCGGGGGCTGCACCCCGGCCTGTCTTTCCGTCGGCGTCGCACTTTATAGCGGCGTGATTGACAAGGTTGTTCAAGTGAGCACGGCGCGCGCCGCGGAACTAACCAAACTCCTGGAGAACATCCATCGCGTGGTCAACATCGGTCTCGTCAATGAAATGAAAATGGTCGCCGATAAAATGGGCATCGATTTGCATGAAGTCATCCGCGCCGCGTCAACAAAGCCGTTTGGATTTACGCCGTATTATCCCGGCCCAGGCATCGGCGGCCACTGCATCCCGGTCGATCCTTTTTATCTCACGTGGAAAGCGCGCGAGTATGGGGTGCACGCTCGTTTTATCGAGCTGGCCGGCGAAATAAACGAACAAATGCCCGATTGGGTCGTGAATAAGGTAACGGAAGCGCTTAATTCGCTGGGCAAATCGTTAAAAGGGGCGAAAATTTTGGTCGCGGGCATCGCTTACAAGAAGAATGTCGACGACGTTCGTGAGTCCCCGGCCTGTTTGGTCATGGAAATTTTGAGAAAAAAAGAAGCCAAGCTTGCGTACACGGACCCTTATTTCCCGGTGTTTCCAAAAATGCGCGAGCATAAATTCAATTTAAAAAGCGTTCCATTCACACGCGCGTCTATATCAAGTTTTGATTGCGTCATTATTACGACGAATCACGATTCATTCGATTACGACCTGCTTAAACGGTCCGCCAAATTGATCGTGGACACGCGCGGCGTATACCGCAAAGCGGACTCCAACGTGGTGAAAGCCTAAACAGTGAGGGTCCTCCTCGCGCACAATCTTTACCGGCACGAAGGGGGGGAGGAGCGCGCCGTTCGCCAGCTCCAGTCGGCGTTGGAAGGCCGCGGGCACACCGTTCAGGTTTTTCAACGCGACAGCCGTGATTGGAACAGCATGTCTCTGCTGGAAAAAGCGCGGAAAGCCCTCCAAGTCCCGTATTCGTGGTCGACCCGCAGCGACATCGAGCCCCATCTCAAATCATTTTCGCCCGATATCATCCACGTTCACAACATTTTTCCGTTTATATCACCGTCGATTTATGACATCGCTCATGCAAACAGCATTCCGGTGGTTCAGACGCTGCACAATTACCGCTTGTTCTGCATGAACGGCCTTTTGTTTCGCGACGCACAACCGTGCGAACTTTGCGTGGGCGGAAACACCCTCAGCGGCGCTAAATACAAGTGTTATCAGAACAGTTTCGTCAACTCGGCGATGATGGCAGCCACGCTTGGTTATCACCGCGCCGCCCATACATGGGAAAAAGTGAGCCGCTATATCGTTTTAAGCGAATTCAGCCGCAATATGTACCAGCGCGCCGGTTTTCCACCGGAAAAATTGGTTGTCCTCCAAAACCCCATTGAAAACGAACCCAAATCGCATCCAGGGCGGACCGCTAGCTTTTTGTTTATGGGCCGCTTGAGCGAGGAAAAAGGAATTCGCACGCTTTTGAAGGCCTTTGCTCTTTACGCGCAAGAAAACTCAGCGGCCGTGCTTAATATTGCCGGCGACGGCCCGCTCTTGGATGAAGTGAAAGCGTTCCAATGGGCGCACCCCACATTGCACATACGCGTTCTTGGGTTTGTTTCAGGTTTGGAGAAAGAGCGGCTCTTGGACGAAACGAATTGCGTCGTTTTTCCGTCCGAATGCTACGAAAACTGTCCCTACGGCCTCTTGGAGCCGTTGGCACGCGGCATTCCGGTGATCGGCGCCCAGCGCGGCGCAATTCCGGAGATCATTGCTGACGGCAAGAACGGCTGGCTTTTCGCGGCGGGGTCGGAGCAGGAACTCGCGGAGTGTCTAAAGAAAGCGGCGGAACAGCCTCAGAATGAACAGGAAAAAATGAGCCAATTTACATGGGACGAAGCACGCCAGCGCTTCTCTTTGGAGCGATGGATAAAGGAAATCGAAAACTTATATGATTCGGTCTCTTTCAAGCGCACAACACCCATGACCCCGATCGCCAGCCCTCTCATCACGGATTTGCCGACGCCCGCGCCAGCCACAAGCCCGGAGCGTTTCAGCGCGCACGCGCGGCTGTTTTTGGGGGTTCAATTTCATCCGTTGACCATCAATCAAACGCTGGACTGCATTGAAACGATGATCGAAGAGCGCACGCCGCGCCAGCTGAATTTCGTGAACGCCTACACGTTGACCGTTTGCCGCCGTAATCAGGAATTTGCCGACATTTTGAACGGCTCCGCGCTTAATTTGCCGGACGGGATGTCGGTGGTATGGGGGGTGCAGTGGCTGGGCATGCGCTTTCCGGAACGCGTCGCCGGTCCCGATTTAATGGAAGAATTATGTGCGCGCGCCGCGGAAAAAGGCCATCGCGTTTTCCTGATGGGCAGCACGCCCGAAAATTTGATCAATCTAAAAGCCGCTTTGATTCAACGCCACCCCGGCTTGAACATCGTCGGCACGCACAGCCCGTCGGTCTGCGACCAATTTGACGAAACAGAGACTCAACAAATCCTGGCGGAGATCCACAGCGCCACTCCCGACATTCTGTTCGTCGGCGTGTCCACGGGAAAGCAAGAGCGTTGGATCAGCCAAAATTTGACGCGCATCAATGTGCCCGCTTGTTTGGCCGTCGGCGCCGCTTTCGATTTTCTTTCCGGACGCGTACCCCGCGCCCCGGAGTGGCTGCGCGCACGGGGCTTCGAATGGCTTTACCGTCTTTATTGCGATCCGCGGCGGCTATGGAAGCGCTATCTACTCGGCAACTTCGTGTACGCGATCATGTTGATTAAGGCCTCCTTTAGGAAGAGATTTGCCCATGAAACGGCTTAATATCGTCAAAGAGCTTCGCGGGATCGTCACCTTTCAGGCGCGCAGCCTGAAAGACGCGCGCAAGAACATTGGTCCTGCTTATCAAAAAGCGGTGGACATGATTTTTCGCTGTAAAGGAAAAATCATCGTCACCGGCATCGGTAAGTCCGGGGTGATCGCGCAAAAAATGGCCTCAACTCTGTCGTCAACGGGAACGCCGGCGATATACCTCCATCCGGTGGAAGGTGTGCACGGCAACTTGGGGATCGTCCACCACAACGACGTGGTCTTCGCCATTGGAAAATCCGGCGAAAGCGAAGAAATACTGAACTTGCTGCCGGTTATAAAAAAAATCGGCGCGAAAATAATTTCACTTACCTCCAATAAGGCTTCATCGTTGGCACGTGAATCAACAATCAGCCTGCACATGCCGGTCGATAAAGAAGCCTGCCCGCTTAATCTCGCGCCGACAACCAGTTCGATGATTTCCCTTGTGATTGGCGACGCGATCGCGGTCGCGCTCATGAAAATGCGCGGCTTCGGTCCCGAAAATTTTGCTTTGTTCCATCCGGGAGGCCTTCTCGGTAAACGTTTATTGCTGTTGGTGTCGGACGTAATGCGCGGCGGCAAACGCAACCCGGTGGTCAAAATAACCGATTCAATGGAACGCCTGCTGATTGAAATTTCAAACAAATGGACCGGCGCGGCCAACGTGGTTGATAAAAATGGAAAATTTCTCGGACTCGTCACCGATTTTGATATCCGCAAAGCTTTTATTAGCGGACGGAAAATGTCCGAACTTACCGC
>CAZCJA010000042.1:0-18545 GCA_964499015.1 uncultured Elusimicrobia bacterium
GCGGCCATTGACGCGCCTGACGAGGCTTTTTTGCCGTACAACATCGCGGCGACGTATTTATTGGAAGGGAAGTTTGACGAAGCGAAGCGCGCCTACGAACAGGCCGCCGCCATGACCAAAGACCCCGGTCTGCGCGCAAAAATCGCCTACAACTTGGGCCATGTGGAGTTTTACAAGGGCAACCGCGCCGGCGCCATCGAACGGTTCAAGGAATGTTTGCGCCTGACTCCGAACGACGTGGATGCAAAGTATAATATCGAGTATATCCGCGCCGGAAACGCCCCAAAAACGCCTCCGCCTCAGCGGCAGGAACAAAGGAATGAAAACCAGAGCGGGGACGGGGAATCCAAAGACCAAGAGTCCGGCGAAAACAAGCAAGACCAATCTGAACAGCAACAGAAAGAAATGTCGCAGAACGAAGCGCGTGAAAACGCCGAACGGATCCTGCAGATGATGGAAGAGCAGGAAAAAGAAAAAATGAAGAACGCCAAGCCGATCCGCATGGGAGAGTCGAAGCCGGACAAGAAAAATGAAAGCCTTGAAGAGTGGTAAATCATGGCGGTTCGTGCCGGCGCTTCTTCTCGCGCTGGCCGTGCACGCGGACGCGGAGCCAAAAATCTCCGCGCGCGTCAGCGCCTCCGACCTCACGCTGGCCGATTCCGTCACGTTGACGGTTGAGATTTCCGGCGTGGGCAACGTCTCCGCCGCTCCAGCCATGAACATCCCGGGCTTTAACGTCGAACGCGCCGGACAAACGCAGTCATTCCAGTGGATAAACGGCCAAACCTCATCGCTCGTCGCCTACAATTTCATTCTCACCCCGGTCAGCGTGGGCAATTTTAAAGTGCCCGCCATTTCACTGGAACACGAGGGAAAAACCTACTCCACCGAGGCCATCGACATGGTGGTTCGTCCGGCGAGCCCCTCCAGCCAGACGGCTGCCGGCTCACAAGCGCCGCCCGAAGGCGCGCGCGCGGTTGACGTTCCCAGCGAAGGCTTGAAAGCGGTGTTCGTCACCGCCAAGGTGGACAAAAACAGAGCCGTCGTCGGCGAGCCAATCCTGCTGACCGTTCAATTTCTGCGCAGTCCGCAGGTGCGCATCGCCGGACAGCCGCGCTACTCGGAACCGGACATGACGGGCTTCCTGATTGAACCGCTTAAGCAGCTCGAATATCAAACGATTCTTCAAGGCGCCCAATACAACGTGAATGAAATCCGTTACGCGCTGTTTCCGACCGCCGACGGAGACTTTGCGATCGGCAGCGCCGCCATTGACGTTCCGGTTCAGCAAAACATCGACGCTTTCGACCCGAACAGTTTCTTCCAGCAGTTTTTCGGCCGCCAGCAGGTGATGAAGCTGACCACCCGCGCAATTCCCATTCAGGTGCGCGCATTGCCGAAGAACAAGCCGGCGGACTTTTCCGGCTCGGTCGGCCGCTACAAGATCACCAGCATACTCGAAAAAATGAAGGACGAACCTGAAGTGGGAAAACCAGTCAATCTGATCCTGACCATTCAAGGCGTGGGCAACATTAAAGCGTTGAAAGAACCCACACTCCCTGAAATGAGCGCGTTCCGCCGCTATGACACCATCACCAGCGCGAAAATAAACAACGATGGTAAATTCATTCACGGCTCAAAAGAATTTAAAGTTCTGTTAATTCCGCAGGTATCCGGGCAAGTGGTGATCCCGCCGGTCAGCTACACCTACTACAACCCCGACGCCAACCAATTCCAAACGGACGTTACCCGCGAAATCGTGCTGAACGTCAAACCCGGCGTGATCAGCGTCGTCTCGCCGGATTTTCCGGCGGTCTCGCCAGGCAGCCAGGCCAGCGAAAGCGTCCGCGTTCTGGAGAAAAATATCCGCTTCATCAAGCAGGGCAACGTTGCGCCCGCCAAGCCGCCGCTTCTGTTCCGTCCCGGGTTTTATATTTTAAATTCACTGCCGATATTGTTCGCCTTGGGCGCGGTGATTACGCGCTGGCGCCACCGCATCCAAACGACGCACGCGTCGCTCTTCCGCATCCGCGGCGCGAAAAAAACAGCGCTGAAAAAATTGCGCGCCGCGCGCAAGCTCATGAGCGACCCCAACCCCGTTCCGTTTTACGACGGCCTGCATGACGCCATCATGAGCTATGTCGCCGACAAATTGGAGCTGTCTCCGCACGGCATCATCTGGGAAGATGTGGACCGACAACTGGGTGAAAAAGGCCTTGGCCAAGAAACGCGTGCCGTTCTGCGCGCCCTTAAAGAAGAGTCCGACGTGATCCGATACACCTCTTCCGAATACACGGAGGAAATGAAGCACGCCAGCCTCGCCAACA
This sequence comes from uncultured Elusimicrobia bacterium, assembly GCA_964499015.1. Classification (GTDB taxonomy): domain Bacteria; phylum Elusimicrobiota; class Elusimicrobia; order F11; family F11; genus CAZCJA01. The sequence continues at coordinate 2,328 of CAZCJA010000042.1, forward strand.
CGGAAGCCGCTCTTGAAGAGTTGGAGAAGGTGCTCGGATGAAGCGCGCGCTCTTCGGACTTTTTTTAATCGCGCAATTCATGCCTGTCTTCGCCGCGACGCCTGCGCAGGTTCAGTTCAACGAAGCCAACGCAGCCTATGAAAAAGGAGATTTCACAAAAGCGGAGGAAATTTACACCCTCTTGCACAATCAGGGCTACGGCGGCGCCGCGCTTTATTACAACTTAGGGAACGTCGCCTACCGCAAAGGGGACCGCGGCAAAGCGATCTTGTGGTATAGCCGCGCGGCCCGCCTGATGCCGCGCGATCAGGACGTTCAGTTCAACCTGTCCCTGGCCCGGTCGCACCTAAAAGATTTCGAAATGATGTGGGCACGAAAATTTATTTATTACATCAGCGTCAATGAATTAGCGGGGATCGTCACGCTCTTGCTGTGGGGTTTTCTTCTTCTGTTCGGCGCGATGGCGCTGGATTGGATCAAAGCAGAAATTTGGCCGGGGATGACGCTGTGGACGACGGGGCTATTGCTGATCATGTTTGGCGCCTGGCTCGTTACCCACACGGTAATGGACCTGCAGAAGCACGCGGTGATCATGCAGGGGCCGGGAGAAGTGCGCAACGGTCCGGGAACGGACTACGCGGTCGGTTTTACGGTTCCGGAAGGTACGTCCGTTGTGGTGCTAAACGAGCGACCGGAATGGACGCAAATTGGAGTGTTAAACCAAGGACTCAAGGGATGGATTCGCGCAACGGAAGTCGAACGGATTACGGTTTCGTCAAGCTGACGTCCATCGTCTGGACCCAGCCTTCCACATTTTTCTTCTCTGAAATTTTAATTTTGTACCACTCTTCGCCGCCGCCCGCCGACGCCTCAATCACTTTGTAAATCACAGGGGGAGAAATTTTCTGCTTCACCTTGGCCGCAATCGACGGGCGATCATAGACTAAAACGCCTTCCACGCTCGGCACGATCCATTCCGCGGCAAAGGCCGACTTAAATTCCGGCTGCACCGCCTGGCGCTGCTCTTCCTTCATTGCCGCCGGCACTTCCGCCAATTGCAGGTCGATTCCGGCCACCCAGCCGGCGCGGCCGTCCTCTAACGTCAATAGGAACCAGCGGTCCGGCCCGATTTTTTCGGATTTCGTGGCCAAATACGGCGTCCCCGTTGCCAATGCAAAAAGCTGTTTTGATTTCTCATCGGGTTTCGCGCGCGCGAAAATTCCGTCTTCAACAACTTCGAAGTATGTTGTTTCACGGCGCTCGGCGCGTTCTATCGGCGCGGGCGCGGTCACCGCTGGCTTTTCCGCCGTTGGCGCCAAATCGTAAATCTTAATGGAATCACCGCGGACCCAGCCGGATTTCGTTTTGGATTTTACCTGGTACCATTTTTCCTCGTTGATCAGAACTTCAAAGGTGGCCTTCCCTTTGCTGCCCACGTCCAATTCCACGTTCGACGGGACTTTGTCGCCCGCGTTGGCATACAAGAGCGCGGGGGACTCTTTCACTTCAAAAAGCATGTCCACATAACGCATGCTGCTTTCCGGCTTCTTCGGGACCGGCACCTCGACCACTGGTTCTTCCTCAACGGGTTCTTCAACCGTTTCTTCAACCGGCACGGGCGGAGGCGGCGCGACCACCGGCGCTTCTTTCACAGCCGGCTTTTTCACGGGTTTCTCGACCGGCGCTTTTGCCGGCGGCTCCACTGCGGGCGGCGGTTCAACAACAGGAGGCTGTACCCCGACCGGCGGTTTGGCGGGTGGGGGAGGCGCCACAGGTGGAAGCATCGCGACTTTTTCTTCTTTGGGTTTCTCAACGCGCGCGGCTTGAGCCTGTTCCGCGCGGCGCTCGAGACGCGCTTGTGCGCGCTCGGCACGAATAATCGCTTGCTGTTTCTGCATCGCCGTCTGATATTGAAGGCGGCGGGCGCGATCGTGGCGGTGCATGGCCAGCTCGACTTCATCGGACGGACGGATGCGCAACGGATAGGGCGTGCTCGCCATCGCCACGCGCACGGTGGTGCGCTCTCCGGCGGTCAATCTGGGGGAATCAACGACCGTGCGCAAATAATTAACGGCGCCGTTGTCGCCCAGCCGCGCGAGAATAACGGCCACCGGCACGCGCACCGATTCCCACGGCGGATTTTTATAAATCGGCACAAGCAGTTCCTTTGCGCGCGGACGGTTGGAAACCGCGCGAATGTCCCATAAAGCGGCGTCAATTTTGGGTCGCACCTCGGCTACTTTCTCACGTTCGATTCGGGGCACAATTAAAAAGAGCGCGTCTTCAGCCAGCATGTCCGAAACCCAGCCGAGCGTTTTCTTACGAATGATGTCATCCGGCACCTGCAGCATGAACGACAAGCTGACTTCCGCGTACGCGCGAATCAACGGCTTTTGTATACCGCCCTCCAAGCGGATCTGCCGGAACAGCGCGTCCAGAGCGGCGGAACTTTCGTCATAGAGGCCGACCATGCCGCCTTTGGGAAGGTCGTTCAAAAACGGGCGAATCCATTCTTCATGAGAGGGAAATTTCAGCAGGGCCTGCAGGGCTTTTTCTCGCTGTTCGTATGTTTTCAGCTGATCCATGGCGATATCCATGATCGGCTGAGCCTGGCGTTCATTGATGTAGGTGGCCAATTGAACTCGGAAAATAAAATCTTTATCGACCGGCGGGTTTACGAAGCCGAGATCCACCCCCGTCATCCGATGGAGCATTGTGCTCCCGGCGCCGTAGGCGGCCGTTAACCCATACACGGAAGGACGCACCGCCTTATCCACGAGCGACTTGAACCCCGTGCTGGCGATGTATAAAAAATAAAAAAGAATAATGCCCACAATGACCAGCGTCTCCTTGATTTCGGAGGCGCGGCGTACGTGAAAAGGCATGAGTGAGCGATGTTCTGAGCTCATTGTCCAATTGTAACCGGAACTTCCATTTTTTTAAACACCGCTTTACAAAGATCTTCGGCCAGCTTTACGTGCGGGGGGAGGACCGGGGCGGAGACCGAACAGAGAAGCCGAGGCGTCTTATAACCGATGACCGACACCTGATGGAAGCGGAGCCATAACTTTTTAACGGTGAATTGCTTTAAATCCGGTTCGGCGAGCGATTTTGCCTCGACGGTAGCCTTTTTCATTTGCACCCGGATTTCCTGCAGCGTTAAAAATTGAGTGGAAACGTGTCTTAAAACCATCGTCGGCTCTTTTTCTGCCGGTACCGACTCGGCTGACCAGCCTTCCGGATAATAAACGGTCAAACCAGAAGGGTGCACGGCTTTCAGCGTGAGCTCGGGAACAGAAACCGGCGCATTGGCGGGGCTAAATGCGGCATTTAAGATGAGGGCCGCAGCCATAAACAACCCGTGAAACAAGGCCAAAACAACCGCAGGCCAACCCGAGGCGCGGAAAAAACCGACGAAGGAAACGATCACGCCGGCCGTAAAGAAGCCGCAGGCCAAAAGCGGCCCCACAAACGTCAAACAGATTAATCCGACCGCCATGAAAACGACGCTTGTTCGATTAGCGGATGTCATAGTAGTAAAGTTTAGTAGAATCCTTTTTATGCCGAAACAATCTCATTTTCAGAAACTTCTGCACCAAATCCAGATCCTAAAAGCGCCCAAATACCGTCTCGCGACATTTGGCAGCTCCAAGATCGAGTACACGCTCGTCACGGATGTGCCGGGGCTGCCGGATCGCGCCAAATTGCGTTTCGGTTCCGTCACGGCCGAGAAGCCGATGATCATTACGGCCGAGAACCTCAAAGACAAATTCGTCGGCTTCGGCGCCGGTTCCAAAGAAATGGCCGACCGCATGGTTAGCCATTACGGGGAAGCCCTGCGCGGGCTCGAATACCAATTCCACAACGAACCGGATGCGATGCGCATTGAACTCGCCACGCCCGACCAAATCATCAAAGACATCAGCAAGGATTTCGAGCGCGAAGGGTCGTATCGCAAAGCGCTCATACGCGGCACGGAAAAATACTGGTCTCTCTCGATCATGAAATTTATCGTGGAAGAAACCATGGCGTCCTTTTCCCATAACGTCCAGGAACTGCATGACCGCGGCTTCTTTGAAGGGGAAAAACGGCTCTTGGACAACAAGCACCGCGAAATCAAACATCTCTTTGCGGCCGCGCAGAACGACAAGAAAATCCTGGAGCAGCTCGGCAAGAAGCTTAAAGAGTACGGGCTTTTTGACGAATACCAGGATGCGTTTTTCAGGTTAATACGATGAAGATTTTAACCGTATCGCCCCGGGGTTTCTGCGCCGGCGTCCGCCGCGCCATTGAAATCGTCGACTTGGCTTTGGAACGTTTCGGCCCGCCCATTTACGTGCGCAAGGAAATCGTCCACAACCAGGCCGTCGTGGAGAATTTTAAAAGCCGCGGCGTGAAGTTTATCGAAGAAGTATCCGAAGCCCCAGCCGGCAGCTGCGTTATTTTTAGCGCGCACGGCATTGCACCCAGCGTGCGCGAAGAAGCCAAAGAGCGCCGCGTGCAAACCATCGACGCCACCTGTCCGCTCGTTACCAAAGTCCATCTGGAAGTTCACCGCTTTTTGCGCGAAGGCTATTCGCTTCTTCTCATCGGCCATCGCGATCATGATGAAGTGGTGGGAACCATGGGGGAAGCGCCTGGAAAAATCACGCTGGTTGAAGGGCCTGCCGACGCGGCAAAACTCAATTTGCCCGACACCAAGAAAATCATGGTGCTCACGCAAACCACCTTGAGCATCGATGAAACAAAAATGACTCTCGACGCCATCCGCGCGCGTTTCCCGCATGCCAAAACGCCGCCAAAGGACGACATCTGCTACGCCACGCAAAATCGCCAGGACGCGGTGCGCGAACTGCTCACCAAAGGCATTCAACTTCTTCTCGTCGTGGGATCAAAAAACAGCTCCAACTCCCAGCGCCTTTGCGAAGTGGCCCGCGAACGCGGTGTGAGCGCCTACTTGATCGACGACGCCAAAGAACTGCAGACTGAATGGTTTAAGGGCGTTGAACTGGTTGGCCTGACTGCGGGCGCATCGGCCCCCGAATATTTGGTCCAGAATGTGCTCAACCGCCTGCGCAAAGACTACAACGCCGACGCCGAAGACGTTTTTGTACGAGAGGAAAACGTTGTTTTCTCTCTGCCCAAAGAATTAATGACACCCGCCGCGAGGTAACCGGTCTCCATGGCACTCGACGAGGAAGCCCTAACCAGTCTTGTTCGAGCGGAGTTGCCCGCTGTTTACTCGCTTAGCTTTCGCCTGTGCGGAAACCCCACCGACGCCGAAACCCTTTGCCAAAATGTTTTTTCCGCCGCGCGCCGGCACCATCCCGACACAGCGCTGCTTAAAATCGTCGCCCAAGAATGGAAGACATTTTCGCACCAATCAAAGAAAAAAGCCGCCGCCCCCGACCCTCGCAAAACCGACGCTCCAACGCGCGCGCTGAACGCGCTGTCCGCCGACGAACGAATCGTGCTCATACTGCGCGACGTGGCCAAGAAACCGCTTAATGAAACCGCCGTACTGCTCGGCATCTCCGAATCAAGCGCAAAATCACGCCTTGCGCACGCACGCGAATCCTTCCGCCAAGCCAATGAGCGCATCACAGCCGCCAAACGCTGATGAGCACAGGCCACGTTAATCACCTTTTGTCGGATTACCTGGAAGGCAGCATCGCCAAGGTAAATGCCGATAAAATCAAATCGCATTTGGTCTTCTGCAACAACTGCCGGCACACGCTCAACGATTTTGAAAAAAACCGTCAAAGGCTGGGAGAACTCCCCGCGATTGCCATGCCAGCCGATCTCGAAGAGAAAATTCTCACAAAATTAAAAAGTCAATCCGCGGCGGCGAGCGCGGCCGAAGCGGCCGTTCCCTCGGAACCAATAAACTGGGGACCCCTTCTAATAATCGGCGGCGCGTTGAGCGCGATCGTCCTTATCGTTTTGTTCGTCAAAAACATTCCGGACCGCGCGCCAGAGGCCCCCGCAATGGAAACGACGGTGGCCGAAGCGCCTCGTGCGGTGGAGGCCGCCCCCGCGGTGGAAGCCCCCGTTCAACCGCCGGCCCCACCCGTGGTTGAAAACCCGCCGGTCGCGCCGGCCCCCGTTCAGCCCAAAGCACCCGACCCCTTAGCAGCGGCTCCCGCGGCCCCAGCGCTCCCCGGAGACGCCCTGGTGGACATAAATGGGGGTTTTAGCGGGATTGATCAAGCCCAGGAAACCGTCTTGAAAAATGAGAAGGGTTGGAAAAACTTCTGGAAAAATCACGTCAAAAACGTCGAGCCGGCGCCACCCCTGCCGGCGGTTAATTTCGAAACGCATGATATTATCGCGGTGTTTAGCGGGTCTCAGTCATCCGGCGGATATTCGGTGGAAATCACCAAAATAGAGGAAACGACCTGGGAAGGGGCTCCGGCCCGGATCGTCCACTACAGGACCGCTGAACCACCGTCCGGCGCTATGAACACCATGGCGCTTACCCAGCCCCACCACATCAAAACAACGCCAAAAATCGCGGGCCGCACGTTTTTCAGGAAGAATCGCTAAAAGAGCACCCTTCTGTCACTGACTTGTCACGCTTCAGCCGCACACTGAAGCAGACACAGACAGTGAGGAGGGGTTATGAAGAAAGTCCTTTTGATGGTGATCGCGGCGATGGTGCCTTGTGCGGCAATGGCTTTTACGACAGTGCCTGCGATGCCTCAAATGGAGCCGGTGTCCTCGATTCCGACCCGGTTTTTATCCTCTTCAGAAACGCTTACGTTTGAATGGGGTTGCCCGGTGTCGGAAGTGGTCCAGGCTGAAACCGGAAAAGCGGCCCTGATACGCGTGGGTGAGGAATGCATGGCGGAAGCGCGCAAAGCGGCCTCCGAAAAACCAGGGGTGTTTGAAGTGATCAAAGTTTCGGTGATCGTTCCGGATATCAACGTAACCAAGCATGCGCAGGGATACATGCTGCAAGGCACGTTTTTTCTCGAAACGCTTGTCCTAAAAGGCATGGAATAAAGAACCATTTCCCGCGCGTTCCTTTTTCTTTCCGTTTTCCTTTCCACCTCCGCCTTCGCCTTCGATCCCAACGACGCCATCGATGTTTTGCTCAAAAACGACGACCTGCCGCGCCTTCTGAATTCCCAAGACGTTCCGGCCTTATCGCCGCATGATCCGCAGCCCGTTTTCGCGCCGGAAGGTGATTTCAATCTGGATGGAAGTTCCGACGTGGCGATTTCCGGCATTTACGCGCTGCGTTCCGGCGGCAAACGCTACTTCCTGTTGGTGACGACACTGGAAGAACGCGGCCGCTTTAAGAACCTCTTTTACGAGGAATATGACGTGCCGGTGTTTCTTCACGAACGCGGCGCAACCGGGCCGGCCGATCCGAACGACCAGGCGTTTTCAATGACCTTCTGCGCCAACTGCTCGCAAGGCGTCGATTTTTATTGGGACAAAAAAGCGAAGCGCTTCCGCCAGGAACCGTGGAAAGAGAAAGAGGAACGGCTCCAAAAAACGGTTATTGAACCGGCGAAAGACGTGCCGCCGGAATTGGCCGATCAAGCCTTGCAAGTGGCTGGACGCTTGCCCGACGTGGTCGCGTATGTGGAAGGATTAAAAAAGGCCGGCAAGGCGTTCGGGGTTCGCGTGGAGTACATCGATGAAACGAATGCGGCCGCGCCGCTGCGGGTCAAAATTTATGAGAAGGCCGGAGAGAAAGAAAAAATTTACGACGAGATCGACGTGGATTTAAAAACGATGGGCGTGGTTAAGCGCCGGCGCGGGGAGAAAGGAACCGGGAAATAAGCCGGTCGGCGTCGTCAACGTTCAGTCCCGAAAAAAACAGGTTTTCCGGCATCACCATCGCGTTCGGCCCCACCTCGCACTTCTCCTGGCAGCCCGACTTCGCCACACGCACCGTCTTTTCCAACCGGTTGGTCTTCACGTACTTCTTCATGCGTTCCAAGATCTCCTGCCCGCAGCGCCCCGCTCCGGCGCAGCTGATGCGTTCGCCCTCGTTGCGGGCGTTGGTACAAACGAAAACAACGTGTTCGTAGGGAAGAACGTCTTCCTTCATATGGACGAACTAACGGTGACCGGCGCGTTTTTACGGAAGGATTCCTCGTGAGTGGGGGCAAGGCCCGCCGTGCGCGGGAATTTCTTAAGCCGGTCATAGCGCGTGGTGCGCTGAACCGCGTTGAAACCCGCCTCGTGAATCAGCGTGATGATTTCTTCGGAGGTGGCGGTGTTTACAAACCCTGCTTCCGCGTGAACGTTTTCTTCGAATAGCGTGCCGCCAAAATCATCGGCACCGAAATGAAGCGCGGCTTGCCCCGCTTTCTTGCCTTCCGAGAACCAGGAGGCCTGCACGTGTTCGAAATTATCCAAATACAGCCGCGACGCGGCCAGCATGCGCAAGTAGGGAACCGGGCCGACGCGGCGCGGGAAGCGGCGTTCCAACACCGTGTTGTCGGGCTTAAAGCTCCACGGGATGAACGCGGTGAAGCCGCCGCCGTTTTTCAGCGCCAAGGAACTCTCCTGCAAATCGCGAATGTGGTTCCAGTGTTCCAGCACGTCTTCCGGCTCTTCCACGTGGCCGTACATCATGGTCGCGGTGGAGCTGAAACCTAGCTTGTGCGCTTCGCGGTGTACCTGCAGCCACGCTTCCGGGCCGCCTTTTTTCGGCGAAATCTTTTTGCGGATGCGTTCGGAGAGGATCTCGGCGCCGCCGCCGGGCAAGGTGTTTTGGCCCGCTTCTTTTAAGCGCGCGAGGACCTCGGGAACCGACGTGTTGGTCACGAGCGCCATCGTCTGCACTTCGGAGGCGGTAAAAAAGTGGGGCGTGATGTTCGGGAAACGCTTCTTGGTTTCGCGGATCAGCGACAGATAGTAATCGAATGGGATGGCTTTGTTGTGGCCGCCTTGAAGAAGAACCGTGGTCACGCCCATTTTTTCCACGCGGGCGATTTTTTCCATCACCTGGTCAACGGTGAGCGTGTAGGCGTCTTTGTCCTGCGGACGGCGGAAGAACGCGCAGAAGTGGCAGTCGGTGTCGCAAATGTTGGTGTAGTTGGGGTTGGAATCCATGATAAACGTTACTTCATCGGCGGGAACAACCTGGTTGCGCTTCTCCGACGCCAAACGGCCCAGCCAAACGAGCGGGGCATCTTTGAGCAAATACAAGCCTTCAGCCGTTTCCAGCCGTGTACCGTCCAATACTTTCTTCTCGATTGCGTGCTTCAAATCCATCTTATGACCCCACAGCCGCGAGTTCCGGTTTGTGCTGCCCGGCAAATTCGCGGAAAAGTTTAATCGCTTTTTCGGCGTCTTGGTCCAAGACATAGTCAAAAGCGTCCAAATAGGAAACTATTTTGGCCGCCGGCAAACGCAGGCGCGCGGCTTCTTTCTGCGCGATGATCGGGAGCGAACGCTTGCCCGACGTCAGCGAGGCATGCAAAACGGCCGAAAGCTCGTTTTCCAGCGCGGGCTCGTCTTTCTTGACCACCCAGCGAGCAAAAACAAACGGAAGTTTCTGCCAGTTCCACCATTCGGTGGCCAAATCCGTCACGTACGGCCATGTTTTGTGGCCGCTTTCCAAAAGTTTTAACGCGCTGTCGCCGATGACGAGCCAGGCCTCGTCTTGAGGTTCGAGGCCGCGACGAAGCTTAACGCTGTGGTTGTAGCGCTGGCGGATCAGCACGTCGCACAAAATCACCGAGGTCGATGACTCCTGCGTGAGTCCGATCGTGGTGTTGTTAAGCTCAGAAAACGGGCGCCGCGAAAACACCAGCACGCTGCGGCATTCTTTTTTGGCGGCAATGCCCCACGGGCCTAAATTTTTAAAGTTCTCTTCCAAATCCCAGCATTCGACGATAGGCAGGGGCGCGGCTGCGATTTTTCCGTCGCGCGCGGACTGGGCCAGCTCGCGCGGGACGCCCGAGGTGATGGGGAATTTGCGCGCCGGCCACGCGTGGAAGAATGGCGCCGTGTTCACATACGCAATCTTGCCGATGCGGGGCGCGCTCACGCGTTGACTCCGGCGGGGACGTTGTCTTCAAAAACTTTGACGGTCTCATACAGGCAGTTGCGCTCCACCGGGACGCGGCCTGCTTCGCGGATGAGTCGAATCAAACGTTCGCGCGCCATCATCAGCGGCGACGACGCCTGCGCGGCGTGCATGATTTTTTCTTCGCCGATCGTTCCGTCGATGTCGTCGGCGCCAAAGGTGAGCGCGATGGAAGCGGTCTCCTCGCCCATGGTCACCCAATAGGCCTTGATATGCTGGAAGTTGTCGAGGAAGAGCCGCGAGATGGCGATCGTCTTCAAATCATCGACCACGGAGGTTTGGCGCTTGACCACCTGCGTGGTCCCCGGCTGATAGGCCAGCGGAATAAACGACAGGAAGCCGCCGGTCTCGTCCTGCAGGTCGCGCAATTTTTGCATGTGAACGAGGCGTTCGTCGTACGTTTCCATGTGACCGTACAAAAGGGTCGAGTTTGAGCGCAGGCCAAGCTGGTGCGCGGTCTTATGCACTTCGAGCCACTTCGGCGCGCCGATCTTAAACGGGAACAGCGCTTTGCGCACGCGCTCCGAGAACACTTCCGCGCCGCCGCCCGGAATGCAAACCACGCCGACGTCGATCATCTTCTGCAGAATGTCCTTGAGAGGCATTTTTTCTTTGCGCGAAAAAAAGTCGATCTCGACCGCGGTGTAGGCCTTAATTTGGATTTTGGGGAAATTCTTTTTGATCACGCGGACGACGTCCAAATACTCTTCGAACGTCCACTCGTTATACAACCCGCTGACGATATGCACTTCGGTCAACTCGTCGTTGACCTTCGACAGGATCTGCTCGGACGTCATCTTGTAGGCGTTGGGGCGGTTCTTTTTGGTGGCGTAATCGCAGAAATGGCAGGACAAAACGCAAATATTGGTCGGGTTGATTTGGCGGTTCACCACAAAGGTCGCGCGGTCGCCGGTCTTTTTCTCTTTGACCCAATTGGCCATGTAGCCCAAACCGAGCATGTCGTTTGAGTCGAACAAAATGCGCCCGTCCTCGAGGGAGAGGCGTTCGCCGTTTTGGACCTTGGTCCAGATGGGAAACAACGCTTGATCTTTAATGAGCATAGTTGGGTAATCCGTATTCCGCCCAGCGGCTGTCAACGCGACGAACAATCTCATCGGTCATGGCCAGCGGTTCGGGGTAGCCTTCTTTCCACGTGGCATCGATAAATAGCGGGCCGTCGTACTGGGGATGGCCGCTTTTGATCACCACATCCTTGAAAAACGTGTCGCGCGCGCAGTCGAACCGGGTAAAAATGCCCCACAAAAGCAGAACCTGGTCGTTGAGAGGAACATCGGGGCTGACCGCGACCACCAGAGAGATATCGTCGAGGCCCGGCAAGGCTAACATTTTTTCGAGCACCTCTCGGCCGTGGGAGGCCACCTGCAGGACCAGCATGGTTTCGTCGATCAGAATCGCGTTTTGAATGCGGCTGTCGACCTCGCGCAGGGCCGCGGGTTCGAGTTCGTTGGCCACCGGCTTGGCCGGAGCGCCGCGCTTGGTGGCATCCAAAATCATTTTGCTGCCCAAATTCATTTTGTAACTGGTGAAGTCGAGCGTGTCCTGGCTCGTCGCGGGCAGCAGGAAGAAATCTTCCTTAGGATCGAAATTTTCGCGGATGGCTTTCAGCACCGCTTTGAAATTGCGCGCGTTCACGTCCGGCCCCACGACCACCACGCATTTGCTGAGCGCGAGCTGGCCTTCACCGAGCGCCCAGAGCGCGGTCTTCACCGCTTCTTTTTCAAACCGCTCTTTCACGCTGATGACCAGTAAATTGTGGAAGCCCGCTTCCTGATACGCCCATAAATCCACCACTTCCGGATGCATCACTTTCAACAGCGGCAAAAGCATTTCCTGCACCGCGTCGCCGATCACCTGGTCTTCCTGCGGCGGCTTGCCCACCACCGCAATCGGGAACACCGGGTTTTCGCGGTGATAGATGCGCTTCACTTTAAAAATGGGGAATTGCGCCGCCAGCGAGTAATGGCCGAAGTGGTCGCCGTACGGGCCTTCCAAGCGGCGCTCCATCGGCGGCACGATGCCTTCCAGAATAAATTCAGCCTCCGACGGCACGCGCAGTTTGCCGTCGTGAACCGTCGTTGTTTTGGTGGAGGAGCCGCGCAGAAAACCGGCGAACACCGTTTCGTCCAATCCTTCCGGCAGCGGCAAAATGCCGCACATCATAAGGATCGGATCGGCGCCCACAACGACCGCGACCGGAAAATCATGGCCGCGTTCTTCGGCCTGTTGATAATGGTAGCCGCCGCCTTTGCCGATCTGCCAATGCATGCCGGTCTCGGTGTCGTTGTAGACGTGCATTCGGTAAACGCCCATGTTCTGTTTGCCGTCCACGATACTTTTGGTTACGACCAGCGGAAAGGTGATGAAGCGCCCGCCGTCGAGCGGCCACGACTGCGCGATCGGCAGGTCGGAAAGTTTGGCCGGCTGAATCACATTTTTCTTGATCGCGGGGAACCACGAGGCCTTGGGTTTCATCGCCAGCACGCGTTTGATGCCGGCGCGCTGCTGCCACAAGCGCTCCGGCGACGGCGGCATGAGGCCATGCGCCATTCCTGAAAGCTGTGTGCCCACATCGGCCGGCGTGCGGCCCAGCGCCCATTTGACGCGCTGCTCGGTGGCTAAAACATTAATGACGAGGGGGAATTTCGATCCTTTGACGTTTTCGAAGAGGAGCGCCGGGCCCTTGTTGCGGCCCACGCGCGTGGCGATCTCGGTGATCTCCAGAATCGGATCAACGTCGGCTTTGATCCGGTGGAGATCCCCTTTGGATTCGAGAAATTTTACGAAGGAACTTAGGTTTTGGAATGGCACAAGCTGTCTTCACGCCAGCCAGGCCGGCTTTCCAAATGGAGCGTGGTTAGGAGATGATCGACAAAGTGGGAAATCATTTCTTCGGGTTTTTGGTCTTTCATGTAGAACGCGGGCGACAGCGGCATAATCGTCACGCCAAGGCGCGCGAGCTTAAGCGAATTCTCAAGCGCGATGGCTGAGAGCGGCGTTTCACGCAAGCCGAGCACAAGACGGCGGTTTTCTTTCAGCGCCACTTCGGCGACGCGGGAAATCAAGTTTTCTCCAAGACCGTTGGCGATGCGGCCCAAGGTGGTCATCGAGCAGGGCAGGACGACGAATTGATCGAAATGGGTGGAACCGGAGGCGAACGGCGCGTTCATGTCGTCGTTGGAAAAAATCTTGTCGGCGTGGGGCGCGAGCGCGTCCATGGTTATGCCGGTCTCTTGAGCGAGAACGGCCTTGCCCCAGCGCGACATGATCACGTATTTTTCGCCCGGGCAGCGCTTTAAAAATTCCACCGCCACCGCTCCGCCAGAGGCTCCGGTAATGCCGATGATTGTCCTCATCTTAAACTCCTCTTACGCCGGTCATAACGAAAATGAGCACCGCCACGCCGATCCAGATGTTTACATGAAAAAACGAAAAATCCACGTACGCCGAAAAGTACTGTTCGAGAAAAAGAAGCACGCCCACAATCGCCAACAGCATGACGGTTAACGGCCCGCCCAGCCAGAACCCATAAAGAACGAACAACGTCAGAAAAGCGAGCAAATGAAACAGCGCGGACACTTTCAACGCATTGCGGGCGCCCAAATGAGCGGGCAGGGACTTAACGCCGGCGCTGCGGTCAAACTCCTCGTCCAGCGTCGCGTAGATGATATCGAATCCGGCCAGCCAAAACACGCTGAAAACCGCGAGCGTTACAACCGGGCCGATGCCGTCCAGCGACGGCTTTACCGCGAAAAAGCCGGCCAGCGGAACAAGCGCCCATACAAGACCCAACCCAACGTGCGTCCACGGCGTGATGCGTTTGAAATACGGGTACGCGGTAAATGCAACGAGCGGAATCCAGCAGAGTTTCAAACAAAAATCAGAAAGTTGATACGCGGCCCACACGTAAACCACAAGGCCGACGATGCCGATCACCCAGGCCTCGATAAGTTTCATCGTTCCGGCAGCCAGGTGGCGTTCTTTGGTGCGGGGATTTTTGGCGTCGATGTGGCGGTCGATGACCCTGTTGAGGACCAGGGCCACGGTGCGCGCTCCGGCCCCGGCGAGCAGGATCAAGCCCAATATTTTTAAAGACGGCAGCGTACCCTCCGCCAGAACCGCTCCGGCGAAGAGAAGGGGAAGTGAGAAGAACGTGTGTTCAAGCTTTATGAAGTTGGCGTATTTTTGCAGAGGTTTCATTGCGTATGGGTCGTTTCATGTTGACAGAGAACAAGCGCAGGCTGCGCGCCGTCAGCGTCACCGGCAAACCATTGTCGTATACATCCTGGCCCAAAACGGCCAAGGCGGGTTCACCGGACGACTCGGTGGGCAAATCCTTCAAGTAAGACGTGCCATGCAAGACGTCATTAAACAAATACATCGCGTTGGGCGTAAAGCCGCCCAGGAACGGCTGAACGTTAATATTCGCTGTCAGCGACTGGGAGGACAAATTGGCGACGGCGACATACAGCGTGCGAGGGTCCCAGCGGGCGAACGCAAGAACGCCGGGCGCATCGGTGGAAAGCAGCAGGAAGTTGCCGTTGCGGAAAAGAGGCGTGGTGTTTAGCGTTTTCACAAATTTCCCAAACGCGCCGTTGACCGAGCCGTCGTGTTCAATCGCACCCGGCAAAAGGCTTAAGACAAGCGACGCCAGCAAATTGTTGCGCTCATTGGCGCTGGATGGAACTTCGGCGCCGAGCAGTGGAGACAAATCGTGAATGGAACGCTCCAAAAGAGCCGAGGCCGGCGGCGAAAGCAGCGTGGCCAGATTGCCCACCGTCTCCAAGCGGATTTGATTGGTGAGCGTTTCGCGCAGATTGTCGTTCTCAAAAAAGTCGAAGCCCAGGTCGCGCAAAAGCTTCGACTCACCGCCCGCGTGGTCGGCAACGAAAACAAAATTTGGATGTTTGGCGCGCACCGCGCGGATCACGTCCGCCCAAAACTCGCCGGCTTTGGTGCGCTGCTGCTCGGTCAGCGGAATGTGCCAGAACTTGATCAGCGCGGAATTGAGCATCGCCGCGGCGCCCTGAATGCGCACACCGTTCGAAACCTCGGCAAAACGCAGGATCGTTTCGACCGCGTACTTACGCAGTTCCGGGGCGGTCAATAAATATTGAACGCTGTCGCTCGACGGGCTGACGCCCGGCAACTTACCGTAGGCGACGAGCACGCGCTCCGGCAACGCGTGCTGGCGCTGCCAGAATGGGGGAATCCACACCGGGAAATACCCGATGTTTTTGGTGCGCAGTTCTTGATCGGAGAAATGGCGATCAGACGGCGCGACATGCTTAAAGGAATAAATACGCGGGTTGGCCAGAAACGTTTCATACTGGAACACCGTGCGCGCGAAGCAGAGACTCGGCAGCAGACGAATATTGGCGTCCTTCGCCATCTCGATCTGCCGTTTCAAGAACACTTCGGCAAAATATCCTTCGTTGGTCGTCAGTTGATCGGCGGTCGCCTGAAACGGAGACATCCAGCCGGCGCTGACGCCTTGCGCGGACATCTCTTTCCAGAAACGCTTCTCGTCGGCGAGTGTCGGCGTGTTTTGCGATGACGCCAGCGGCCAATTGATTTCAAAAAACGTTTTGCCGAACGAGGCGGACAGCTTCTTCGGGGTTTTCCGGCGCATGAGCAGCGCGATGGTCACAAGCGAGCCAATGATTAATGCGACCAGCAAAAGAATAAGTTTGCGCACAGAAGAATCGCTCTTGTCGTCGGAGGCGGAGACAGGCGCTGGCTCCGGCGCTTTTTCCACGGCCGGCGGCGCGGGCGGCGTAACGATCTGCGCGGTCCGCGCTCTTTTTGGTTTAGCCGGGGTCACGGCGATCCCAGCGACGGGCATATTGGTTTGTTTGGAAACAACGTCGAATTGGAATTCTTTCTGTGTTTTGGGTTTGGTGGCGGCGACCGCAACAACCGGTTTTTTCTTTGGTGCCATGACAACCGAGGCGGGTGCGGGGGCGGCCGCAAACACTTCAATG
Source organism: uncultured Elusimicrobia bacterium (assembly GCA_964499015.1). Classification (GTDB taxonomy): domain Bacteria; phylum Elusimicrobiota; class Elusimicrobia; order F11; family F11; genus CAZCJA01. The sequence continues at coordinate 18,384 of CAZCJA010000042.1, forward strand.
GCCTTTAACGGAGGAGACTGTTTAACAAAGGAAACTCCGAAAATATCGAGAGAACCGAGTTTTTGATTGAGACTCGTGCCGCTCCCAAATTCGAACGTCATCTGGCTTAGACGCTTCTTATCAAACGGCTTGTCCGATTCGAGGGCGCTGAACGGAACGACC
>CAZCJA010000042.1:18555-19682 GCA_964499015.1 uncultured Elusimicrobia bacterium
GGCGTGCGGGATTGGGCATCGCTTTGTTTGTTCCACGACGGGTCCTGCAATCCGACGGAAAAACGTTGGTTGACCAGGTTGGCGCGCGCCCAAATTACGATCGAATTGTAACGGGACACATCCACTGGCTCTTTAAAACGGATGGCGGCGCTGGCCCAATTTTCTTCGCCGCGGTTCCGCAGTTGCAGCCAAACCGCTTGCGAGACAATACCCTGAAACGCAAAACCAGTTTTGCTGCGGCGGCCGGCGCCGTAAAAATCGACGCCGTCGACATGTTTAAAACGGACAACGAGCGATTCGTTAGCCAGACCGTGGGGAAGGGCTTTGATTTGGTCGACCATCCAGGCGGTAAGAACCGGCTCTTCATTGGACGCGGACTGGGTCGCCCCGGAAACACCAAGGGCGAGCAAGAAAAGCAAGAGCGTCCGTCGAGAGGATGCCGCTGTCATGCGCGTAAATGTACTAAAAATTATCCCTGTTTTATACATTTGCTTAAGCCTAGTCGGGGCCTGGTTAACGAGGCCTTAAGAGGGGGTTAAGAACTCCTTAATAACGGGGGTTAAAAACCACCCTAAAAGCCGCCCTATTTGACGACACTCGTATCGTTTTGTACTCTCCACGCCCGGTCGCATCCCAAGGAGTTTTCCAACCCATCATGATCAACGTCGTTCTCTTCGACCTCGGCAACGTCATCTTGCCAGTGGACGGGCACCGCATGGCCCAAAAACTGACAAAGCACTCGCCATTTCCCCAGGATGAAATTTTGTCGCATTTCGGCAAGAAGGAAATGCTCGACGAATTTGAAACCGGCCGCCTTTCCAATGAAGATTTTTTTCAACACATCGCCAAATGCTGCTCAATCAAGGGCCTCGACTATCACGGCTTCCTGCCCATGTTTAACGACATTTTCGAAGAAGACCCCGACGTCATCGCTTTGATCGAAGGGCTGAAAAGCCGCGTGAAGCTGGGCATGATCTCCAACACCAATTCGATCCACGCCGCGCACCTGGTTCAGCGCTATCAGCTTTTTTCGCACTTCCATAAAGTATGGTTTTCCAACGACGTCGGCCTGCGCAAACCGGACGCCAAGATTTATCAGATCGCACTCGACCACTTTAACGTCAAAC
>CAZCJA010000043.1:0-19264 GCA_964499015.1 uncultured Elusimicrobia bacterium
GTTGCCAGGTTCGGAGAACGTTACGTTCGTGTCTTCGGCGGTCGGCGCCGAGAAGGTGACGTCACCGGGGCCAAAAATTTTTGTCCATTGATACGTGAGCGGGCCCGGTATGCCGTCATCCGTTGCCGTTGCGTTGATCGCCACCGCGTTCGGGAAGGAGAATATTTTGTCCTGGCCGGCGTCCACCGTCGGCGGATCATTGTTGGCAATGACCGTTACGGTCAGCTCGTCGGAGCCTGTCAACGCGGAATCGGTGGCGCTAAAGCGCAGAACATATGTTCCCTCCGCCGTAAAGCTGACGCTTGTTTGCAACGCGGTTGGCGAAGTGAAAATCGCCTCTCCGGGTCCGGAGGTTTTGCTCCATGCGTAGGTCATCGCCGCGGGCGGGTTCGGCAGATTGTCATCCGTTGCGGTTGCGCTCAAATTCAGCGAATCGGCGAGCATTGTCATCTTGTTCGTTCCCGCGTTGACCACAGGCGGGGTGTTGGTTGCCGTAGGCATAGTTACTGTAATGCGCACTTCGTCGAATCCGGACAAGAGGGAGTCGTTGGCGGTTAAACGCAGCTGATACGATCCCACGGCGGAAAAGGTCGCGTTGGTTTCCAGCGCGTTGGGCGCGGAAAATTCGACAAACCCCGGACCCGATTCTTTGGTCCATGTGTAGGTGAGAGCCGCCGGCGGGTTTGGTTTGCCGTCGTCGGTGGCGCTACCGCTCAAGTTCGCGTTGGCGTTCGGCATGGAAACGCTTTGGTCAATTCCCGCATTAACGTTCGGCGCAAGATTGGCCGGTGCGGCCGGAGTCACGGTTATGGAGACTTCATCATAATTGGAAAGCACGGAGTCGTTCGCGGTCAAGCGCAGCACATATGTGCCCGCGTTGGTGAAGGTGACGTTGGTCTGCGGCGAGCTGACGTTGGTGAAGTTAGCGTTGCCCGGGCCGGACATTTTGAGCCACGAATAGGTGAGGGCCGCGGGCGGATTCGGCAGGCCGTCGTCGGTCACGGTCGCGTTTAAGCTCGCCGTGGCGCTGGGCAAGGAAATGGTTTGATCCGCTCCCGCGCTAACGGTCGGGGGCGTGTTGGCGGCGGTCACGGTCACCGTGAGCTCATCATACGAAGATAAATCGCTGTCGTTCGCGGTCAAGCGCAGAACATAAACGCCGCCGGCCGAGAACGAAGCGACGGTGTCGGCGGCGTTGGCCGGCGTGAACGTCACCGTGCCGGGACCGGATGTTTTGCTCCATGTGTGCGACATTGCCGCCGGCGGATTCGGTTTGCCGTCATCGGACGTCGTGGCATTGATCGAAAGTGTTGCGGGCAACGTAACCGCTTGGTCGGTGCCCACGTTAACGGTTGGCGCGGCGTTGACGTCCACGGTCACGGTCATGTCATCGAAGACGGTAAGAACGGAGTCGCTGGCGGTTAAACGCAGCACATAAACGCCGGGAGCGCTGAAGGTGGGCGTCGCGTTTAAGCTATTCGGATTGTCGAAGGTAACACTGCCCGGTCCGGACACTTTGCTCCACGCATGCGCGAGCGCTGCCGGCGGGTTCGGTAAGCCGTCGTCGCCGGCGGAACCGCTAAGCGCGCTGCCTGTCAGCGACGTAACGTCGCGATCGGCGCCCGCGTTCACCGTTGGCGCAAAATTTTGCGGAATAACGGTGACGGTCAACTCGTCGAAGGCATTTAGAACGCCATCATTGGCGGTCAAACGCAAAACATACGTTCCAGTCTGAGAAAAAGAGACGTCGGTATCGACGCCATTCACATTGGAGAACCCAACTGTCCCGGGACCGGACACTTTGCTCCAGACAAAGGTGGTTACTCCGGGCGGCACGGGGAAGCCGTCGTCGCTGGCTGTGGCGTCGATCGAGGCGCTCGCCGGCAAGGTCACAACTTTGTCGGTGCCGACCGAAACGAACGGCGGTTTGTTTTCCGGTGAAACGATAACGGACATTTCATCGCTTGTTTCGTCCAAACCATCACCGGCGGTTAAACGCAGCAAATAGGAACCGGGGGCTGAAAATGTGGCGGTGGTGTCGACCGCATTTTTATTGCCGAAGACGACCGTTCCAGGACCTGACACTTTTTCCCATTCGATTGTCAGAACAGGAGGCGTTGGCAGATTGTCATCAGAAACGGTGGCGTCCAAGCCGGCCGCGTTCGGCAGCGTTATATTAAGGTCGGCGCCCGCGTTAACTGTCGGCGGCACGTTCATTCGCACGGTCACATTGATTGTCGCGGCCGCGCTGTTGCCGATCGTGTCGTAGGCGATCACCCGCACTTCCGCGGGCCCGTTATCGGCGGAAGTGACGTTCCAGGGAAGCGAATACGGCGCCGACGTGTCCGTGCCGTGCAATGAGTCGTCAATAAAAAAATCAACGTGGGTAACGCCCTGAGGGTCGTACGCGGAAACGTCGATGCTGGTCGGCTGAATGACCGTCGAGCCGTTTCCGGGGCTGAGAATGCTCACCGCCGGGTTGGCCCCGGCATTATCTATCGTGATCGGTATGGATCCGGTGCCGACATTGCCGGACGTGTCGCGCGCGTTGGCTTCGAGAGTGTGCGCGCCTTGCTTGATGTCCAGCGTGTTTAAAATAAATTCGTAGGGCGCTTCAATATCAGTCCCTTTGACGACGCCGTCCACCAGGAGAGTCACATCGGCGATTTTTTGATTGTCGGTCGCCTCTACTTTGATTTCTTCGAAGCCGCGCAGCGTGGCGTTGCTTATCGGCTGGGTAAAGGTCACGACCGGCATCGTGTTGTCGGGGTTGTTCACGAGGATGCTCACCCAGTCATAGACGCTGCGGTTCAGTGCATCGAAGGCGCGCGCCATGACGAAATGCCGTCCGTTTTTCATTTGTGTCGTGTCCATCGGCCATATGAACGGCGACGATGAATCGGTATAGACCGGCGCGGGGAACGGATCGACAAAATTTTTCGGCAGGCTATATTCAACTTTGGTGATGCCGCTCGCCAAACCGTTACGCGTGGCATTAACGAGGACATCGCTAGTGCCGCTCACAACCTGTTCGGTCACGGGCGAAACAATCGTCACCTTCGGGTAATCGGCGTTATTGATGTTGATCGTGATCGCCGTTCCTTTCGAGTTTCCCGCCCAGTCGTGCGCAAATACGGATAAACCGGAGCGGCCGTCTGGATCGATTGTCGTATCATACGGGATCTCGTAAGGAGCCGTATCATCGCAGCCGCGCGATACGCCGCCGGGGCTGATCACGCTGCCGCCCCAAAACAAGCACACGTATTGGATTCCGGAGCCGCCGCTGTTATCGCTGGCGTTAATGCGCACGTTGACCACGCCGGTAACTGTTGCGTTGTTACTTGGAAACGCAAAACTAACGTTGGGCTGAGTTGTGTCACTGTAATTATTCCGAATGGTGACGTTTATTACAGCTGAAGTGGTCTCATTCCCCGCTTTATCGGTCGCCACCGTATGAATGGCGGCGGGGCCGTCGGCGAATGTGCCGGTCACAAAGACATACCGCCAATCAGCATCGTATGTGTTTGTGCCAGTTCCGTCTTCGGTGCCATTATCAGTGTGAATTAGCGTACCGCGGACATAAAAGTCGACTTTGGCCACGCCGATGTTATCGGCCGCGTTTGATGTTATCCATTGATTGGATTTGATTGTTTTCCCCGCCAGCGGATCATGGTCGCCGTCGCCAACAACGTTGGTTGTCGGCGGCGTGTTGTCGACTGTGACGCTGCGGCCGTCGGAATTGGGATTCCCTTTTGTGTCGTAGGCAATCGCATAAATGTCTTTCACGCCGTCCGGACCGGAGGCGGTGTTCCACGAATAATTATAAGGAACGGTGTTATCGGTAAAGACCAGAACGTCGTTCACGTAAAACTCGACGCGGGCGATGCCGTCCGAGTCTGAGGCATCGGCTTCGATGGTGACGGTGCCTCGGATGTAGCTTAAATGCGCGGGGCTCGTGAGGCTGATGGCTGTCGTGAGCGACGAGGTCACGTTAACGCTTATTTCATCGGATGCGCTCAAGGCGCCGTCGCTGACCGTTAATCTCAGGACATAGGTGCCGGCAGCTGAGAAGGTGGCGGTGCGGTCGGCGGTGTTGCCCGTGCCAAAGGTGACACTGCCCGGTCCGGATACTTTGCTCCAAGTGTGGGTGAGCGACGGTGTGGGCAAGGCGTCGTCGGTGGCGGTGGCGTCGATTGAAAGCGTGTTTGGCATTTGTACCGCGCGGTCCGGGCCCGCGTTGACAATGGGCGCCGCATTCAGCGCGCTGACGACGACGGTGACGTCGTCACTCACTTCAAGAGCGTTGTCGTTCGCCGATAGCCGCAGCACGTAATTGCCCGGCGCATTAAAGGAAACATCGGTCGTCAGGGCGTTCGGGGCGGAGAAGTTTGCGCCGCCGGGGCCGGTGACTTGCGTCCACGTGTGCGTGAAGGCGGCCGGAGGATTGGGGCGGCCGTCGTCGGTCACGGTGCCGATTAACTGCGCAGAGTTCGGCATGGTGACGTTTTTGTCCGGCCCCGCATTAACCACGGGCGGATCGTTCGGCATCGGTATCACGTTAACGGCAACAAGGCTGGTGTCGGTCGCTCCGGCGTTATCCGTCACCGTTAAGAGAACGCGGTGCGCGCCTTTGCTCAGCGTAACGTTGATACCGGCGCCTTCGCCCAAAATTTCGCCGGTAATTTCGTTGGTCCATTTGTAATTGGCGATGATGCCGTCGGCGTCGGTGCTGGCGGAACCGCTCAGCGCCACATTTTTCATGTTTTCGCCCAAATCCAACTGCAGAGTTTGGTCGGCGCCGGCGTTGGCGACGGGCGATTTGTTTACGTCGTCAAGGGTAACGAACACTTTAATCTCGTCGCCGGCGATGTAGCCCGCCTCGTCTTCAACCTCCAAGCGAAAGCGGTGCTCGCCCACGCCCAGTTCGATATCGTGGCTGTGTCCCGTCTCGGTGTTGAGAAGCGTGTGGCCGGGTTCGCTGAACCACGAATGACGGACAATGCTTTTCGACGGATCGGAATGGCGGCTCAATGAGCCATTCAAGTGCGCAATAATTTTCTGGTCCGGCAAAGCGACTTTGTGAACTTGGTTTGCGCCCGCGTCGGCGATGGGCAGTATTGTCTGAGGCTTAAGAATGGTCACGAGGAAGAAATCTTTACCGACGCCCGCTTCGTTGTCTGTCACGGTGTGCGACAATTCATGCGTGGCTAAATTTAAATCCGCGGTTGTGGACATGTTGGGGCCAGCGTAAATAGAAGTTTCGGACGGCCCGCCTGTTTTGAATTTTCCCCATGCATAGGTGATGATGCTTCCGTCCGGATCTGTGCTGCACGAGTTAAGCGTCACCGCTTTTAGTGTTTCCCCCTGTTCCACCAGGACGTATCGGTCGCCGCAGCCGTCGGCGAGAGGAATGATGTTGATGCGCGGCAAAACGGTAACGGTGACGTCGTCAATGTCGGCAAACGCGCCGTCATCGGCCTTGATGCGCAGTACGTAGGTGCCTTCTGCCGAAAACGTGACCTCGGTGTCGAGCGCTGTGTCGTCGACAAAAGTCACGGTGCCCGGGCCCGACACTTTGGTCCACAAATACGTGAGCATTCCGGGCGGAGTGGGCTTGCCGTCGTCGCTGGCCGTTGCATCGAGAAGAATGTTGCCGGGCAAGCTGTATTCCAAATCCGGGCCCGCGTCGACCGTCGGCGGTTGATTGATGTTCGGGTTCGGCACATCGGGTTCGCCCGGGCCGACATGCATCTGCACGCCGAGGCCGCGATAGCGGTAATCGATTTTATCCCCTGCCGTATTTTCTTTCGGATAAAGAACGCCCGCCGTGCCTCCATTGTTGTACCAGCGCGCGTAACGGCTCATATAGGTCTGCCAGCTGTAGTTCAACTCGTCGGATTCCGTGCTGGAAAGCTGCGTTTCGCCTGTCCACACGCCATCGTCGCCGCGGCTGTTGCCGAACATCGCGACGTCGACGTCCCACGGATTGTCGTCGGTCACGCGGTGGACGCGCCATAAAACATGCGGATCACCGCTAATGTCCAAATAAATTGTCGGTGGGAACGGATAACTGCTCGATACCGCGTACGAATTGTCCGGGCTCAAGTCGCCATAGCGTAAGGTGGTCATGCGGCGTTTGGTCCAGCTGGTACCGCTGCCGCTGGCCAGCCACACCGCGGGCATGCCCTCACGAATGCTGCGTTCGTCTTTGTCGAGATAGGCAACGTAAACCTGATTGGAGCTCCACAACGCCATCGTTGGGTGCGGAGCGTAGATTCCCCCATTGAGTTCCGGAATAGCAAGGGTAGCCCGCGTGTACGTGTTGCCTGATTTTTTTACGTAATTGATGCGGCCCATGCCGTACCAAACAAGATGCGGGTTGTTGTCTTCATCGACGTCCATAGATAGATGTGTGGGCGAATAATATTCGGTGCTCAAGCTGATCACATAGCTGGAATTTTTATAGCGATAATAGACTCGTTCGTAGCCGCTGCTGTCCAATCCAACGAACATAAGGTGCATATCGCCTTTTTTATCGAAGGCGATGACGGGGTCTTCGGTGCTGTACCCGGAAGCGTGCACACCGATGCGCGCCGGTTCGGACCAGCAGCCGCAGTCCGTGTCGAGTTTCGTCACATACGGATAGTAATAGCCGTTGTTGGCGTTGTACTCGGTAAAGACCACGTTAACATCGTCGTTGCCGTCGACCGCGACGGAATGCGGGCCGGGAATTTGCTGAGCGTTATTGACGCCCACATTATTTGTGCTGCCGTCCATGCAACCCAATTTCCCTTCCTCGAGAACCGGGTCCTGGTACGCCCAGTTCGCGCCGCCGTCGGAGGAGCTGGCGAAGCGAACGATCGTCTTGTATTTATCTTCGTCAAACTTTTTATAAATGGCCCACAACTTGCCTTTGGACGTGCGCACAACACGCCGTCCGTTCTTGTGATCGTAGGCTGAACTGGCCCACCAATCCGGAATAAGGCCATCCACCGTGGTCCGCGTGACCGGCGTCGGGCAGCTATCGCCCCCGGTGTTGGGCAGAACTGTCACGGTTATCTCGTCCGATCCTTCAAATAAACCGTCGTGTGAAGTTAAGCGCAACACATAGACCCCCACGCCTGGGAACGTGACCTGTGTGTCCACGGAATCGGCCGGCGCGAACACGACCGTGTCAAGACCGGACACTTTCGTCCATGAATGCGTCATGGCGTTGGGCGGATTTGGCAAGCCGTCGTCGGTCACGGTGGCGTCGATGCTGACATTGTTGTTGGGCCACGTGATTGTCTGGTCCGCGCCCGCATTGACGACGGGCGGAGCGCTGATGGTCACGGTAATTTCATCCGTCATCGTCAGATGGCTGTCGCCTACGGTCAGCCGTAAAACGTAAACGCCGCCCGCTGAAAAAGTCACGTTCGTATCGGGTGCGGTCTGCGCGCTGAACGTCACGTCACCCGGTCCTGAAACTTTTACCCACGCGTACGTCAGCGCGGCGGGCGGATTCGGCAAACCATCGTCGGTGACCGTGGCGTCGAGCGGCACGTCCGTGAGCTGGCTCGTTGTTATGTCGGCGCCGGCATTGACAACGGGCGCTGCATTCTCAGGAAGAGAAACGATGGGTTCGCCGACCGTGATCACCGCCGTGCTTTGGTCTTTGTTGCCGCTGTTGTCGGTAACCTCCAGCACCACGCGGTGAATGCCGCGCTGCAGCGTCGGTGAAATCGATACGCCCGTTCCCAACTGGAATTTATCGGTCTCGCGCGTCCACACATAGCTGACGATCGCGCCGTCGGAGTCGGCGCTTAAAGAACCGTTGAGCGGAACGACGGCGCTGTTTTCCGTGCTTTCGATGCCGATCGTGCGATCTCCGCCCGCGTTGGCCACCGGCGCTTTATTCCCGTTTCCGATCGTGATCACAACTTCGTCGGCGTCGATATAGTATTTGTCGTCCCACACTTCCAAACGGAAGCGGTGCGTTCCCGCCGGCAGATTTTCGACGTCGATTTCCGCTTGAGACAAAATCTGCACTTCCGAATGTATGGGTTCATAGAACCAATAATGGGCGGTGATTTGGCGCGCCGGGTCCGGGTGGCGGCTTTGCGAGCCGTCCAAATGAACGACGGATCCTTCCGATACTTTTTGGTCCGGCCCCGCGTTGGCCACCGGTAGATGCGTGTTCGCCGGAAGCACCGTTACCAGGTAACTGCTGAATTGCGGCGGCTTCCCTTCGACATTGACGGCATGAAGAATTTCATGGCTGCGGACGTCGAACGTGAATTCAAGAGACGGTGTGGTGTTGGTACCCAGATATTGGCTGGTACCGGTACCGCTGGTAAATTCCGCCCACTGATAGGTCGTGACGGGGCCTTCCGGAGCGACGCCGCATGAGGGCATTGTAACCGGCTCGACATCGTCGCCGTCGGCATCCGTGACGAACAAATCGTCGCAGCGCGGGCCGCCGGCCACCGGCGGGTTGCCCGGATTGTTTCCGCGCCCGGTGTGCATTCCCCCGCCCAATCGGTAATAGCGCAGTTTGTATCCGGCGGTGGTGTCATTCGGATCGCTTTGCGCATAGAGAAAACCAGGTGATCCCCCGTTATTATTCCAGCGGGCGTAGCGCGGCGACATGCCGTTAAACGGCCGCTGCGGCGGATTGGTGAGCATGGAGCCGTTCAGGTAGGTCGCGTTGAACGCCCCAAGCGTATCGTTGTAATTAATCGCGTTCCAAATGGCTTGTGGCCCGCCGGCAAAAAACGACGCGAGCGGAGAGCGAGCGCCGGTTTGCGGCTCTCCCGAAAAATACAACGGACTAATACCTTTTTTCTCCCAGCTTAAACCGTCGTAATGCGCTTCCCATAAACCAATTTGTCTGTTAACGGCGTCGGGGTCGGCTTCTTTGACGCGCGGATCTTGCCGCAAATAGTTGATGTAAACATTGTTGTCGGACACGACCGACATGCTGATACCCGATCCGCCGTAGTAAGCAATCCAATTGTGAATCGGCTCACCCACGTATCCGGGAGCCGGCGGCATGCAGCATGTGTTGTCGTCAATGGAAGCGGTCTGCAGGTCGCCGCGCGCGTTTATTTTAGTGTGATGGATTAATTCCCCGAGATACTGCGCAGAGGGTTTAGTCCACGCGACGTGGGCTTTATTGTACTGGTCCACGTCCATCTCGAAGACGCCGAGGTTCCCTTCGCCGAACTGAATCGGCTCAATCCAGGGGCCATTCGCCGTGCGGCTCGAATAAGTCAGATCGCTGTCTTCCCTCCAAAGCACATGCAAACCGTCTTGACCATCAACCGCAATGACCGGACTGTTGTAGTCGGTAATTTCTTCCTCTCCGACCTGCGGAAGCTCTTCAGGATCCGTCCAGCAACCGTCCTTTAGCGAGGTTAAATAAGTTCGATTGTTGGACTGAAACGCCACATGAATAACGTTTTGTGAATCCACAGCAGCCGACACATATCCGTCAATGTAACTGATTTGCGGTGCGTTCACGCCGATTGATCGCGTTGTTCCATCCAAGCACGTCAATTGATTTGTGTGGGGCATAAGAATAGGACGTTGAAATTCCCATGTGTTGCCGTCATTTTTCGAACGGGCGTAATGGCCGTACTGATAAACCGCCCACAAATCGCCGTTGGTCAAGCGAACAAGTTGCCGCCCATTGCCGGAGGGCGCACCAGCAATCGGGTCTACAACTGGCAATGGATCGCTATCGGGCACTTGATACGCTTTAACTTCGACGACGACGGTGCTTTGATCCGTGTTGCCGCTGTTGTCGGCGACAGTCAGGACAATGCGGTGTATTCCCTCCGTCAGCGTCAGCACGGGAGAAGGGCCTGACCCCATGCCCTGTTTGTCGGTTTCCCGCACCCATGAATAAGACACGATTGATCCGTCGGAATCGCTGCTCGCCGTGCCGTTCATCTGAACACTGATCGTCGGAGAGCCGATTGGTAAAGAAATAATTTGGTCTGCGCCCGCATTGGCGCGCGGCGCTTTGTTGGCCGTTCCCCCCACCGTCACCAACATTTCGTCGGCGTCGATGAAATACTCGTTGTCCCACACTTCCAAGCGGAAACGATGCACGCCGGCCGGCAAGTCTTCAACATCGATTTCCGCTTGCGAGAGAAGATTGGCTTCATAATGTTCCGGTTCATGGAACCATTCGTAATTGATCAGACTTTTCGTCGGATCAGGGTGGCGGCTTTGTGAGCCGTCCAAATGGAGCGTCGCCCCGAGCGGAATTTGCTGGTCGGGGCCGGCGTTGGCGACCGGCATGTGCGTTTTGTTGTCCGGTAGAACAGTTACGAGGTAGTTGCCGGTTTTTAACCCTGCTGTATCGTTGACTCCATGAAGTATCTCATGGCTGCGCACACCAAAGTTCGATCCTTCAAGCGGCGGTGTGGTTGTGTCGCCCAAATAACGGCTTTCTCCCGTTCCGCTGGTGAACTCCGCCCATTGGTATTTGGAAACCGCGCCTTGCGGTGTCACACCGCACGAGGGCAGCGCGACAATCTCCTCGCCGCTTTTATCATCGTCATAAACAAAGAGGTCATCACACCGTTCGTCGGAATCTGTCTCCGGGTCGGAGCCGACGCCGCGGCCCATGTGCATTTTTACCGGAAGCTCGCGGTAGGTCAGATCCCCATCGTTCGCATCAACCAGCAGTAAGCCCGCGTTGCCGCCATTATTATTCCAGCGAGCGTTGCGCGCCATGTAAGTGAACCGGCCGCCAAACGCGTCAACCCGGGTTGTGCCTGAAAGTACATTCCCGGAGCCACCTTGTCCCCAGCGCGTCGTCCATAAATATTCGGGCGGTTCAAAGCCCACAAAGGCCATGGCGTTCCACACCGCATAGGCGCCGCCGCCGGCATCCATAAACGCCGTGACATCCGGCTCATGCCACGGCGGCGTCCAACCGTCGGGCGCTTTGAGCTTGTTAATCAGTTGTTTGTTCCAGGTGGATCCGTTCTTTTTTGACACATGCAGATACGGACCGGGTTGTTCCACGTCGTTTTCATCAAAGCTGTAGTAGAAGATGGAGATGTTTTTATCGGAAGCAAGAACCATCGCGGGGCCTTGCGAGTTGTACCGCTTGTGCACCGTTGCTGCGTAAACAACTTCGTCGTGGAGCGTGCCAGCTTGATCAATCCACGCATGATGGACGGTGTTGGAGTTTACGGGTTCCCATGAGACATCGACGTAATTTTCAAAAGCGAAGTGCGGATTGTTGTTCTGGTCGACATCCATGTTAAACGTGCCGGTGGCGGTGTCTCCGGAAATTTTAATGGTGTCTGACAGTCCAACGATGGGCTTTAACGATCTGTAATAAATTCCATGGCGCGAATTGACCCAGGCAAAATGCAATCCATCGTTTTTATCGACGGCGACGACCGCCTGCGATAGCGAATTGTCACCCACTTCCAAAAGTTTATTTGCGATCAATTGCGGGTTGGACCAGCAGTTGCCTTCGAGGGTGGCGTGATAAAGCCCATCTGATACAAAAGCGATATGGAGCACATCATTGGAATCAACGGCCGTGACGGCGCCATAAACCGTTGACGCCGGAGTTGCAGGATCCAAAGGCAGTGTTGAGCCATCCAAGCAGGTGCGTTGTCCATCCTTATATATATCTTTCTGGAATTCCCAGGTCTTCCCTTGGTCTTGCGATCGGGCAAAGTGTGTGGTGCCAAACGTTCCGCGCGTATAAAACGCCCACATTTCACCCGTGGATTTTCGCGCCATTGTTTGCCCGCTGGTTCTCAAATTCCCGTATTCCCCGTTGTCTTTGGAATCAACAACTGACATGGGTGTGGGCGTGCCGGGATCGTTTGAGCCGCCGCACGTCCCGCCGTTGGGGTTGGCGCCGGCCGTAACGGCTTGCAGAAGATTTAAACGCGGACCGATCTGGCCTGAAGCGGCAATGCAATCGCCATCAATCAGCTCCGCGATAATTTGAGCGCTGGTCCAATCGGGATGAAGAGATTTAAGCACCGCGGCCGCACCGGAAACGTGCGGGGCGGCCATGGAGGTTCCGTTATGGCTGCCGAACGTGCCGTTGGGTAAGGTGGAATAGATGTTGGTGCCAGGCGCGGAAATGCGCACGTGCGAACCGTAGTTGGAAAACGGCGCCCGGTTGTCATTTTCATCGCTCGCACCGACCGCGAGAACCCCGGGATAAGCCGCCGGATAGGCCGGCGCGCCCGTGTTGCTGTTGCCCGCTGCGGCGATAAAGATGACGCCTGCGTCAGTTACTTCCTTAATAATAGCCTCAAGGGCCGCGCTTTTCTTGGAGCCGCCCCAGCTGTTGTTCATAATGTGCGCGCCGTTGTCGAATGCGTATTGGATGGAATCGATCGCGTCGGATGTCCGGCCGCCGTTGGGACCAAGAAATTTTACCGGCATAATTTTCACGTTCCAGGCGACGCCGGCCACGCCGGTGCCGTTATTGCCGACCGCGCCAATCGTGCCGGAGACGTGCGTGCCATGGCCTTTATCGTCCATCGGGTTGCTGTCGCGCTGGCGCGGCTGCAGACATTGATATTCGTTGGTCCCAAACTTATTGCATGTCGTGAAATCGTAACCGCGGACGTCATCAATAAAACCGTTGTTGTCATTATCGACGTTGTCGCCCGGAATTTCCCCGGAATTGCTCCAGATATTGGCGGCCAAATCGGGATGATTGTAGTCGACGCCGGTGTCGATGACCGCGACAACCACGGTGTTGTCTCCGGTTTCAGCGTCCCAGGCCAGCGGCGCCTGAATTTTTTCCATGCCCCACAACTTGGAGTAGGACGGATCATTGGGCGTGACAAATGTATCGACCACGCTGTTCAATTCGGCGGATTCGATATCGGGGTTCGCTTTTAACTCGTCGATGGTCTGCTGGACGGTTTTGTTCTTCGCGCGTTCGACGTATGCGATGCGGTCAAAAATCGGCTTGCGGCGGTTTTTGCGCTTCCACTTCTTTTCCGCCATGAATCGCGCGCGGCGACCGTCTCGATTTAACGCGCGTTTCTGTTTGCTGAGTCCGGTGTTCTTTTTAAAACGAACGATGATATCTTCGGATGCTTTAGGGGCGACGGCCTCATCAGCGGCGGAAGTCATGTCGGCTCCCGCAACATTCATCAAAAGAACGACGACGAGGCCGGCTACTTTTTTTGTCATTTGGCTTGATCCTCAGTTTCAGGCCAGCTCTGGCCCTTAGAATCAAAGATAACGTGGGTGGGCTGCTCTTTCAACGGCTGTTGTTGAGAAGAAAAACGCAGGGAAAAGCTGACCCGGTGAAGTGTGTTGGTGTTGTCGATTAAGCCGAATGAATAGTCGAGATTTGTTTTCCCCATCATGAAGCCGGTGCCGAGCGAAAGGTCGCGGCTGCGCGAACCCATGCGATAGCCGGCGCGCAGGGCCAACGGCCCGATGCGGGTTTCCACGCCGAACGACGGCTTGGCCTCATGCAGATTCAGCGAGTACGGTATGTCCAACATCAGCAGCGTTGGCGCGTACTTCGACGCGATTGAGTAGGACATACCGGCACGCAGCATGCGAGGCAGGTCATCGCCTTCATCTTGAAATTTAAGTTTGGTCCCGTAGTTCTGCAGTGCCGCGGAAAAGCGCGCTTTTGAGCTGAGTGCGCTACTGATGCCGAAATCGGCGGCGTAAGCGCTGGCCGAGTACGTTTCGCCGAGCGTTGAGGAAAGATATTTTCCGGTCACACCGACGGAAAGCGCGCCGACGTTTTTGGCGAAACCGATGCCGACCATCAAATCCCGCTGTGCGTTGACCGTGCGGTCTTCAAGGCGGATTTCTCCGCCGTCGTAGTGACCGAGCGCTAAGCCCACTCCGCCGTTTCGCGTACGCATTCCGAACAGCGCGTGATTGAACGAGTCATCGGCGAGGCCCTGCTGGAACGAGAGTGACGCGTGGTTTGAAGTGAACGAGGCGGCGGCAGCGGGGTTGTAGGCGAAGGAAGACACATCATCGGCGAGAGAGGAAATCGCTTCGCCGAGAGCGGCGGCGCGGGCGCCGTACGGCTGAATCAGAGTGATGCCCGCTTCCGTGCCGGGGGCCGCATGCACGAGAGCGCACATCAAGAAAAGCACAAGAGAGAGGGTCGCGCGTTTCATCTCTCTAATATTAGGGGGTATCCCCTTAAGAACGCTTTAACGTGAGATTAAAAGCCCTGGAAGGTTTTTAGGAGCAAATATGGCGAGAAATCAATGCGTTTTTGAGGTCGTGTAACGAAGTCGCAACAATGTGGTTAATATCGTCTTAAGAAAGATGAAATGAAAACAAAAAGAAGATAAGGTGCGGGCCGGATTTGAACCGGCGAATAAGAGTTTTGCAGACTCTCCCCTTAGGCCGCTTGGGTACCGCACCGTTCGACTCATCCTCGCCTTGCTCGGATTCGCTCACGGTAAACCGTCGAACGGCACTGAGCGCAGTCGAAGGGCTAATATTAGTACTTCGGAATCCGTGGATCCAAATCGGCGTAGGCGTTGATGCCCCCCGCCAAGTTCTTCAACTTCCGAAACCCCAATTTTTGCAACTGCTGGATCGCTTTTGCCGAGCGGGCTCCGGAGCGGCAATGGATTATATATTCCTTGCTCGAATCGAGTTCGTTCACATGATCCATGAGGGTACCAAGCGGAATGAGCTTTGCGCCTTGAATGCGTGAAATGTCGTATTCATACGGCTCGCGAACATCAATGATATTCAGCTGTTTTCCGTTCTTATCTATGAGTACTTTAAAGTCTTTGGCGCTGATTTCTTGGACGCCGGTGATGTCCGCATCCGGCGCTTCCTGCCCCAATCCCAGACCGCAAAACTGTTCGTAATCGATCAATTTTGTGATGGTCGGTTTATCGCCGCAAACAGGGCAGCTCGGGTCGCGCTGGATCTTAAGCTCGCGGAAGGTCATATCGAGAACGCTGATTTGCAGCAGGCGTCCCATCAAGGAATCGCCTTTGCCCAAAAAGTACTTAACGGCCTCGGAGGCTTGAATCATGCCCACCAATCCCGGCAAGATGCCCAACACGCCGCCTTCGGCGCACGAGGGCACTTCTCCCGGCGGCGGCGGCTCTGGATACAAGCAGCGGTAGCATGGGCCGTCTTTGGGCTTAAACACGGTGGCCTGGCCCTCAAAACGGAAGATGCTGCCGTAAATGTTGGTTTTGCCCAGGAACACGCAGGCGTCATTGACCAGGTAGCGCGTCGGGAAGTTGTCAGTGCCGTCGATGATCAAATCGTAATCCTTGAAGATATCCATCACGTTTTCGCTGGAGAGCTTAGCGTTATAGGTGTTTACGATCGTGTTCGGATTAACCTGCTGAATTCTTTTTTTGGCCGCTTCAACTTTTGGAACGCCCACGTCCGCCGTTGAGAAGAGCAGCTGGCGTTGGAGATTGGTGTTGTCGACCACGTCGAAATCAATAATGCCGATGGTGCCAATGCCGGCCGCCGCGAGGTAGAGCGCGTTGGGCGAACCCAGGCCGCCCGAGCCGATAAGCATAACTTTCGCGGCTTTCAATTTCTCTTGTCCCGCTTTGCCCACCTCCGGCAGGATCAAATGGCGAGAGTAGCGCAGAATTTCTTCGTTTGTCAGAGCAACGGTCATTTCACTATCTCCTTGAGTTCGTTAAAAGTTGTAATCGAAAAATCCGGTTTAAGGTTCATGGTTTCGGGAACGAACCCATAACCATAACGCGCGGCGCACGTTTTGATTCCGGCGGCTTGCCCCGCTTTGATGTCCTGCACGCCATCGCCCAAAATGAGCGTCGTCGACGCCTGGCCGCTCAACTGTTTTACCGCTTCCAAGACCGGCCGCGGATGCGGTTTTTTCTCTGGAAACGAATCCCCTCCAACGAGCACGGAAATTGAATTCGCCACATCCAGCTTCTTCAAAATTTTATCGGCAAAACCCCAGGGCTTGTTGGTGACGATTCCCAACTTTTTGGTCCGGCTCAAATCCGCAAGCATGTCGCCCGCGCCGGCATAAAGGACCGTTTTATCGACGCAATGCTCTTCGTAGTGGGCTTTAAACGCTTTCGAACCGATCTCGAGCGTCTTTTCATCCACGGGCCCAAACACGCCCAGCAAAAGGTCCCGCAAACCGTTGCCCACGTGCGGAATAATCTCGTTTGAGGATTTCTCCTTAAAACCGACGGCGGCGAGCGCCACGTTTACGGACGCCACCAAATCAGCCCGGGAATCGACGAGTGTGCCGTCGAGGTCAAAAAGAACGGTATCAATGCCGGGCATTACGCTGATTTATTAATGAACGCCAGGAATTCCTTGCGTGTGCGCGCATCGTCGTGAAACGCGCCGAGCATGGCGCTGGTGACCGTCGGCGAGTCCTGGCTTTCGGCGCCGCGCATTTCCATGCACAAGTGGCGGCCTTCCAAAACGACGCCCACGCCGTGCGGTTTCAGCTTCGTCTGCAGCGTTTCGGCAATTTGCTGGGTCAGGCGTTCTTGTACCTGCAAACGGCGTGAATAGACGTCTACGAGTTTCGGGATCTTGGACAGACCGATGATTTTTCCGTTCGGCACATAGGCGACGTGCGCCACGCCGAAAAACGGGAGCACGTGGTGCTCGCAGAGAGAATAAAAGCGGATGTTTTTAACGACCACCATTTCATTGTAGTTTTCGTTGAAAATGGCGCGGTTGATCAGCGCATCGATATCGGTGTGATAGCCGCTGGTCAATTCGGAAAGGGAACGGGCGACGCGGCCCGGCGTTTTTTGCAGGCCTTCGCGTGTGGGGTCTTCGCCAAGGATTTTGAGCATTTGCTCAACCAAACTTGGCAATTTGGTGATCTGTTCGGTTTGCGATTCCATTAGACGCTCCTCGTTTCCTTGAGTTTGCGGCGGCCGGAAAAGCCGTCCGTCAAATTGTGCCAGTGTGTGATGCGTTTCTCCCCCAACTTCCAGCACAGATAGCCTTCTTTGCCATCAATACGCGTCGGGAAATCGATGAGACCCATGTCCAAATCCTTGGGAATGCAGCCCAGGTCGGCGATTTCTCCGAGGACCTTTTCAAGCTGGCTGGCCATGTAATCCACCTGGCCGCGCAGAACCGCTTCTTCGGACGGCGGCAAATCCTTGTGACGGCGGCGCCATTCCTCAATCTTGTGCTCGATGCGTATCTTGGCTTCCTGTGCAACCGACAAGTGCTCAATGATCGCCGGGATCAGCGCCTCGGCTTCGGGGACCGTAAAATATTTCAATTTAATTTCCATTAAGAGATTTTCACCATTCGCTCGATCGCCAGCCGGGCGCGATCGGCGGTTTCTTTTGGTACTTTGACTTCATACTTCATGTCTTCCAGCGACCAAAGAACTTTTTCCAGCGTGATCATTTTCATGAATTCGCAGACCGCACCGGGCGTCGAAGGATAGAAGGTTTTTTCCGGGCTGTCCTTTTCCATTCGGTGGATAATACCGGTTTCGGTCGCGACGATAAACTCTTTCGACGGAGATTCTTTGGTGTAACGCACCATCCCTTCCGTCGATAAAACCTTGTCCGCCAGCGGGAGGCAGGTCGACATGCATCCGCATTCGGGATGCATGATGAATTCGGCCTTTGGGTGCGCACTTTTTAACTGCTTTATATCGTCTGTCCTGATCATATGGTGGACATGGCACGAGCCGGGCCACAAATGGATGTTCGTGCGGCCGGTTTGCAGTTTCACCCATTGGCCCAGGTACATGTCCGGCGCGAACAAAATCTCCTTGTCTTTGGGGATCGATTCAACCACTTTAACCGCGTTCGACGAGGTACAGCAGTAATCTGACTCCGCTTTCACCTCCGCCGAGCAGTTAACATAGGTAACAACGATCGCTCCCGGATGTTCCGCCTTCCAGCGGCGCATATCGGCGGCGGTGATGGTGGCCGAAAGCGAACAACCGGCTTTCAGGTCCGGAATTAAAACGGTTTTTGTGGGCGCGAGAATCGAGGCGGTTTCGGCCATGAAATGAACGCCGCAGAAGACGATGACGTCGGCATCGGTGGCCGCGGCCTTTTGCGAAAGGAGAAGCGAATCCCCAACAAAATCAGCCACGTCCTGTACTTCGGGTAGCTCGTAGTTGTGAGCGATCACAACGGCGTTACGCTTTTTCTTTAATGCGCCGATTCGTTGAGTGATGTTATTTACAGTTGTAATCATGGATAAATTGGAGGTAAATCCGGATAGGGTGAAGAGATTTTAACACAACTCCGGCGAAATCCTCTTAGAATATCAACGCTCATAAATTAGAATAGTTATCGGTATGAAACGAGCTTCTGTTAATTTGCTTCTTGTTCTAGCCACCTTTTTCACTCTATTTCTTTTATTGAACCGTATTTTGTTTATTCCCCGCGACCTGTGGAGCACCATACGCCTGGCCCCTGTTTTTGGATTGCGTTATGGCTATGGACTTTATGCGACGCTGAGCGAAGGCATGCTAACAGCGGTCGCCTATCCGCCACTGTCCTATTTTGCGTATCTGCCCGCAACGCTATTTTCAGAGCCTGTTCCCGCTTTGCAATTTGCATCCTTTCTTTCCGCTTTCTTCGCTTTATTTCCGGTCGCTTGCGTTCTTTTTCAACGCTCCGAGCAAGCGCATGGCGGAAAAGCGGGCGCTTGGGCAACGATGCTGCTGTTTGGCCTTTATAGCGTTTACTCACCACCGCTGCGGTACTCTTTATATTCAGTCCATGTCGATGCGTTCGCGCTTGGCACTGGCGCAATGGCCTGCTTCTTTATCGAACGCAAGCTACAATCCGGACGTTCTTCTTTTTTTGCTTTATCGGCGCTTTGTGCCGCGGCTTCCGTTGCGTCGAAACAAAGCATGGTTGTCATACCGGCATCGATCTGTGTTTATCTTTTTACGGTGGGATCCTGGCGGCAATCGGTGCGGTACGGTGCAGTTGCCGCCGCGTTTACATCTGCGATCTTTTTGATGTTTGCGTCGGTGTTTGGCTTTGACGCTCTTTGGTTCAACACAGTTGTGCTGCACATGGGGATTCCAACAGATACGCGGTGGATTATTCCCATCGCGCTCGATTTCTTGAAATGGGTGCTTCCGCTCTCACTTTTTCTTGGCGTGGCATGGTTTGTATTCAAAGACCGTCGTTGGCTTTTATGGGCGATTACGGCGATATTTATGGCGCCATTGGCGTGGGCTGGACGCCTGAAAGTGGGCGCCGATTTAAATCATGAAAGTCTCGTGATTTATTATTTATCGATCGCCGCCGCGCTTGCGGCCAAACCGATT
>CAZCJA010000044.1:0-18888 GCA_964499015.1 uncultured Elusimicrobia bacterium
GCGCGGCCAAAATGGTCACGTTGGACGTCGACCATCCGGACGTTGAGGAATACATCAATTGGAAAGTCAACGAAGAGCAGAAAGTGGCGGCTTTGGTCACCGGTTCCATCCAGTGCGAACGCCATTTGAACGAAATCCTGCGCGCGGTCAATGCGTGGCCGGAAGAAGCGGAGAAACTGGACCGCAAAAAGAACACGCGTCTTGCCGCGGCGGTCAAAGCGGCGGTGTTTTCGTTCGTGCCCGCCAATTATATTGAGCGCGTTCTCGCGCTCGCCGGCCAAGGCGTCAAAGAAATCAAATTCCAAACCTATAACACCGACTGGAACTCCGAAGCGTACGTGACGGTGTCCGGCCAGAACTCCAACAACTCCCTGCGCGTGACCAACGACTTCATGCAGGCCGTGGAAAACGACGGCACCTGGAACTTGGTGTTTCGCACCGAGAAAGAGAAGGCAGACCGCGAAGGCCGCGCGCCGAAAGCGTACAAGACGTTGAACGCCAAAGACTTGTGGGAACAGATTGCTTATGCCGCCTGGTCTTGCGCCGATCCGGGCCTGCAGTACGACACGACGATTAATGAATGGCACACGTGCCCCGAGGACGGCCGCATCAACGCCTCCAACCCGTGCTCCGAATACATGTTCCTGGACGACACCGCTTGCAACCTGGCGTCCCTGAACCTGATGAAGTTCACCAATGAAAAAACCGGGGAGTTCGACATCGCCGCGTACCGCCACGCCACGCGTTTGTGGACGATCACGCTGGAAATCAGCGTGCTCATGGCGCAGTTCCCGTCTCAAGCGATCGCTCAGCGTTCCTATGATTACCGCACGCTCGGCTTGGGCTACGCCAACTTGGGCGCCTATCTCATGGTGAACAGCATTCCGTACGACTCGCCGCAGGCGCTCGCCATCACCGGCGCGCTCACGTCGATCATGCACATGCATTCGTACGCCACCTCGGCTGAGATCGCGCACGTGAAGGGGCCGTTCCCGCGCTATTTCGCCAACAAAGAACCGATGCTGAAGGTTCTGCGCAACCATCGCCGCGCCGCCTACAACGCGCCCGCGGAAGATTATGAAGATCTGACCATCACCCCGATGGGCATCAGCCCGGAATTCTGCCCGGCGGAAATGCTCAAAGCGGCGCAGGAAGATTCCGACTTGGCCGTCAGCTGGGGCGAATCCTACGGCTTCCGTAATGCGCAGGTCACCGTGATCGCGCCGACCGGCACCATCGGCCTTCTTATGGACTGCGACACCACCGGCATCGAACCGGACTTCGCACTCGTTAAATTCAAGAAGCTCGCGGGCGGCGGCTACTTCAAAATTATCAACGCCTCGATCCCGCCGGCCTTGGAGAAACTCGGCTATTCGAAAGAAGAGATCGACGTCATCATTCGCTACTGCCGCGGCGCCGGCACCCTGAAAGGCGCGCCTCATATCAACCATGAGACGCTCAAAGCCAAAGGCTTTACCGACGACGTGTTGAAGAAACTTGAAGCGGGCCTTCCGCAGACCTTCGACATCACCTTTGCGTTCAACAAGTTCTCGCTGGGGGAATCGTTCTGCAAAGACGTCCTCAAGATTTCCGAGGAACAATTGAACGATTGGAACTTCAGCATGCTCAAGCACCTGGGCTTTACCGCCGAGCAAATCACCGCCGCTAATGAGTTCGTGTGCGGCACGATGACCTTGGAAGGCGCCCCGGCGCTGAAAGACGAGCACTTGCCCGTTTTCGACTGCGCCAACAAATGCGGCGCCAAAGGCAAACGCTACATTCATCCGTCGGCGCACATCCGCATGATGGGCGCGGCCCAGCCGTTTATTTCGGGCGCGATCTCGAAAACCATCAACTTCCCCGCGGAAGCCACGGTCCAAGACATCAAAGACGCGTATTTGTCTTCCTGGCGCTACATGATCAAAGCCAACGCGCTGTATCGCGACGGCTCGAAGCTCAGCCAGCCGCTGAACACCTCCTCGGACTCCAACGATCCGTTGGGCGGCCCGCAGGAAACCGTGGCCGCTGCGGCCACGCCGGTCCAGATGGCGGAGAAGATCGTGCATCGCTACATCGCCAAACGCCGCCGCTTGCCGGACCGCCGCGCCGGCTACACGCAGAAAGCCAAAATCGGCGGCCACACGGTTTATATTCGCACCGGTGAATACGAGGACGGAACGCTCGGCGAACTGTTCCTCGACATGCACAAGGAAGGCGCCGCGTTTAGAAGTCTCATGAACTGCTTCGCTATCGCGGTCTCGCTCGGCATGCAGCACGGCGTGCCGCTGGAAGAGTTCGTCGAAGCGTTTGTGTTCACCCGCTTCGAACCGAACGGCATCGTTTCCGGCAACCCGCGCATTAAAATGTCCACCTCGCTGATCGACTACATCTTCCGCGAGCTGGCGATTACCTATCTTGAGCGCCACGACTTGGCCCAGGTCAAGCTTGAAGACCTGCGCGTCGACTCCGTCACAAAAAGCACCGCCGACGCCGTCGAGTTCGAGTCGGAAGAAGTGATGTCGGAACGGATCGTTCCCTACGCGGAACCGTCGCCGTTCAAATTCAAAACGCCGCGCTCGGCTCACAGCGGCGAAGAGAAGCTCGATATCACTCATCCGCGTCCGGTTGAAAGCGTGCCGACCACGCCGAACCTCTTGAAGGACAACTCGGCCGCCGCCGCGGTGGCCGCTTTGCCCCAGGCCCGCGAGGGAGTTTCTCCCGCGCCGGTCTTGTCGGCGACCTCCATGAAAGGCTCGGCGGCCAGCAAGCGCCACGAAGCCAAGCTCAAAGGCTACGAGGGTGACCCGTGCCGCGAATGCGGCCAGTTCACCATGGTGAGAAACGGCACGTGTTTGAAGTGCGACACCTGCGGCACCACCTCCGGCTGCTCTTAATTCGACTCTAAAAATCGCTCTAAACAGAAACCCTCGTCACCATTTGGTGGCGGGGGTTTTTTGTTACCAAAAGTTTACCGGGGCTTAAGGCAACCTTAAGGACATCCCGGTAAGATAAACGCATGTCGAAAATGAAGGCCCTCTCCACCCTTCTTGCCGCCGTTATTGCTTTGCAAAACAGCGTTTTTCTCCACGCCGCCGAATCCAATTTCTGGAATGAGCGCCGCTCGGCTAAAAACGCGGTTGTGGCGTCGCTGCCGGCCGCTCATCCGGCCCCCGCTCCGGTTTTAAACCATCGTTTTTCCGCGTCCCTGCCGCACGCGCAAACCGTTCCCGTCTGGATGCACACCGCGCTCGCGCCCTTCGCCTCCATCCAAAACGCCCATCCCGCCAAAAATAAAAACGCCAAAACCGTCCTGCTCTTTCAAGACGCCCATTTGCACAGTGAAGCCCAGGCCAACAGCGCTGGTGCCTTAAACGCCGTCGCCCGGGAATTGGAAAAAAACGGAAAAACCGTTCTTGTTGCCTTGGAAGCCGCTCCGGCGGGAAAAATCGATTTGTCGGTCTACGCCGCGTATCCGCACCGCAAAGAAATGGGCCTGGTCGCGCAGTCGCTGCTCGAGAAAAAAATTTTGAATGGCGCTGAGCGCGCGGTGATCGGTTACGCCGCAGAGAAGAGCGGGCCGGTTAACCTGCCGTTCGAGGTGATTGGCGCCGAAGATTGGGCCGGTTACCAGGCCAACGTCAAAGCGTTCCGTGAGGCGCACGCGCTAAAGAAAAAAGCGCAGGACGAACTCGATAAAATCGCGCGTGAACTGGCCGCGCGCAAAACAATTTTAACGCCGGAACTGGCCGCGCTCGACGGAAAAATGGCCGACTACGCCGACGGCTCGCTCGGCATTTCCGCGTTTGCCGTTTATCTTGATTCCATCGTACCCGCCGCCGGCCCCAACGCCAAAGAATTGGTGAACGCGGCGCTCATCGAGAAATCGCTTAACTTCGATAAGGTAGAAGCCCAGCGCACGCGGCTGGTTGAAGACGTGGCGGAAAAACTCACGGAAACCGAAGCGGGCTCGCTGCTGCAGGCCGGCGCTCTTTTGCGCAGCGGCCAGATTTCATCGGCCGTGTTCTACCGGTTTCTCACGGAATTAACCGAGAAGAAAGGCGTGCGCCTGGCCCGTTATCCGGACATGGCGCTGTACATTCAGTACACGGTCAAAAGCGAAGCCATCGACGCCGGAGCGCTGATGACGGAGCTGCGCGCCTGGGAAAACGAGGCCATAAAAAAGCTTGCCCAGAACCAGAAGCAGCTCGATTTATTTGCCGACATCCGCGCCCAGCAGCTTCTCAACAAGCTCAGCGCATTTGAACTCACGCTTGAGGAATGGACGGAAGCCAGCGCCATTCAACGCGCGCCCGTTTTTGACTCCTTCAAAGAGTTCTACCGCGCCGCCCTCGCTCGCAACAACTCAATGGCCGACAATGTGGGATCGATGCTGGCGTCCAGCCATCATGATTACGCGGTGTTGGTCGCCGGCGGTTTTCACGCCGACGGCCTGAAAGATGAGTTTTTAAAACGTGGTTTTCATGTGGTGACGGTGTCGCCCAAGATCACCACCACCGAAAAAATGCCGTCTTCGCTGGAGCTGATCGCGTCGAACCGCCTGCCGATCGACCAACTGTTCGTTGGCGAGCGTTTGTTCCTCGACGCGCCGCGTTCGCTGGTCGATCCGGCGCTGCCCAAAATCGTCTCCGCCGCCGCCGACGAAATTTTTAAAGCCTCGGGCACCGGCGAGCCCTATCCGTTTGAAGAAGCGATCCGCGCCGCCGTTAAAAAAGTGGGTGCCCGTGAGGCCATGCGCCGCTTCGAAGGATTGTTCACAACGGATTCGGCCTTTAAATTGCCCAGGAACTTGACGGAAAGCGATATCCGCAACAGCGCCGTCCCGAATTTATTGTCACGGATTAAGAGTTTTGTTTTACGTGAGCCCGGCGCGTTGTTGTACGAGAGAGATTTGGAAG
The DNA here is from genome assembly GCA_964499015.1 of uncultured Elusimicrobia bacterium. GTDB lineage: Bacteria > Elusimicrobiota > Elusimicrobia > F11 > F11 > CAZCJA01. The sequence goes on from CAZCJA010000044.1 coordinate 4,917, forward strand.
CGTGGGTGGGGCTCGTCGCTCAGAAATTGCGTGCTCTGGGTATATATCGCCACGAACGGATGCTTTTGGTGCAAATGAAAACAATCGCCATTAGTGAAGTTGATCGCATCCTTGAAGTGGTGATGCCGATTCTTTTAAAAACGAAAAATGCCGATCTTCTGTTCTTGTTGGGCATGCGCATGCCGCAGAATAAGCAAAGCCAACACATATACCAGAACATCCTTGCGGCAGTGAAAATCAGCATGGGCATCAAAGAATCCATCCATGTGAGCCTGTACAGCAACGATCCCATTAAAAAACTAGCGCAAACCTGGCGCGTCGGAACCGTCTACAACATTGTCGTCAGCGAAGAATATTTGGCCGAGCATGTGTTGAGTGAAGCCCGCATAAAAACCGTGATGACCGCGGGCAAGCTCACGCGCGCCGATGCGGAACGGAAATTAATGGAATGGTATTTCGAAGAAGAGATTGTTGAAGGCTATTGGCGTTATCAGTTCAGCGATAAAGAGAAAGACGGTCAGTATCAAAAGTTGGCCCACGACGAATGGCAGAAGTTTGGCTTAAGCGCGCTCCCCGTCTTGGCCGCGCTGCCGGCCGATTTTATTAAGGCGAAGGCCGGCACGCTCACGGCGGAGTTGATGAGTGTCGACGCCGCGCGCCCGGATAATATTCAAATTTTCCAAAAAGAGGCGCACGCGTATTTCGCCAAAGCGTTTCCGAAGGCCTCGGTTCCCAAAGGCCCGCAGATTGTTCCGGAACAACCGGCACCGGCAAAACGCTCGGTAAATTTTGGCGCGGTTGGTAATTACATCGCCCGTGGCTCGATCCAGACCAACGCCGAAGGAAAAACAACCACCATCGTCCAGGTGATAAAAGGCGATTCGTTGGTGTGGCAGACGCAAGTGCCGGGCGAAGTGACGTCTTTTACGATGAACCCGGATCAAAATATTTATGTTTTGGGGATGCTCGAACGTCACATCCGTTTGTATCGGCTAGACACGAACGCCACGATTTATTCCGTTCGTTTAACCGGACAGCATGAGTATGCGGTCACCGATGTAAAACTGAGCGCAGATAATAAGACACTTGTGTCCACGGACGCTTCAGGTTTAAAAGCCCAATATTCGCTGGCCGACCGCCAGCCTGTGGGCATTTGGATCAATGCGCGCAGGGGAATTGTTGATTTGGCTCTATTAGCCAGCCTGTCGGCGATTTCGGCGCCGGTTATCGGCGTGACGTTTTTCGGCGGGAAAGAAACGCTTTCCGCGTTGTCGGCTGCCGGCCCGGCCATGCCCGTATGGATCGCATTGGCGGTTGGTATATGGGTGGGGAAAATGGCGATTACGGCTATTCTTAGAAATGCGACCACGAGCTTTTCAGCCGGCGACCACTCGGATATACCGGCACCGCGCGATGATGCCACGTCAGAGCCCACGCGCATTGTTGAGAAAAAGCCATTTTCCGTTGATCTATCGCTGCTGGAGCGGTTTTACGATAGGCAGGTTTCCTCGTCTCTGAAAAATCAAGGCTCGTCTCGCCGCGAGGGAGGCCGTGCCGCACGGTTGATTTTGTTCACGGCGACCATGCTCTTTGCCACTGCCGCGCCGGCGATGGCGGGGGACGGATTTGCGACGGCGCCCACCCCGAACGACGTTGCGATGATTATCCTCTTGGCCACCGTGTCGGTTGCGGCGGCGTTCACCTATTCGTTGTATGACTACGCGACAAACGGTCTGAAAACAAACACCAGCAAAATCTTGGTGGGGCTTGGCGCCGCTTTCATCAGCTCAACCATCCTTATATATATGCCGCAAATCGGCACCGTACAGCGCCTGATCGCTATTGTTGGGGTGTCATTGATGGCGGCCGCCAACAGTGATGAGATTCTGAAATGGATTCATGAAAACGTCCGCCATGGGCGCTTTCTCGGAACGCGCGCGGCCGTCGGCGTGGCAATGTTGTTTGTGTCTTCGCTGTTAATTGTCGCCGGGCCGCTCGATTATTTGGGGCCAGAATCGCGACTGGCCTTTGTTGGGGGGCTAACCCTTTCCGCCGTGTCGATCAGCGGCCCAAATTTATTGTGGGTGCGTAAGCAGATCAGCCGTTTTCTCCGCTTCACCAACTTAGGTGTCCTTGCGGCATTAACTGTTGCCGTTACCGCCGCGCCGGCGATGGCGGCTGGCAATGCGGCGGCTGCGCTCGCAGGTTCCCCTGTGCAGCCTGTCTCTGGCGCGGATTTGATCTTCCAAGTGATCGGCTACATGTCCATTGTCCTGGGCGTTTTTTGGGCGAGTATTGGCAGTTTGCGTGGTGATGAGGATAAAGGTCCCTATGCGTTTACGTTGCGCCACATTTTTTTCGGGCTGACATTTGCTTCTATTCTTGGATTTTTCTTAAAAACGCCCGTCGCTGATGTGTTTGCTCTTGTGGGTGGTGCGATTGTTATTCTCGGCCCTGCGATTGCGATCTCATTTGGCATGCTTATCGTTGGGGTACGGTTGGTTAAAGCGGCTGCCGCCGGAATATCCACATTGAATATTATCGGTAAGGCGTCTCTCATCCTAGCCGTTGCTTTATCAGTGGCCTCACCGGCGATGGCGGGGGATGGAAGTGCTGCCGTCGCGATGACACCGATCACGTACGGCTGGATTGCTGTTATTGGTATCGGCGCATTGGCCGCGGCCCGCGCAATTTTAAAGAGCCGTGCGGAAAAGAAGGAAAAAGAAGGCGCTAAGAAAACACGCGATAAAATTGAAGCGACGCTGACCAAGCTAAACGCTATTTTTTCCATCCCCAAAGACATGCCGATAAAGATCCGGGCTGTCATCGACAGCGATATGAAATTTCAGAGAGGCGAAAAGAAAGAAGTCGACCTTAAATTCCTTGGCAATAGATTGAACGCGACATTCTCCGCCACGGCGCTAACCAATATCGCCGGCACGAATGCGCGCTTAATCCAATCTGGCGCCGCCGCCTTTGGACTGAAAATATCGATGGACGAAGCGATGGCCCTGGCGGTCCAAGCCGCGGTGGTTCGCCAATATTTGTCTGACCAAGGTGTCGCGGACGCCATTCTGGAGAAGAACGGGTTTATTGAGGCGGTTTCTCCGCAAGAAGCTGGGGACATAGGGCTTCGTTTTTTTGCAACCGTTAAAACATTTTTGACCACAGACGCCATGATTTCCGACGCGGAAAAAATCCTTGCTAAGCATACAGAGCAGCACGTGTCCGCCACAATCCGCGCGCGTTTTGAAGAAGAAGCGGGCACGCCGCTGGCGGCGCACACAAACCAAAAAGCCGCCGATGCGCTCGGCGCGTTGTTCTATGTCCAAAGACTAACGATCGATCAGCGTTTTGCCAAACCGGTCACCCTGCATTTCGCTCACGTTAAGCTGACGCCCGGCTCGTTAATGGATTCCGTCAGTTTAAAGGAAGCGCTGGTCGACAACGCGAACAATGACGGTTTGGTGGCGCAAGCGCTGGCGCTTGGATTGGATTTGGATGGAAATGAGAAAATTCGTCTCTATGACAGCCGCCGCAGCGATGACCGTACTGACACCAACATCGGCGAAGTGCCGGCGCTGCACATCATTGATTTCCCGGACTTGGGCGATAACAAGAAGGCTGCCCAATACTTGCTGCAGGCGCTGGACGTGGCCGGCGACAAAAACAGCGCGATCGGTATTTTAGACCGTGTTCAGTTCGAGAGCGCGCTTCAGAATATAGATGCTGTTACGCGTACGCGCATAAACCGTCGCGCCGTTTATTTAAATTCAGCCAATGAGAATAATCTCCGCGCCAAAAAGTCCTCTCCCGCGTGGAACGGGGACATCACGGCGGAAATCGATTACCTGTTGGCGAAACGCACCGATTTGCAGAAAGTCTCGATCTATTCCGATCCCACGCGGCCGCTGTCGGCCAGCCGTTTATCCGTGCCGGTCAGCTTCTTCTTCGTTATTCCCGTCGAGATCCTTGGTCTCGACGGCCAGCTGAAAGTCTTCCTCCTCGGCGCAAAACAAGCTTAATTATCGAGCCGTTTTGGGGCCGTGACTTCTGGCACCATGTGTGGCATTTTAATGACACGTTCATTACAATAGTCACATGGGTATTGAGATGGTTCCTCTTCACGATGAACGCAGCCCCGTCCGGGCCCGCTATGACGTACCGGGCTTGGCCCAGCCGGAGTTCAAAACGTTTCATGTGCCCATGCCGGCCATGTCGATATGGATGATGTCCGTTCCCGCCGGCGCGGCATTGATGCCGTGGTGGAATTACGGCAGCCACATTGAAGACGACTTAAACGCGCTCAACCAAACCTGGAACATTCCCTCTCAACAAAGCCTATTCGACTGTCTCGCGCTCTCGCACCTCACCAAATTTGCCGGCAACAATTTGTTCGCGATTTTCCCGGGCTGCGTTAAAACCACGGGCTGGGGGAGTTTGCGCCAGTCGGACCGCGAAACCTTCGACCGCGGCCAAGGGTGCGTGTACCATCTTTTCGGCGCGTTCAACGCCGGCCGTTTCGGCGTCAACTGGGTGCCGTTCTGGCAGCCGCAGAGCCTCGTTAAAAATCCAAATTTCGGCAGTTTGTGGCGCTTGTTCTCGTCCAACACGGGCGACGAAGCCACCCGCTGCCTCACGTTTTTCTCACTGTCCAATTTGCGCAAACTTCCCGAGATCGTCAACTTGTTGATCAACAAGGACGACCAGCGCTCCGAAAAACTGGTGTCGCTTGTTGATTGGTTCGGCGTGTATTCATCGCCGATCGATCCGAAAATGGGAACCTGCGCCGCGATTTACACGCAGAAAGCCGAGGTCGTGGACAAACTCGTTTATCTGCAGGCCCATCTTTCCCGGCAAATCTCGGATGCCCAGAAAGATCTGCAGGCCGAACCGCTCCCTCGCACCGCTTTGCGCATCATGTCCCGCCAAGTCGCCCTGTGATCAAGCACGCATTTTTTACCCTTCTCGTTTTAACGGGGTCGCCGTTTGTTCGGGCAGACGAGCTGGTCCTGCACGAGGGAAAAATAATCAAGGGGAAGATCGTTAATGAGGACGCCTCCGAGATTATGATCCGCCTGGCCAATAACATGTTTTTGCGCGTCGATAAAAAGAAAATCAAAGACATCGTCCGTGATGAAAAGCCGCCCGCCCGCGCTACCGTCACCATGCAGTCGGTTAATGCCTCTTCGACGACCGCCGTCTCCACAGCGTCCGTTCCCTCTCCGGTCATCATGACGAAACCCGCCGCTCCCGCGGCGCCGTTAATTTCCAAAACGGGGCCTAAAAATATTTCGCCGGAATCGGCCACTGTGCGCAAAGAGAAAGGCTCCGGGGCCAGCGTGGAGACAAAGACCGTTGAAACCTACGCTGTCTCCGGCAAAACATTCGCCGAGGTTAAACACGCGATTTTCAATCGCGACAGCGGGAAAGGATTTTTGGAAAAAGGCGGACGCATGGCGTCCCAAACCAAGCTGGCGCTTTCCTGGGACGGTACAGTCCGGGCGGACGCCGGCAAAACAAAGTGGGCCGGACTGGTCTTCGCATCGACGCTTACGATGACGTTCCCGGAGTGGAAGGCGCCGTCCGCCGTCAACGAGTCGAGCGTCAGGGAGTGGGACGCGTTCATCGATGAACTTCGAGCTCACGACGAGGGCCACGTGGATATTTATCGCGCCGAACTGCGCGCGCTCAGCGAGACGCTGTCGAATTTGGAGGCCGCAAGCGAAACGGACCTCCGCGAAAAATCAAAAACAATCGTGAAGGAATGGCGCGCCCGCGCTGAAAAACGCCAAGATGGATATGATCGCCGGACCTCCGCCCGTCGATCTACGGCCGGCAAGCCGCTTCCCCCAAAATAACAAGCTTGACCCCAGAAGCCTTGGCGAAGGGCCTTGACAGTTTTTTAAAAAGGCGTAATATCTAGCCCCTCGACGGAAAACCTCCACTCCTCCCGCCGTTCCCCTTCAAAGGAACGCTCCATGACCAGAACTTGCCGCGGCTCCTCCCTCGTTGAATTCGCGCTTTTATTTCCCCTGGTGATCTTTCTTGTCGCCGGATTATTTTTCACGGTTTTGATCGGCCTGCGCCAGATCGCGCTCGCGCATGAGGCCCAGCGCATCGCGCGCCGCCTGGCCCTGTCCGCTTTGTCGACCGCCCCCGAATTGGAAGCGCTTGCGTCCGCGGAAACGGCGCGGCGTTTGGCGCGTCCGACCAATGTTTTGGTGGGACTGCGGCCCGTCCCTGTTGCCGATAAGCGCGTTGCCCGGCGCCTGCCGCGCCGGCTGGAAATTGTTTCGCTCGAACTCTCACAAAAAATGTCCTTCCTTAACTTTTCACGCGTCGTCCGCGTTTCGGCGGCCGAGGTGCGCGTATCCGCCGAGGCGGTCCGGTGAACCGCCGCGGCGCAATTTTTGTCTCCTTTATTTTTGCGGCCGTTTCATTTTTCGTTTTTTTACTCGGGGCGCTGGAGCTGGGGCGGCGCATGGTCGCGCACAGCCGGGAACAAACGGTAAGCGATACGGCCGCGTTATCGGCGCTGACGCTGCGCGCAAAGGCCCTCGGTGCGATCGCCGCGCGCTGGAACGACGTGGGCCGTGAAATTATTTCAGCCGATGCAGGCGGCGCCTTTGTTCCGCGCGCGCGTTGGAACGCCGCGGCCGCGGCGGCAAGCGATTTGTCCTCGGCTATTTCCGGTTATCAAGGACGCGTCAGCGCGGTTGTCACCGTGCTAAGCGCAGCGTACGGCGTTTCGCGCGACGAATTGGTTCTGCTCGATGGCGAAGGAACGCGGATCGGCGTAACCAAGCAAACATTGCCGCTTTGGGACGAACACGGCGACAGCCTGTCATTGCCGGCGGGCTGGTATCGACGCGAATGGCGGACGGACGATGGCGGGCACCCGCGGGAACGGCTGGCGTATGAGTTTCGCCGCGGACGATCGCGGTCTGTGCTGCGCTGGGACGTTGATTTGGGTAACGCGGACGTCCGCGCATTTGGGAACGGCGGCTACCCGGCGGATTGGTCGGCGGCGCGCGTGGCGGGCCGTCTTGAACCGCACCGATATCCGTTTTACCGCGTCGAATTAACGGACGCACCGTGAAACCTCGCGGACGATTTCTGGTGGAGTTTGCGGTGGTAAGTGGATTTGCCGGATTATTGTTGTCGGGTTCGGTCACGCTTTTGCGCGCGCTGCGCGAACGTCAGGCGATGGATGCGGCCGCACGCTTGGGCACGCTTTTGCAACGGCACCGTGGGGTGGCGTCTGAAACCGCGCGGTTCGAAGCCGCGCGTTATCTGTTCGAGCAAGGCGTTCACGGCGCACGGATCACCGTGGGGCGCTACACGGACACAAGCGCGTCGCGCTTTTACGATTTGGCCGTTACAAGGGTTGAAAAAGAAACAACGGGCTTCCCTCCGGTCCACATTGTCGCGGACGTGGTCTGCGAGCGGGAGGAAGAATGAAAACGTCACAGAAGCTAATGGTTTGCGTTGGAGCGGGAGTGTTGATCACAATGGCCGTGTTCCTTTATTTAAAGGAAACCGAGCGCAAAATTCACGCCCAGCAAAAGATGGGCAAAGCGCTGATCGCCCGGCGCTACGTCGCGGCGGGAAAAATCGTGAATACGGACGATGTGGAGGAGCGCGCCGTTCCGGAGGCCTATATCCAGCCCATGGCGTTGAACACCCTCAAAGGCGAGCCGGTCCGCGCGCGGCGCGGTCTAATCAAGGGCGAGCAGATCACGCGCACCAATGTGTACGAAGAAGGCGCGCTCTTGGGGTTGGGCTGGACGCTCGCCGTCGGTGAAACCGCCGTGTCCACGCGCTTGCCGGTGGAGCGCGCGGCGGGCGGGCACATTCAGCCGGGAGACCGCGTCGACGTCCTGTGCGCGCTCGACCGCCAGCCCGGTTGGGATGAACCAGCGGCGTTTGCGCTGTTGTCGCGGGCGCGCGTGGTGGCGGTGAACGATAAAGTTCTCGATGCGCCCGCAGAAAATACGGCAAGGGAAGTGTCAAACGAAACAATCTTAGTTACACTTGTGCTGCCGCTGGAATCGGCCATACGGCTTGCGCTGGCGGAAGAAAGGGGGACGATTTCGCTTGCGTTGACATCTCCTCTGGACACTGGCCCGCGCGCCGTTAATGCCGTGACGCTGCGGAGCTTTAAAAAGTGACGCCAAATGAAAAAACAAGATATTCGCTGCCCCTTTTGCCACGCCCTTAACCCGGCGACCGCTTATGTGTGCATTAAGTGCTTTAAAGTCATAAGCGACAGCTACAAAGTTCCGTTCTGGAAAATTCAGGTGTCGTCTTTCGGCGGAACGCTCATTATTTGCGCCGTGGCCTTTACAGTTCTGGTTTATTTCCTTGGTTATTGGCTGGATTCCGTGGAAGGCGAAATCGACGTCAGCGTCCGCACCACGGAATACAACGTGTCGGTCGCCGCCGAAAAAACGAAAAAAGATTTTAATGTCGATATCACGACGGGCCCTCCTCTCGCCGCCCCGAAATAAAACACCCTTCTAAACCCTCCGATCCGGTCGCCCTCCCGATTCCATAAGGAATCCATATGCTTTCGTTTGTTTTTATTCCGGCTCTTTCGGGGGCTGGCCAAGCCGCTCTTTACCGCTCGATCGTTCATGAGTTAAAGCGTGCTGCCCCGCACGTGAAAGATGGGATGGAGTTCATCTGCGGGGAAGATTTTTCCGAAGATCGCGACGCCGCCCATGTGTCAGCCGCCGTGGCGATCGCGCCGACGCGTGAAAGCATCGTTCACGCCCGCGCGCGGCGCGCCCGCTTGATCGGGCGCGGTGTGCCACCGGGCCGGATCCTTTGTTTATTGGTGGACGAAAGGTTGCCGGCGGGTTTGCCCACTACCGTCGTGCGCGAACAAATCGGCGAACTGACGGCGGTGTTGCCGTATGACCCGTATTTCGTCACGCGTATCGAGAACGAGGGAACGACGTTTCAAAACGTCAAACCAAAATCCGCCGCGGCAAAGGCCGTCAAAACGCTGGCGGCCGCTTTGCTCGCGCCGCCGGGCTCCGTGGAGAACGCGCGCCCGCAGGAATGGGCGGTCTCGCTTGAAAAAAGAGCGATCGAGCACATCTGGAGCGCTCTCGCTCGCGCGGACCACGTGCGCTCGGCCTCCAACGCGCAGTTGGAAGCCTTGATCGAAAATGAATTCACGGCCGCGCTGGCGGCGTTAAACGGGCATCATTCGCGCGACGTGATCGACGCCGCTCGCCAGAACGTCAAAGATCATGTGATGGGCTTGGGGCCGTTGCAGAAAATCATGCGCGACCCGCTGATCACCGAGGTGATGGTGAATGGGGAGGCGGACATCTATGTCGAGCGCGACGGGCGCGTGCACAAAACGCCGGAGGCGTTCAGTAGCCGGGCTCAGCTCCTGACGGTTATCGACCGCGTCGTCTCAAGCGGCGGCCGCCGGGTCGACACCTCGTCGCCGTTGTGCGACGCGCGATTGCCCGACGGATCGCGGGTTAACGTGGTTCTGCCGCCGGTTTCACTGGCCGGGCCGCTCCTGACCATCCGACGTTTCCGGGAGAACATGCTGTCGCTTGATGATTTGGCGAAAAAAGGAACGTTAAGCGCGGCCGACGGGAGAAAACTTGTTGAATGCGTGTGCGCGCGCAAGAACATCGTTGTCGCGGGCAATTCCGGCTCGGGAAAAACGACACTCCTCAATATCCTGTCGAGTTTCATCAATCCGTCGGAACGCATCATCACGATCGAAGATTCCGCGGAACTCAAACTCCAGCAGCCCCACGTGGTGCGTTTGGAAACGCGTTCTAAAAACGCCGACGGCATAGGCGCGATCGGTGTCAGCGACCTGGTCGTGAACGCGCTGCGCATGCGGCCCGACCGCCTTATTGTCGGCGAATGCCGCGGCGCCGAAGTGATTCCCATGCTGCAAGCAATGAACACGGGCCACGATGGATCGATGACGACCATTCACGCCAATTCCGCCGCCGACGCGCTTAACCGTCTGGAATCCATGGTTTTGATCGGCGCCCCGCAGTGGCCGGTGGAGGTGGCACGTGAGCAGATCCGACGCGCAATCGATGTGATCGTTTATCTCAAACGGGAAGGGCCGCGGCGCGTATTGCAAGAGATTCGCGACGTGGAGGAACTTGTATGAAAGCGCTGAAAGCGTTATGCGGCACTCTCAGCAAACACACGGAAGAGAAAAAAGCGTTCGCGGCCTGGCCAAGCGCGCTGTTTCTGCTGGCGGGAGCGCTGCGCGCCGGGCTGCCGCTGCCGGATGCCCTGGGCATTATGGCCAGCGAAGCCCCCGAACCTCTGCGGCGCCGGCTTGTCGCGCGCGCGGCGTCTGCCGGCGATTGGGCGCCGATCCATGAACGCATCGAGCGTCTTTTTTGCGAAGCGGACTTAGCGTTGCCCAAAGCGATCCTTTTGTTTTCTCATGAATCCGGCGGCAATATGGCTCAGTTGCTCGAAACCTGCGCAGACTTAATGGAGAAGAAGCGCGAGTTGGCCGAGAAAGCGGCGGCGCTGACGGCCGAAGGTCGCATGTCGGCGTGGGTGGTGGGGGCCAGCCCGTTCACGCTGCTGCTGCTTCTTGCGGTCATCGCGCCGGACTTTGTCCGGCCGCTGTTCGCGCTGAAAGCGGGCCGGCTGCTCCTGGCGTTGGTCGTGCTTTTGGTGGCAGCAGGGCTATATCTGGTGGCGCGCGCGGTGCGCGTCGAGCCATGACGTTCGTTTATGCGTTGCTCGCCGCGCCGATCGGCGCGGCGGCGGGTTGCGCCGTATGGTTTGTTTTCGCCCAATGGGAAGAAGCACGCGCCCGCCGTTATTTCGCCGGCGGCGTCGAAAACCGTTTGAGCCGTTTGTTAAGGCGGAGCGCCGACCGGTGGCGGCGGTTCAAGGAGTTCCCGGATTTCCTCGAGCTTTTGGCCCTGGGCTTATCGTCGGGTTTTACGCTGGCCCGCGCCTGGGAAGAAGCGCTCCGTTTTTTGTCCTCGGGACCGCTGAAAGCCGAACTGCTGCAGACAGCCAATGATTTTTCATTGGGACGGCCGCGCGCCGATGCGATCGCGGCGCTCACGGCTCGGCTGGATGACGAGCGTTTGTCGGGCGCTTTAGCGCTGCTTACCCATTCGCTAAAGCACGGCACGCCGCTGGAAGGAATTCTTTTGGATCAATCGCGGCGTCTGCGTGCGTCGGCGCTGATGGCGCTGGAGAGGCGCGCGCAAACGGCGTCCTTGCGGCTCTTGTTTCCGCTGGTGTTTTTCATCCTGCCGACGATCTTTATTATTTTGTTTGGCCCGCTGGCGTTGGGATTTATGGAAACAGGAAGGCTGTTCTAATTACTTAATGACGACGAATTTGAAGCGGGTGGGGTGGCCGTCTTTATAGAGGATCCCGGAGTACATTCCGGCCGCGACGCCGGCGCCGTTCCAATCGACGCCATGGCTGCCGGCGGAAAGCGTGCTGTTCATCAACTCCGCCACTTGATAGCCGCGGCGGTCCTGAATGAGGATGCGCACGGCCGTGGGCTTGTTCAGCGTAAATTCGATGCGGCCCATTTCATTGCGCGACGGGTAAAACTTGGCCTTGCTCACCGTCACCGTTTCCTCGGCCATCAGCGCGGCAACGGGAGCTTCCGCGGCCGCCGGGCAGGACTCGCCGAAGCGCTCGCTCCAGATGGCGCGGTCGGCGCTATCGATGAATCCGTTGCCGCTGGCGTCCGACCCGTCGTAGCGATTCACATAATTGCCCAATTCTCTTTGCCATTTCAGCATGTCCGCGCCGTCAACATGGCAGTTGCCGTCGAAATCGCCGGGAAGGACCGGCAAAGGAAGCGGTGGGCATGTCTTGCCGAATTGCAAACTCCAAATCTCCCTGTCGCCGCTGTTGATTACGCCGTCGCCGTTGCCGTCCGTGGCGCTGTGCGGCACCACCGTGTTGCCCAGCTGCTGCTGCCATTTCATGAAGTCGGAACCGTCCACATCGCAGTCTCCGTCGTAATCCCCTTGAAGCAGCGTGTATTGAACGTCCACGACCGCGTCGTCATATCCGACGTAAATGTCATCGCGCACCGTTAGGCGCAGCACGTAATAGCCGATGCTTTTAAAATCTATCTTCGTAGAAAAATTCGCGGGACTGGCAATGACCGGCGCGACATCGCCGCGAAACAAGGTCCATTCCGCAACGAGGGGTTGGTTCGATCCGGAGTTGCTTATCGCCGACCCGTTTAAATCGATTGATAAACCGTGGGGAAGGCGCAGTAGCTTGTCCGGGCCCGCGTTCACCGTGGGGCGCTTGGCCTGCACCGCACCAAAGCCCGTGTAATCGGCGTTGGTCACTTTGTTGTCGTTGTTGAAATCGCCGGCGAAAACCGGGGAATAGCCGTAACGTTTCTCATATTGTTCGGGCTGAGTCATCGCCTGGGAAAAAACCAGCCAATCGTCGTTGTCGATCAGGCGGTTGAAATCCATGTCGCCCTTGATGCATCCCTTGCCGAATTGCGCCGACCAAACATTTCTATCGGCGCTGTCGATGATTCCGTTGCCGCTGCCGTCGGATCCCGTGTACGGCTCGGCGGTCGAGCCAAGTTCGCGCTGCCATTTCATGAGATCGGCGCCGTCAACGTCGCAGTCTTTATCGTAGTCGCCCAAAAGCGATGGGTAATCGTCGTCGGCAATGGTCACGCGGATCGGCTGCGCTGGCGCCGTGCACGCGCCTGAAATGGCCTGAATGTTGGCGGTCAAAATCTCCGTGCCTTCGGGTTTGTCGTCGGTGTAAAAAACGATGTTGCGGATCTTGGGGTCCATATCGCCGTTCTGCCAGCAAATCTGCCCGGTGCCGAGGTAGTAGTCCTGGAGCGACGTGGCGGTGGTATGTGCGGCATCGGCGCTGATTTGAATGCAGGTCTGGCCGGCGCTGTCGCCGCTGCGCGTGTAGGTGATCGGCAGCGTGCCGGCCCCTTCCGGCCACGTGTGCGTCATTGGCGTCGCGCTAATCGTGCAGGCGGCAAAAACCGTGCGGGCGGAAAACAGCACTGCCAAAGCGAGCAAGCCGAAATATTTCATCTTTTTAGTCTACAGAAGACGTCTTAAGGTTGGTTTAACGACTGGTAAACGACTCATAAACATTTTCTCCGGGCGAATCTCCTCTTAAATACGCGTCAAAATCCGCTTTGGCTGAAAATAATCCGATCTACAGGAGAACTTAATCTGCCCCAAGCAACACTAAAGCAACGGACGTGCACACGATAAATCGGGGGGAAAATTATGCGTTTAACACTGTTGGTGGCTGTTTTTGGCTTGTTGGCGGAAACGTCCGCTTATGCCTATTGGACGCCGACGCCGCCGCGGCCTTGTTCCAATACCGAAGCCGGAAGCATCGAGCGTTACGACTGTTGTGTGGGTAAATTGGCCCAATGCAATGACAACTTCGAGCCCCTTCATGGCGACGATCGGAGCGACTGTTACGATCAATGTTCAAATGATTTTGATAGCTGCAATGCGTACCAGCGGCCCCAGAAACAACAGCAGCAAAAGCAAAAACAGCAGCAGCAACAGCAGCAAATGCAGCAGCAACAACAGCAGCAACAACAATAGAGCGGCGAAGAGGGAGGGCGTGATGCGTCTGACAAGAAAAATTATTGTGGTGGCGGGTGTGCTGGCGCTATTTAGCGGGGCGGCCTTTGCCACACAGCAGGAATGCATGGATTGTAAAAAGCGCTGTGAGGATCAAGGATGGGAAACAGGCGCGCGCGGATCGTGCGGACAGCAATGCGGGCGTATTTACAACGATGGGAAATCGTGCCAGCAACAACAGCAGCAGCAGCAACAGCAACAACAGCAACAACAGCAACAACAGCAACAACAACAGCAGCAGTAATTAGCGGATAACGATTAGCTTAAACTTTGAGGGTTGGCCGTCGTGGTGGAAAACGCCGGTGTACACACCGGGTGCCGCCAGC
>CAZCJA010000045.1:0-18136 GCA_964499015.1 uncultured Elusimicrobia bacterium
TCGATGAATCTCTTCTGCACGGCTTCCTGGGCAAGCGTCTGGCTGATCTCGCCTTTCTTCACGTAGGAGTTTTTGCCGCCTCCGCACGCCGCCAAAAATAGGCCCATGAATGCCGCGATAAATACCTTATTCATTTGAGTCCTCCCCTATGAAATACACCGGATTTACAAATCAAAATTACCATGAGACTCCGCCCGCTTCAAGGAGATTGTGGCTTTATTTTGCGGCGGCTTCCTCGGGCAAATGCTGCTGAATGGAGATGTTCGCGGCCACGCGGCCGGCGATGTCCATAAAAATCTTGGCGGTGGCGGAATTGGGCTGGCCGACAACAATGGGCTTGCCGGTGTCGCCGCCGGTGACGATGCGCGGATCGATGGGAATGGCGCCCAAAAACGGGATTTCAAACTTCTCGGCCTCTTTGGAGCCGCCGCCTTTGGTGAAAATATCGGTGGTGTGGTGACATTCGGGGCATTCAAAGCCGGACATGTTCTCAATAAGCCCCAGAATCGGCACTTTTAATTTGCGGAACATTTCGATTCCCTTGACGCCGTCGGTGAGACAGACAGCCTGCGGCGTGGAGACGATGACCACGCCGGCCAATGGAACCGATTGCACGAGGGTTAACTGAGCGTCACCCGTACCCGGTGGGAGGTCGACCACCAAATAGTCCAAGTCGTCCCAGGCGGTTTCGCGCAGCAGCTGCTGCACGGCGCCGTGCACCATGGGGCCGCGCCAAATCATCGGCGTGTTGGCGTCCGTCAAAAATCCAAGCGACATGAGTTTCACGCCATGCGCCATCAGCGGGGCGATTTTATTGTCATGGGCGGCCTGCGGGCGGTCGTGAACGCCCATCATGATGGGGATGTTTGGGCCGTAAATATCGGCGTCGAGCAGGCCGACTTTGGCGCCGCGAGCGGCGAGCGCCGCGGCCAAATTGGAAGCGACCGTGGATTTGCCCACGCCGCCTTTGCAGGCGTATACCGCAAGCACGTTGCGCACACCCTCGATTTCCATCTTGCCCGTCACGGGCCGGGCCGCGGCCACGCGCGAGGTGAATTCGACTTTAATATTGGCGATACCTGACAAAGCGCCCACGGCTTTCTTAATGCGGTTCTCGAGCTCGTCTTTCATCGGGCAGGCCGGCGTGGTCAGCTCCACGACGAGACTCACCGCGCCGTTTTCCTGAGAGATTTCCTTGACCATCCCCAAAGACACGATGTCTTTGTGGAGCTCTGGCTCCTCAACGGTGGAAAGGGCGCGGCGGATCTCGTCCGTGGTGGCCATTAGATTGTCTGCATCGCTTCGACGGAAACGATTTCGGGGACTTCCATCTTGATGATGCGCTCGATCCCTTGTTTGAGCGTCATTTGGGACATGGCGCAGCCGCCGCAGGCGCCGACCAACTGCAGAATGACCATGCCTTCCGGCGTGATCTCCACAATTTCGGCGTCGCCGCCGTCGGCTTGAAGTGCGGGCCGCACCTTGTCCAGCGCGGCTTCCACACGTTTCTTAACGCCTTCTATGTCTGTAATCTTCGGCTGCTCGTCCACGTTAAACTCCTATTTTTTTGCGGGGGCTTCGGCAGCCGGGGCAGCGGCGGCCTTGTCCATCATCGGGCATCCGGCTTTACCGGCGCCGCACGGTTTGTCGCATCCGGCTTTCATGCCGCAGGCCGCTTTACCGGAGGAAGCGCACATCGAGCTTCCGCAGGAACCGCCGCGGACGGTGCACATGGCTCCGCAGATCAATCCACCGAGCGCGCCCAATAAAATGATGACGCCGAGAATGCGCCCGACAATGTTAAGCGGTTTTTGCTGCGTTTGAGAGAGCGTGAGAACCCAATAACCAACGGCCAACAACACGAGAAGTACGGCGGCTTGACACATACGTTGTCCCCCTAAGTTAGCGCGCTCTGGTGCCGAAGCGCCAGATTGTCGCGCTGTGATTTCAAAAATAGCGTCAATATGACTTTGATGACCACCGTTATCGGCACGGCGAACACGAGCCCGATAAAGCCGAGCCACTCCACGCCGACCAAGATGGAGAAGAGAATAAGCAGCGGGTGGAGCTTAACGCTGTTGCCGACGATAAACGGGATCAACACGAAGTCGTCGATAAGTCTAACAAGTACGAACAGCAAAAAAATCCCTAATAAAATGACGGCCGACTTGCCCTGGATAATCGCCGCCAGAATGGCCAAACTCCCGCCGATCAGCGGGCCCATGAAGGGAACGACATTAACGAACCCCGTGAGGAGCCCATACAAGACCGCGCCTTCCACACCCAGCAGATACAGCCCGATCATCGTCACAAAACCGACTATCATCGACTCCATCATCACGCCGCGCAGGTAATCGCCCAAGCGCGCATTGAGTTCCGCCATCAGACCCAAAAGGCTTTCCACGTGTCGGCTCGGCGTCCAATCGAACAGCTTATCGATCCATTGCTTTCCCTGCGACAGCGCGAAAAAACTCACGAACGGGATGATCACGATCCACATGGCGATCTGCGCCAAATTCATCAGGTTGTCCTGAGCGCTCTCCAAAATTTTCGTGACCGCGTGATCGGCCCGGAAGCTGAGGCCGAAATCGGCGGCTTTGGCGCCAAAAACGGGTTTTAGAAACTTATGCAGCGCGGCGTTAATGCCGTCGATCACCTGGTTTATCGTGCTGGTGTACGTCACCGAGTCGCCGATGATCTTGTATACCTCGTGGATCAAAGTGGGCAGCATCCACAAGAACAGGCACAGTCCGCCGCCGACAAACACCACATACAAAACCACCACCACGCGGTCGCGGCGCAGGCCGACGGCGGTCATCCTGTCAACGAGGGGTTTCAATAAATAAGCGATGGCAAAACCGAGGATGAACGGAACGACGGCCATCAGTTCTTTCCGTCGAGTTCGAGGTTGGCTTTGCGCACAAGGCCGGAGAGCATCACCGCCAAATTGCGCATGAGCGTCGTGCCGATGGATGGATAAACTTTAATAAGGGATTCCAGCGTGGCCGTGTACAGCAAATAGATGTCGCCGTCTTCGATCATGATAGCGCCGGCGGTACGCGGCTCGTTTTCCAGAAGCGCCATTTCGCCGAAAATCTGCCCCGTCCCCAGTTCCGCCAGATTGCGCTCGCCCTTGGCCGTGCCGCGCGTCAGCCGCACTTTACCCGACTGGATGATGTACACCGCTTTTCCCGGCTGGCCTTCGGCAAAGAGGACTTCGCCGGCGTGGTAGGCGCGCTTTTGCAGGGCCTGCATCACGCGGCCGAGATCCCGGGTGCGCAGGCCGTGGAACAGCGATACCCCGCGGAAAAAAGCGAGGTTCTCCCAGTAATGTCCGTCTTTAAAAAACTTTTTAAACCAGCGGTACGGGGTCATGCCAACTCAACGTCGATTTCGCCCGCCTTCATTTTGGAAATAAAGGAACGCGAAATGAGAACCTCCCTGTCGGTGCGCCGCACGAGCGGCACGGTGTGACCGCCGCTTTTCACGAGCCCGATCTTCCAATCGCTGGGCGCGCGTTTTTTCGCGTTGATGAAACGCACCTTCACGCGGCTTCCGGCGAAGAAGAATTCAACCGAGGCCTGGCCTTTGCGGTCGAACTGCGCGGGCACCAGCTGCGGATGAATCAAAAGGTCACCCGCTTCCCCGCGCACGCCGAAAACCTGCGTTAAGAGAGTGTACACGTACCAGCTCGCCGATCCAGTCAAATAACAATAAAGTCCGCGGCCGCTTCCGTTGAAATATTCGGGGAGTCCCGGGAAAATCCGGCTCTTTTCCGTGTTCATGGCCATCGTGTACAACGACGACAGCGCCTGGAACCCTTCTTCCGCAAAACCGCGGCGATACAGCGCGTTGGCGTACATCACCACCATGTGACTGAACACCGCGCCGTTCTCTTTGTCGCCGTAGGAAAAGGAAAAGGCGCGGCCCAAAGACGGCTGCGGTCCGACAAAATCGGTATTCAAACGAATGCCGCCGAGCTTCCTATCCAAAAGGTGGGCGTTCACGGCTCTAACGATGGCTTTGGTGCGCGGCTCATTGGCGATGCCCGCCATAATTGGAAACACTTGCCCTGTCAGCGTCATGCGCGTGGCCGACGCCGGGCTCGGGCCTTCGACGCGGCGGCCGTTGTTGTCGTAGTAGCCGTTAAACCAGCCGTTGCCGCCGTGCTCGATCCACTCGCTCTTGTTCAAATGGTCTTTGATCCACGCCGCCTTGGCGCGCAGGTCGGCGCGTAATTTATCAACGGAAACGGAAACACGGTCGCCGGAAAACCCTTTTTTCAGGCCCGCGCGGAATTGGTCGCGGCGCTTCAATTTTGCGGCCACGCTGGCGTAATCCACTTTATCGTTCAGCGTGTCCAAGAGAGGCATCATTTCCTTGGCGATCTTCACGTCAGTCCAGCCCGCCTTGTGCTGAGCCAGCTCGAGCATTTGCGCGAGACTCTCCAAGTTGCCGGCGAAGAACGCCGTGAAGGCCACGCTTTCGCCCTTGTCGTGCGCCATATCGAGACCGTCGTTCCAGTCGGCGTCCAAGAGGCGAATGTTATTGTGCGCGCCGACGTCGAAAAACGGGGCGATAGTTTGCAGAAGCATGTGTTCAAAAATTTTGCCGCGGCTGCTGCCCGCATCGAAATACGGCGCTTCTTCGCTTAAGAAGCCCCAATCGCCGGTTTGATGCAGATAAAGCTGGGTTGTGAACAGCGGCCACAGGCCGTGGTCCATCCACACGCGTGAAATGTTATTGCGGTCGGCGATGAACTCGACGCCCTTTTCTTTACGCACGATGATCGTGGCGTTGGAACCGTCGACACGGACGCCGCCGAAATTGTTGAGCATGTCTTGGCGCACACGGGCCGGGTCCGAAAGAAGAAGCGCCAAACAGTCCTGCCACAAATCGCGCCAGCCGCGGCCGCCGCGGCCGTAATCGAAATCGGGCAGGAAGGAATTGCCGAATAATTTGCGCAGCGTCGGCTGGGTTTTGACCCACATCATCCAGTTGTTGAATTGGGCGTCGCCGGTTTCAAACTTGATGCGGTCGGCGTTGGTTTTCCAGAACGCCTGCGTGTCCGAGGTCATCGTGCACATGGTGTCTTGATGGCCGTACTTCTTGATCAAATCGGTGTGGTCGGTTTTGCCGCTTTTGTCGATACCAAGAAGCAGAAGGAAAATGGTTGATTGATTGGGCTTAAGCGTGGTTGACCGGAACTGAAGGCCGCCGAGCGCTTCCTGGCCTTGATGGTCCTTCATCGCGACTTTGGCCGGCTTCCACTCTTCAATCAGCGCCTGCGGTTTTTCCAGATCGCCGCCGTCGCCGACAAAAGATTCCAACGTCGGGAAAACTCCAACCGGCGCGTGGCCGGCCTCGTTCATGCCAACCACGTAATAGGAGATGCCGTTAATTTGATGGCCGCGCTCGTTGAACGACATCGTGGGTTTCAGCGAGACGCCGTGCGGTTCGATGAAAACACGGTTGAGAAGGGACGTGACATGGCGGTGATCGCGAATGTTGTCGGCGGAACGTCCATAGAGCGGGATCGCCGCGGTGGCGGTAAATTGAACAGGTTTCTTCGAGGTGTTCTTAACCTCAACGATCATTACCTGGAACGTTTCGTTCAACGCGGGAACATAGGTGAACACGGAGGCGGAAATGCCGCGCTTCTTACTGGCGCGCGCGGTGTTCTGCCAGAGCAGGCCCGCCGTGAGCGCGCCGGTCTCGTCCGTGGCGGCGCGCTGCCAGGCGGAGCGGCCCGTGACCGACCACGGCGCGTGTCCTTTAATGGAGAGCCAGAAATTGTACGACGAGCGGGATTGATGCAGGTCTTCGGTGATGAGCGGCGGCGTTAAGAAGGAATGTTGGTCGAGCGTGGCCGTTCCGACCATATCGGGCGCGACCGCGGCCAAGAAGCCCGCTTCGTTAACGAGCGGCAAATACAGACGGTGCGAAGCGGTCGGATGCGCCGCCTCAAAGGTGCCGTCGTTATCAATAAAGTGATAGGAGAAATCTTTTTTCACGTGTGATTTATAGCGTATTCCTCCCCACGTCGTACAGTGGGGAGGTTAGGAGGGGTAACCCCACCTAGCCTCCCCGTTGCAAAACACGGGGAGGAATTTTATTTGAGCGGAAGGGCGGACGGAGGAAGCGCGGGGCTGGCGAACAAAAATCCTTGTCCGAGAGTGACGCCTTCGGTGATGGCGATAATGGAATCGGCCCGGGACTCAAGTTTGGTGCAGATGGCCTCAGAACCCACTTGGCGAATGAGGCGGACCGTGTCACCGAACTCGCGTCGGCGTTCCACGTCGTGGGTCATGTCCTTGTACAGCATCATGTTCAGCTTGATGTAATTCGGCCGGAGTTCCGGCAAGAAACGCAGGCCGTGGCCGGAAAGTATCACCGATCCGTCGATGCAGATCTTCAGGCCCTGTTCCTTCATTTTGCGCAGCGTGATGAACAGATCAGAAGCATCGGAGGCGCGGTGCGAGCCGGAAAGCTCAAACACCAGCTCGAGGTTGCGCGCGCGCTGGTCGATCAAAATCTTTTTAAAGCGTTCTTCCGCATCGAGCAGGGTTTCGGGATAAACATTTACGAACAATTTCATTCCTTTGCGGAATTCCTGGGCGGCGTTGACCACCGAATTAATGCACAACAAATCCAGATCGACCACTTTCCCCGAGGTGCGCGCGGTCTGGAACAGCGCGTCGGGATATTCAAGCGGCGTTCCCGCGGGGCCGCGGATGAGCCCTTCGTGTCCCACCACCAAATCTCCCTTCATCTCAATGACGGGCTGGAAGAGGACCGAAACCTGTTTTTTATTGATGATGTCGGAAAGCTGGCTGGGCATGTACGAGTTAAGCGCCGCGGTGATGCTGGCCAAAACTTTGGAGGTTCCGCCTTCGACCGAACCCGGGCCCCAGGTGAATTCGGCCATGGAGGCGGCGAGGGTGCGGCGGTCGCGCACCACCGCGCTGCCCTGGAACGACTTGGCGTATTTTTTCAGCTGCGTCAGCGAATGGTTGATCTGGCCGATGTTGGTGAATTTTTCGCCTTCATCGGACACCATGCCGATCGCGATTGAAACGAACGGGAACTTCGATTCGACGCCGCGACGGTCTTCCACGACAATGTAGCCGTTTTTCTGATCCTCTTCCGAATAGAACGCGGGCACGCCCTTGTCGAATTCGGAGGTGATCATTTGGCAAATCTCATTGGCCTGGTCGTAGCCGCAAATGAATATGAAATCGTCGCCTCCGATGTGGCCGGCGAAGGAGTCCTTGGGGCTAAATTTCTGCACGCTGTTCACGATCGTTTTGGCGGCGAGCATGATCATCTTGTCGCCTTGGCTGAAGCCGTATTTGTCGTTGTAGGCCTTAAAGTTGTTCAGGTCGGCGTAGCCGACCGCGTACGGCTTTTTCTTGCCGATGCGGGCTTTGATGGCTTCCACGATCGCCTGGTTGCCCGGCAAGCGCGTGAGCGGGTTGGCATCCAAGTTGGTGCGCGAGCGTTCGAGAACGAGCTTGGAGCGCAAAATCATTTCCTGAACGTCGAACGGCTTAACCAAATATTCATCGACGGCCACATCCATGCTGCGCATTTTCTCGATGAAATCCGCGCGGCCTGAAAGAAGAATCACCGGAATGTGGCGCAGCATCATGTTGCGCTTGAGTTCCTGGGCGACGTGGAAGCCGTCCAAGTCGGGCAGGTTGATGTCGAGAACGATCAAGTCCGGCGGGGATTTAAAAATGGCGGCGAAAGCGTCTTTGGCGGTTTTGGCGACGACGACATTGAAATTCTGGTCCCGGTAAAGCGTTTCGGCGACGCTAATAACGTCGACGTCGTCTTCAACAAGCAGGACGGTTCCGGCGGAAGGACGGCTCTCGCTCATAGAAAGAGTCTAGGGCCCAAATGCCCCCCCTGCAAGGGTCTGAAATTAATAGGGAGTCGGAGATGCGACGGGCGATGGCCGGCGGATGGTGAACTGCCGATGGATCGTGAAGGATTGCCGGACCGGCGGCGGATCCGATTGCAGAGTCTCAAGATAACGGTATTTCCGCCCGCTATCCGGAGCGGCGCTTTCAGGTTTCGTGAAAACATCCCCCAACGTCGGCTGGTCGGACAAATACATCGCTCCTTGGAAATCGAGGGAATAGCTGGTATAGCTCACGCAATCGCCAGCGCCAGCCGTGGGATCGTAAACCAGGCCCGCATCAGGAGAGATGATCAGCAGACCCTGCAGTTCCAAATGGTTATTGCCGCCGTCGCACCAATTTTTATCAATCACCACGCCCGCGCCCGCATAGACGACCAATTGATTGGCTCGCGAGGGGACGCCGGTGGGCGTATTGGGGCAGGTTGTGCAATCACCCGGGCCCAAATCGGGCGGGTTGGTATACGTTCCGTCTCGTCCCGACAGCGGCGCGGCCGTGTCGGGAATTCTAATGTCCCCACCAATACGCACCGGCCCTTTAGCCACTATGATGACTTGACCGTCGATATCGACATTTCTGATAAAAACGCCGCCGGTCCCGTCGCAATAAAATACGTGGTCTTTGTTATTGTTGGTTTTGGGATAGCTGTTCTCCGTGTAGACGCTCGGCGGCCGAATCGTAACCCCGTCAAATGAGCAGGTCGCGGCACCTTCATCCGGCAATACATCCGCCCACTGCGAGCTGTGAATCGTTT
Organism: uncultured Elusimicrobia bacterium; assembly: GCA_964499015.1. Taxonomy (GTDB): domain Bacteria; phylum Elusimicrobiota; class Elusimicrobia; order F11; family F11; genus CAZCJA01. The sequence goes on from CAZCJA010000045.1 coordinate 8,680, forward strand.
CACGATAAAAATCGATTTGCTCATTGATGCTCGGGAACACCAACGGCGACTGCAACTGTTTCGGCCGGTAACCATAACTCGTATCCCCGCTAACAACTATCCTGCTGGGCTCAGGAGGGCCAGCAATGTACACCCGGCCGGCACGATCGTCCAGGCCGCCGGCCGGAACATCGGGCCAATCGATCGGGCTGGCTTCCACGTCGTAATTGGCCTCGCCCATGACCGCCACCGCGTCGGCCGGACCGGCCACGGCAGGCCCCGCCATCGCGGAATCAAAAACGAGGTTGCGGCCGTAAATTTTTCCCGTTCCCAGCTTGGCGCCGGCCAAAACCGTCAGCTGACCGCGAACGGCGCAGAAATAATCGCCCACATTGCTTAACGTCACAAACGCATACGACGTTGATGGAGGTTGTTCCACGCCTTTTTTGTTCACCGCCCGGCCTTCGGCGACGATCATGAAAATTTCGCCGGAAACGGGCAGGTTGTTTTCACCCAGAAATATTTTATTGGTGCTGTTGTTCCATGCGCCGATGTCGACGTTAATTTTTTTCGCCTTGGCAAAATAACGCCCGATGAGGTCGTCATCGTCTTCACGCAAGTCCTTCATCGCGGAACGGTGGTAAACATCGAAAAACCCATTTGAATCGGGAAGTCCATTGGCCGGCGGGTTGGGCAAAGGATTATCGTCCGTGTCCACCATTTTGCTGTCCAAATCGGCCAGATTGGGATTGGCGCGAATGATGTTAATGACTTGTTGAACGGCGGAATTGGCCACGGACGTGCTTTGATCGCGCAAATCAATGACAATATTTTCGCGCGTGCTGTTGGAGATGACGTGGTAAAGGCCGCCGAAGAAGATAAGGACGGCCAGCGCCACGGAAACGGCCAGCGCGGTGACAAAACCGGCGTTATTTTTTGTTTTTCGCGTCATAAAGTGGGCAGCTGCCCGTCCGGCACACCTTCCATGTTCAACAGCGCTGAAAAGTTCCGGGGCGGCTCATTGGGGCGGTCGAAGCTGGATTTTAATTTTAACGTCACGCGAATCAGCTGTTCGCTGGCGGGAATGCCGTATCTTTCGAATGTTTTTGCCACCGTTCCCGCGGCGTTGCTGCGCACAAGTCTCCCTGCCAAAAACCATTCGCGTTTTTCCTGATAGGACACCTTATTAACAGTGACGCTATGAAACCCGGGGCGATTATTTACATAGCTGGGAATACCTCTATTCGGGATAGAGTAGCTCCAAATTGTTGATTTGAGCAGGTAAGGCTGGGGGTCAATTCTGCCGTTCATATTGTAATCGTTGCCCGCGCTTTCTTGCACAACCTCATAATAGATGCGCACATAGTTATCGACCAACATGCCTATTGATACGGCGCGAACGTACATATCGGCCGTGGAATAGGTTCCGTTGCCCTGATACCGGTCGAAGTCGTACACGTACATTTGCATGCAATCACCCGGATTGTTCTGAAAACATCCGTCCGCCGGATTAATGATGACTTTGACGGCGCCTTGCATCTCGTGCGACATTTGCCACATCACCGCTTTGGCTTCTTTTTGCATCAGGCTTTTTTGCTGCAAATAGGCCAAGTTGTTAAAAAGTTTGAACAGAATGGGGAGCAGGTAGCTGAACATTCCGATGATGCCAATGGCCACCACCATCTCGACAAAGGTAACGCCGCGACGAGAAGATCGAATCACAATCCTCCGGTCGGGGAAGCTGGGGCGACGCTCGGCAACGGCACAAAATCAAACGTTTGGATTATATGGTGATTATTTGCGCCGTCATACGCGCACGTCGACAAACTGCCAGGCGGGCACGGATTGGCTTGCCCGCTGATGTTTTCAATCTCAAAATGCACGTTCTTAACCCCGCTGTCATTGGCATCAACCGGGGCTAAGTTAGTGGCAAACCCATCGAATGTCTTGATTTCAAACGCGGTGGCGGGGTGGCCCGCGTTCGTGCAATCGGCCGGGTTAATGCTCGTAAAATCCACCACTCCGCTTGAGTCCGTAAGCGCGGTGCATTTTAACTCCCAAAAGTTCCCATTATTTACAGGCAAACGGTATTTGCGCAACGACGAGGTAAACATGCTGACCGGCTTGCCCACAACCGGCGCACCCAGATGGGTCACGGTGACGCGCACGGTGCCGAACTGCCACCGCCTGTACATGATCACATTGTCACTGGAACCGTAAAAAGGAGATCCAAGCGCAACGGCATCCGGGAACCAGTCGCATGTGGGATTGCCCGGTGCGCCGGCACAATGAATGCTGGGCACACCCAACAAACCGGCGTCGGGGGCGCGGGCGTCAATCCAACGGGAAGTGGTTCCCATGCGCACGTACAGCGTTGGAGGAAGCTCCGTCGTGGTGTTCACGGGATCCATAATGATGTCTGTATCGGCATTCTGCGTAGCCTGCCCGGCTTTGGCCTGGAACAGTTTGGATTCCCCGCGGTAAACCTGGTTCAACGTAATGCGGTGGTGAGGACCGTCATAGAAAATGCCGGAGCCAATCCCATCTTCATAGGTCACAGACGGCCCTGGGGTAAAACCGGTGCTCGAAGGAATAATCGCGCGCGCCGCATTCGTTAAATAAATATCCGGACCGCCGCCGATTGATACTTCAGCCATACCGGCCAAGTCAAAATAAAACTCCGGCGTGCCCGTCGCACGGCGCATCTTCTTGTAAAAACGGCCGAGATTGTAAGAGCTGACGGCATAAACACTGGCTTCTTGCGCCAACGTAGCGATTATTTGGCGCCCATTGCCGCGAGCGATGCTCAGCGTTTCCATCGTTGGAATGACACGCGAGATTTCATACGAATGCAGCGGACTCGGGGACGCCGCGGGCTGCGGGACGGAGAACGCATTGTCGTAGTTGAAGTTAACAAAGCTTTGCGTTGCCGCGGCCGGGTTGCTGTCGGGCACGTATTCCACGCCCCATGTGGATAATTTCAGAGGAGTTGTTTCCAGCCCGCTAACAAAGAAAGGCGTGCCATCGGGGTTAATAATCCTACCGCGCACCGTGGCAAGTTGAGTCAGCGGCAACACATGAAGAGGCAAGGGTGAAGGGGATGCCGCGGGGTTGGGACCATTTAAGTCGGCCCGCATAGCCTTGCGGAACCACGCATAGGGGTGCACGGCATTATCTGTGAATGAGTTATCAATACCGGTTTGCCCCGCAATGACTGTTTGCCGCTGCCACGGCGGGAACGGCGTTGGGCTGGTTGTCGCATAAGGCCACCAGGTCGGCCAAAAGGTTTCGTCTTGAAACGCACGGCTGGGATTGACCGTGAACAGAACACCATCCGCACGGCCGTTGGGCGCATCAAGCGCGGGATCGTTGAAGTCGGGTATGCCGTGCCAGAAAACGTACAGTTGCTGTGCGAGGTTCGCCTGGTTGGTCATAATGAGAATCGGGGTCAAGGGTCCCACCCAGCCGGATGGAAAAGGCAATAAATATGAGCTGAAACGGAATTGGGTTGCCTCAAGAACACCATAGTCGCCATTAAAGAAGCTGGCGCCCATAAACGGCACGTCCCCGAACATGGATGGGCCCGAGGCACTCAAGCGGCCGCTGGCAATAACCCCTTCTCCGTCCGTCAAGCTTTCAAAGCCCGTGATCTTCGGGTACATACGATTGCCGATATAGGTTCCATCGGCGTTAACGTGCGGGGCATCGACAGAGGTGTAAATCGCCTCATCCGTCATGTAAGACTTGCGCATATTATTGAACACGTTCAGGATAAGATCGCCCGCATACGTCGTTAACGGGGTTTGAACCGCCGCTGACTCAAATCGGGCCAGCGTATTGTCCCATTGGGCCAAACGCAATGTGGCTTTGTAATCGCCAATGGGACGAAGACGCAGAAATGTGTTTAACGGATTGTTGGCGCGCCCTGTGTTGCGCGAATAACTGACGCCAGGGCGCAGGAAAAAACAGGTGGGATAATCCGACTGTGCCGGATTTGCCGGAGCCGGATTCAGCCGCGCAATGTCTGTTTCATTGGGCAAAACGACGGCCGGGTATTTCGCCGGGTGTGACGTTCCGACGGAATCGACCAATCCATACGGGTGCGTATCGAGCGAATCGTTATTACGGTCCGTATTCGGTACCCCGTGCGGCAAAGCGCGGCGGTCGGGATCGTGAATGGGCGTTTCATGGCCGGCGCCCGTGTAATAGTTCTCGGCAACGCTGCCGTAGCTGGCCCGATAATAAAATCCCGGCACAAGATTGAACGAATACGTGCCATCGCCCTTCGTTTTTTGAATATAGGCGGTCGTGAACGTTTCCACCGATGGTATTTCAACGTGGACCGGCACGAGATGCATGCCCACATCTCGGATCGGTGCCCCGGAATCGTAGTCGATCGCCGCGCCAGTGACGCGCGCGTACGGCCAAAGATATTGATCTTCCAAAACCACGTCGGCGCTGGAGGTAAATTTAATTGTGCGCGTAAAATTCGAAAACCAAACAGATGAGGGGTCGCCTTGGCAGGAGTTCACTTCCGTGGAATTGAGCGTGGTGTTGTTCGGCACGTCGGGAAATTTGTTGAGATAACAGTTTCGGGAATAGTAAGGGATCAACTCACCGCGGTTCGACCCATCCAGCGTCACTTCCAATACTTCGTCCAACGGAAGCCCATAAATGCGGATTTGCCCATCCGCGCTGGAGCGCGCTTGACGCACTTCTCCCGTGGGGACGCCGCCGACTTTAACGATAATGCTTGCCGTGATACGGCGCAAACCGGCGCCGTACGCGGTGCCGTTGACGCCATCCGGGTCGTCATCCGTGCCGGGGCCGTCGTTTCCATTGCGAACAGTGAGCGTAACGGATCCGCCGGAAATACTGGGACGAGGTTTGACCAAAAAATATTCGAATGATTCTTCTTCATAGCCGGGGCCGCCCTTGGCCTGTTCCGTGTTACGCACCGTGACAACAACGCGGCGGTCGAAAATCGGCGGGGCCGGATTGTCGATGTCCACCGTCACCTTAAATTTTGAGGTGCTAAAGTCCGGTGTCTCTGTTTTGCGATCTCTATTGATTGTTAAATGATCTTTCTCGATGGCATCAGCAACCTTGTCGGCGGGATCGTATTTCAAATAATATCGGCCTGTCGTTTCACTGCGGTCAAACACAGTCACAGACTTGATTTGCGTGCCATCGCGCACTTCTTCCTGTTTGCCGAAATAGTCGACCACGGCGTTGCGTACGGAATTGGCGATTTGCAGGCGGGCGGCTTTGTTGGCGGCGGAGGTTTGTTGGCGACTGATCGATAACAAGGCCTTGTAACCGATGGCCATGATTGTGACCAGAATGGTCAATCCGAGCACGAGTTCGATCATGGTGAATCCATGGTTCAATTTTTTAGAGATTTTCATTCCTTGTCCTCCGAGGCGTGCCTTTTGAAAATTTACCTCAGCGCCGCTCTTTTTGCCAGAGTTATTTTCCCGAACGTCGAGAGAAAAACACTCTTAAAAATCAGCTTGTTTCGGATGTATGATACCAGCATGTCCCGCGGACGTAATGCCATTTTTTTAGTGACTTTTTGCATTTGCGCCTGGCCGGCCTTTGGCGCCGACGCCCCCGCTCCTCCGCGGCTCCTGCGGATTGACCCCTCCGACGTGGTTTTGCCCGCACCGGACGTGCCCCATTCCATCCGCGCTGTCGAACGCTTTTTTAAAGAACCGCTGACCGTTCCCGCCGTTTCCAACGAATGGCTTTCATCCGTTAATGAATCGGGCCACAGCGCCCAGCTTCTACAAACCGCTTATATCATCTTGGTGGATACGAGCCCGGCTGTCTCTCATGCCACACTTTGGCCGCAGCCGACTCTCGAAGCACTGGTCAAAAACCTGGACGCGGCGTTGAGCCGCGCCCAACCGTTGTTGAACAAGGCGGTGGATTCTATTTCCGCCCAGGACCGCCGCGGACTTCTTGAGCTCATGGATTGGCCCGACGAAAAAACGGGAGTTATTCAGCAGGATATTTCCGCGCGCCGCATTAAAAAGCGGTACGACGGGCTTAAATCCTACCGACAAACGGACATGCTCGAAGCCGCTCTGATTGTTGCCGCGGCGGCGGACGCCGCGATTAAGGCCTCGAAAAACGTAATACCGCCGGCAAACAGCCCGCCGGTACGGCGCATCAAGATGCGCAGCGGGCTCTGCCTGATCGGCGGGCCCGGCGATACGACTTACAGCACGGATGACGTAAAGCGGGCCGCGCTTATTATCGATCTCGGCGGAAATAACACCTACGCCGAAGGAGCGGCGGCCGCGCGCGAGAAACAGATCCGCGTCATCATTGATTTGGGCACGGGCGTGACCGTCAATCACCGGACCAGCGCTCCGGCCACACTCGCCGCGGGCATTTTTGGAATCGGTCTTTTTTACGCGCCGCGTGGCGGACGCCACACGGTCACGAGCGGTTCTTTTTCACAAGGCTGCGGCATCGGCGGCGTGGGCGGATTGTTCTTGACGGGCGAATCGCACCTCAACGGCGACCGATATGTTCAAGGCGCGGCCGCGTTTGGCGCGGGGCTTTTGCGCGGGGACGGCGGCGGCTCCACCTATGCCGCCACGCGCAGCGGACAAGGGGCGGGTTTTGTTCGCGGCGTCGGAATTTTCCGCCACACGGGCGACCGCGCCGAACTTCGCGGCGGATTGGTCCAACCGGATCCGCGCGAACCGCAGGGCGCGGTGAGCATGTGCCAAGGCGTGGGCTTTGGCCGGCGCGCCTACGCGGGCGGCGGCGTGGGCATCGCTTCCGTGTCGGGCGACGACGTCCGCGTCACCGGCAGCTATTTCGCTCAAGGCTGCGGCTATTGGCATGCGCACGGCCTTTTTCAGCTGACCGGCAACCGCTCGACGCTCCAGGCACGGCGCTACTCCCTCGGCAGCGGCGTCCACTACGCGTTCGGGCATTTGCGCGTGGACGGAAACGATAACCGCGTGCTGAATTGGGGCGTGGGGCCCGGTTACGGCTGGGACCGCGCGGCGGGTTCGTTTGAAATCCGCGGCGACCGCAACGAAGTGCAGGCGGAATGGGGCGCCGGCGCGGCCGCGGTCGGCGGATTATCGTTTGGGCGTATTAGCGGAAATGAAAACCGCCTCAAACTGCCGGATCTGGGCAGCGGCGGGTTCATGAACGAAGAGTTCGCGTATTCATTTCATGTGATTGAGGGCAGCGGCACTCTTCTGGACGCGCCGGTGGAATGGAACGAGCGCGCGAGCGTTACCCGCCTGCGCAATCCGTGGGGCACCGGCCGCGTTAGCGGGGCGCGCTGGACCAAGCTCAACTTGGAAAAGCCGGTTTGGCCGGAATTGCCGCAGGAAACCGCCCGCGCCCGCGAAAGCGTTAACCTCCAGGCGATCCTGTCCGGCGCCGAAAAAAAGCCCCCCATGGAAAAAGCGGCCGACTTGCTCGACGTTACCGCCGCCTTCAGCCTGGATTACGACACACCGCGCCAAGCCTTAGACGCGCTTTTGCGCCAACCCGACGAAAACGCCGCCGCGCTTATCGAAGCGCTCGAGCCGTCCGCCGTCGAACAAATGATCCGCCTGCGCATCGTCATCAGCGCTTACGGCGAGGCCGCAATGCGCGCGATCCGCAGCGCCTACGCGGCGGCCCCGCCGCAGAAAAAAAGCGTGCTCCTTTCGCTTGCGGGCCGGCTCCCTCCCGCCGAAGCGCTGTCCTTTCTTGTGGACGAAAGTTTTAACGGGGCCTCCACGCGCCTGCGCCTGTCCGCCGTGCGCGCGCTCGGCGCCGCACTGAGCCGCGACACCGGACAAGAGCCCGGCGCGCGCGCCGTGCTCGCTTCCGCACAAAAATTTCTCGCTGCAGAAGACGCGGAAAGGAAACAGCTTGAAAGTCTCTTGTCTCGCATGCGCGTGGCGGACGCATTTGCGCTGCTCGCGGCTTGCGTCCCGCTGAACGCGGAAGCGCGCAGCGCTTTTCTTAAAGCCGCTCCCAAAGACATCACTGAATCAATCGGCGCCAACGGCGCGCGCGAATTCACGCGCCAATTAGCCCTCGGCGGAGCGGTTGCGCAAAAGCGCGTTCATGGCGCGCTCTCGGCCACGGGGCTGTACGAAACAAGGGTCCGCGACGGCCTCTTCTCTCTTTTGCCCAGCACCGCCTCCGCGGAAACCGCGCTGGCGATACTTGTGCTGGGACAACTGGGCGTGGCCGACGACGCGCCGCGGCTGGTGCCGTATCTTTTCCACGACAAAGGGGCCGTGCGCGAAGCCGCGGCGGTGGCGCTGGGACGAATGGGTGAAACGGGATTACGTCTATTGAATGATGTTTTTACGTCGACGCCCACGGCGCGCGGCCGCGTGATGGCGGCGCTGCCGCACGCGGTGTCTGACAAGAGCGAAGATTTGCTGCTAAAAGGGCTGAGAGACGGAAACCCGGATGTTCGTCTGCAGGCACTGGCGGTGTTTGGCAGCCTGCCGCCGGTGCTCGAAGATAAGCGGCCGCAGCTCGTTAAGCGGGTTAAAAATATTCTGCGCCATGAAACAGACCCGTCGGTGCGGCTCGCCGCGCTTCTTCTTAATTAAGCGGCAAAATCCAACCGCCGCTCGGCTGCGTCACCACCACTTCCACGCGCGCGAACGCTGCGTCCTTGTCCGTTAACGCAACCGGCCCGTCCGCCGGCGTCAAACGCGCCAACTCTTTATCGATCGGCCGCAAGACATTCCAGCGTGATTGACCAAAATCAGCCTTGTGCGAACGCACCACGGAAACGGACGTTAACGCCAGCGCGACGACGAGTGAGGCCCATACCGCGCGCGAACCCGCCACGGCCTCAAAAGAAAAGACAAAAATAAACATGAACGCGAGCGGCACATACAGCCACCGGCTTTGCTGGCTGCCCATCCACCAAACAACCCACCACCACCCCGCCAGAAATGCGGTCAATGGCCGGTGTCCCCGGCGCAGCTCACGGAACATTAAAAATAGAAACGGGCCGAACGCGATGAGATACGGCAGGCCTAACGGATAATCAAACTCGTTGTTGACGCCATTCGACGGCACCGCAATCGTCCAAAAATGTTTTACCAGTGCGCGAAGCGAACGGCCCTGGCCATAGGCGTCGCGCGCACCCATGTGGGCCTGCGCACTGTTCTGCAGCGCTTCCGTGCGCGCGGGCCCGAACGGATACAGCGGCGTGCCCGTGTAAAGAAATGACTTAACGAGAAATGGCCCCGCGATGAGAACGCCGGCGACAATAAAGTAAGCCGCGCTTTTTTTCAGGATTGGCTTTGCCCTCGGCCAGAATAAAACCAAGACCAGCGCGATCAGCGCCGATTGCAATGGCATGAACGGTTTTGACCAGATAAAAAAAGAAAGCTCAACAGCGCCGAGCTTATAGTTGTCGTCAAGAAAGCTATCGATCGCCGCCAGGAACAAATAACAAAGCGGAATATCGAGCATGGCCGTGCCG
>CAZCJA010000046.1:0-17711 GCA_964499015.1 uncultured Elusimicrobia bacterium
CGCGACGGGAGCTTGCTTCATCTTGTACACGACCAAAAGATATTTGATGTCGTCAATTACGTTGGCGTCGCTGTGCGGATTAATGAAATAGGCGTTTTTTTCGAGCTTTTTTTTAATTTCGTCCAACCGGTTGTTATCCATAGCGGGCTTAGATTAGCACGTTTTAGAAGCCGAATCTCACGCCGGCCGGCGATCAGAAATTACCAGCAGGCAGCGCGTAAATTCAAGCAGGACATCAGGTAATATGATCACGCGACTTTAATGGCAGGCACCCCACATCCAAGGAGGCTACATGAACAAACGACTGCGCTTAATGGCTTTTGCGTTGACCGCGCTGGCGGCGACGGCGCTCACAGGGACCGCGCACGCGGGCGGCATTTTGGAATTGCGCGCCGGCGCGGGCATCAATTCGACCGACCCGGACGCGCTTGAGAGAGAAGTAAACGCGATCAACAGCAGCAGCGTCAAAGCGGAGGACTTCGACAACTTTCACGCGGACGTTTTCTTCAACTTGCCGGTGCTGCCGATCGGCGTGGGCGTGCGTCACGAATGGCTGAGCCAGAGCGACAGCTCAAACGGTTCGAATCTCGACGTCGACGTGAACAATCTTTCCCTGCTGGTCGACTGGCGCATCATCGATACTCTTGTTTACGCGGGTCCGATCGTCTCCATCGGCTATCCGTGGGGCGACGTCGACTTTAGCAGCAGCGGCGGCAACATCGCCGAACAGATCGACGGCGACCGCATGAGCTATTCGGGCGGCCTGGAAGCCGGCGTGATCCTCGGACGTTTCCTGGTGGGCGCCGAAGCGGGCTATCAATCGATCAAGCTCAAGCAGAAGAACACCGGCAACGGCTCCAGCGCGGACATCGATCTGTCTGGTGCGTACGGCAAGGCGATGGTCGGCGTGACGTTCTTCTAAATAGGTCCTTTTTGGGCACGTTCCATCTCACGCGGCGCGCGTTATTATTGGGCATCCTGGCGGTCTTTCTCGCTTTCCTGCTGATCTCGTCTTCCTTCAAAAATCAGATCGACGCGGCCGCGGCCTGGACCATCGCGTTCGCACAGGAACGCCCGCTGCGCGGCGCCATCTTGTTCGTTTTATTCGCGGCGGTTTCGGCCATGCTGGCCTTCGCGTCCAGCGCGGTCTTCGTTCCGCCGGCCACGCTCGTTTGGGGCACAACCGGAACGTTTTTTCTGTTAGCGGGAGGCTGGACGCTGGGGGCCGCGATCGCCTATGGAATCGGGCGGCTGGCCACGCCCCTCATCGTTCGTCTTGGTTATCAGCACAAGCTCGAGAAGTATCAGCGCTTCGTCTCCAGCGAAATGACGTTTTGGAAAGTCCTTCTTTTCTGCCTGATGGTTCCGTCGGAAGTTCCGGGGTATTTGTTCGGCGGGGCCCACTATTCGCTTGTGAAGTTCTTGCTGGCCATCGGCATCGCCGAAGCGGCCTACGCGTTCATTCTGGTGATGACGCTGGAAAACGCGCTGGCCTTGCGGCCGGCGCACTTTGTGCTTCTTGTCGGGGCCGGCGCGCTCGCGATTGTCGGCGTCGCGCTGGTGCTGCGGAAATTCAAGAAAAAACCGTGACCCGCCGCTAATCGGAGCGCGACGCGCTCACCTCGGGGCCGTCCACGCCCGGGCCGATGTTGAATTGGATCGGCCGGCAGCAGACGCTGCAATCCTCGATGTAATCCTGCTCTTCGACCGACGGGTCGATCTCAATCTGGATGATTTCCCCGCAATAGGGGCATTGGACGTCTAGGGGTTCTAGGCTCATGCCGTGAGTTTAGCGTATTACGTCATTCACGGCCGTCCGGGCACAGCGGGCAAGGGTCCTGCGGTTGTACGAAGATGGCGTTCCTAGAACGGTGAACTTTGCGGCTCTCACCGTCCCAGGAACACCGGTGAAAACTATTTACGTTTCTTTTTTCCTTTTTTCTTTTTCTTGGCGGCCATGGTTATTTCCTCCTCTGCGTTCAACGTAGAAGCAAGATACAACATCGATGACGAAAGCGAGCCGGGTCATTTCAATTGCCACCATATATAAGCGTTTAGCGAAACAGCGATGCTGAGCCAGAGAAGATACGGCGCGATCAGCAAACTCGCGAAGGTGCTGTAACCGTGAAACGCGATCAGCGTGGCCAGAACCAGCATCCACAAAATCACCAGCTCAACGAGCGCCGCACCCACCCAGTGCCGTCCGAAAAACAGCCACGACCACACCGCGTTCAAAACAAGCTGCGCGATAAACAGCGCGAGCGCCCCGCGCTTCGGCGCGGCGCCGTCTTTGAACACGAGCCACGCGGCCACGCCCATGCACACGTAAAGCGAATTCCAAACGATCGGAAACACGATGTTCGGCGGGGTCCACGGGGCTTTGGGCAGCGCTTCGTACCACGCGCCCGGCTTAAACGCGCGGCCAAACAACCCGGGCAAAAACGAAAGGACGAGCCAGAAGGCAAGTTTCATTGAGCTACTTTATCTTTTTTGCGTTCGCTAGCACGCGCCGCCGCTCACCGCAGAAGAGGAGACGGCGTCTATCGTAACCTCTCCCAATTTTTTACCGGGAACGCGATAAGCGGTGCGGATCAAGCGCGGATGCTGAAAGAGATTGAATTTTAATTTAAACGCGGTCCACACCGCTCCGCCGAGAGCCACAACGGACGCAATGCGTTCGGCAACCGTTGGCGCCCCGAATTCCCGGATGGCGGCCCGCTCCAAATCGGCGACCCATTGACGGACCTTCGCGTTCGGCCCGAAGAGCCGGCCCGCGAGAAAAACAGGGTAGGCCTTCCGCACTTCGCGCGCGAAACGCCGGGCTTTGCCTTGCAGCGCCGGGTTGGGCGAATTTTTAAGCGTTTGATAACCCAAGAACCATGTTTCCACGACCCGGATCAAACTGGGCCCCAGCCTCTGAAAATCTTCCTTGAAGCACCACCGCTGAATGGCCTCGATGGCCTCCACCGAAAGGGTCGGATGTTTGATCATCGTGCTGAACCCGTCGGACTTCCGGTAATATTTTTCGGTGTCCGCTATCAACGCGTCCTGAAGCAGGCCTTCCTTCATGATCCGCTCGTAGAACGGCGTGCCCGGCGTGGGCCCATAAATCAGGAACTGACAGAGCGCCGGCTTCAACGCCATGAGCCCGTCCAACTCTTTGGCCACAACCTCCTGGTTCTGATAGTCGAACCCGACAATCATTGACGATAATATGGTTATGCCATGCTGGCGAAACTCGGTAAAAATTTCTTCCACGGGCCGGCCCTGTTGTTTGGCGTAGCCCGAACGCGTCCCCTCATAGCCGATCCAAAATCCGTCGATTCCCATTTCCAGAATTTCGTCTACTTTATACTGGCTGATCGCCTTGATGCTCGAAAAAACAAATATGGACAGGGTTTTTCCGCTGCGCAGCACCGCATCGCGAAATTCGAGCGCGCGCTTTTTATGCAGCAGGAAATCTTCATCGAGAATAACGAACGACATGACGGGATCGGCCTCCAGATAGCGCTCGATCACCTCCATGATGTCTTTTCCCTCGGGCAATAGGCGGATGTGGCGCCGCCGGAAAAAATGGGAGGTGCAGCAAAAATCGCAGCCGTTCGGGCAGCCGAGGCCGGCGAAAATCATTCCCGTCTTTGAGACGGGCATGGAAAAAATCTTGAGCGTGCTGGTGATCAAGGGGTGCTTGTACGGCATCGGTATCGCCGGTTCTTCGAGCAGCGTTCGAAAAAATGCGACGCCCTCTTCGCGGCAGATAAAATCCGAGTACGGCTTTAGCACCTCGTCTTTGAGAACGGTCCCATAACCTCCGAGGACAATTTTGCTTTGGGGCGCGTATTTCCGAATGAGCGCCACCGTTTCCTTCATGCGATGGAAAACCGCCAGCAGGAAGGAAACCCCGACGTAGTCGTAGCCTTTCTTGAGCTCGCGGATCAGTTCGCGCTTGGTGGGATACTGCAGCACAACAGCCGGCGCGTCCAGGTTCTCGGCGATGTAATCAAGGGAAAAATGGCGGTGAACCGCGCGCGGACTAAAAATTCCCTGCTCCCGGGTCACCTGATTAAACAGCAGTTCATAGCCGACAGACGGAGCGTCTCCGTATCGGGAACCCAGGGGCCGGCACACGCTCGTAAACAAAACTTTTTTGGATCCATCGATACTCACAGCACGAGCGTAACGAACTGCTCAGACTGCGTATATGACCCTCGTCATATAGTCTTTTGTCCGCATTGGATAGCCTTCGTCTTGAATGACCGTTGCTTATGAAAAAGTGTTTCTCTCCGCCACACCGAGCGCCCTTTTTCTCATCCTTAAACCGGGCGCAATCTACACCTTTGACCACAGCGGGCGGCCCATCGGCCTTTCTATTAACGGACGCTATTACGCCCGGTCCTTCGACGGCCGGATCAAAGAAAAAAACTGGTCCAACGCGGCGGACGTTTTGGACCGCTACATCGCCGAGGTTCCGCAGGAGCAGTCCTGTGCGCTGATGCAAAAATTGCACGACGACGTGCAGGGCGCGCTCGCGCATGTGCGGGCGCACCGCCGGGTCGACTTCCACCCCGGGGCGGGATTCGACGACGCGGGCCAGATACTTGAAAAAATATCCGGCTTTCTAAAAAATCACATCGGCCCCGATGTGCAAGCGTTTAAAAACATTTACCGTCCGGTCACGATCCTTCCGCCCGACCAATATTTCCCCATCGTCATACAGCTGGCCGAAGGATGCCCCTGGAACCAGTGCACTTTTTGCCATTTCTATAAGGGCCGGACGTATCGCCTGCGCTCACGGGAGGAAACCGCCCGGCATATCAGCGACGTGGCCTCGTTCTTGGGGCCGGGCCTCTCCTTGCGGCGCACGATTTTCCTGGGCGACGCCAACGCGCTCGCGGCCCCGACCGCGCTGCTCAAAGACGTCTTGGACGACTTGATGGACTATTTTCCCGAACAGCTAAAAGACGGCGGCGTGTTTACGTTTGGAGACGTCCCGTCGATTTTAAAGAAAACCTCGGAAGAACTGGGCGAGCTTCGGGACCGAGGCCTGCGGCGCGTTTATGTCGGACTGGAAACGGGACTTGATCCGCTCCGCCGGCTCGTCAAGAAACCGGGCAGCCAAGAACAGGCGCTCCAAGCCATCGCGCATCTTAAAACGGCCGGCATCAACGCGGGGCTGGTTGTTCTATTGGGGTTGGGTGAGAAGATTTATGAAGAGGCGCACGTGAAAAAAACGGTGGAAACCCTCGCGCATGCGCGGCTCGACCAGGGTGACGTGGTCTTCTTTTCGCCTTTTTACGGAAATCCGGCGGGCTTCAACAAAGACGACATGCGGCGTCAGCTGGAAAAATTCAAAACGCAACTTGCAGACCAGGCCGCCGAGGCCACGGTCGGCGTTTACGATGTTCGCGAGTTTGTTTACTAACCGGGCCGCACACGGGCCGTTGGTTAAGGCTTCTTCACCGGCGGGACTTTTTCAACCAGCTTGTCTTCGCGCGTGGGGCCGTGGTAGGTGACGGTGCGCGGGTGCATGTCGACGCGGTAGAACGAAACGCCGGCGGCCGCGATTTCCGCCAGGAACTGCGGATATGTGGTGTCGCCTT
Organism: uncultured Elusimicrobia bacterium; assembly: GCA_964499015.1. Taxonomy (GTDB): domain Bacteria; phylum Elusimicrobiota; class Elusimicrobia; order F11; family F11; genus CAZCJA01. Next base: position 5,601 of record CAZCJA010000046.1, read on the forward strand.
TCTGAATACGTTCGAGCGCCTGCGTGAGCTCAATAGCGTTAAACTTTTCCGCGCGCGGCAATGGCGTCCAGCCCTCGGGCGCCGCGACGGGCACGGTGGCGCCGCCGCCGATGTATTTGATCTCGTGCTTCAGCACGTCCACTTCGTAGCGGTCCACGCCGGCGTTTTTCAGCGCCTCAAACAATTGCGGATACGTCCATTTGTTGTCGCGGGCCAGCTGATCGAGCTTATGAATTGTGCTTTCGTCGAACATCAGTCACTCCAGGGCAGATATTTCTTGGCGTGCTCCGCCTGGCCGCGGAACATGTAATACACGTAAGCGCCCGCGCAAAAGCCCGCGAACAGAAGAAGCCCAAGCGCCACCGCCATCATCATTTCCAGCAAATACGCCCACAACGGACGTCTGAAAAAAAGACACAGGGAAATCAGCAGGGCAAACGTCGCGGCCATGCCTTGCGCAAAACGCCGCGGCGTCGGCGTCGGCGGAATCGCTTCCGCGCCCGGGCGTTTGCCGAGGGTTTTGCGGTACAGCGCTTCGAATAAATTCCGTTCCGGCCGTGCCACGCCCACCCACAAGGCCGCGGACAAAAGCAGGAAAAGCCACCACCACTGCGTCAGAATGCCGACGAAAAAAATCACACCCACCACGCGCGGCTGAAACTGCAGCGCGCCGTAGCGCGAGGAGCAGCTGGTGGGCTCGTCCGCAGCAAAGCCCTGCAGCAGTAAAAAATTACGGTCGCGGTTTTTAAAGAGGCTCATGCGGGGAGTTTAGCATTGAATTATCGGTTCGTTTTTCACGGGAACATTCCGCGGCGGGGCGTGTCCAAAAGCGTGCACGGCAGAACCAAATCGCCGCTGCAAAGGAGCCAAATATGTGGAATGACATCGCCGCCATAAATTCGGAAATTCGCAACGCCTCTCTCAAATCAAAAATCGCGCTCGGCCTGGGGTTGGCCGCGCTCATCGGCGTCGGCCTTAAATTCGCCGTGCCGGTGGCCACGCAAACCCGCCGCGCCGTCACGAGCGTCATGACTGAACAAAAGGAGGCGGTGGCCGGCCTGCAGGCCAAATTCAAGAACGTCGCGCTGGCGGATTCCGACCTGAGAGCCGACCGCGCTTTTACCCTCGGCACCGTGATGCGCGGGCAGATGTCCGAGGCCCACATGGCCATGGACCAGAAACTCATCAAGCAGGCGTGGATGGACATGGAGGTCGCCTCGGCCAACGACGGCGTCAAACAAGCGGTTGAAATCGCGCGGCGCTTCGGCGCGGAGGTGTTCAGTCTAAACAGCCAGAACGTCACCGACGGCGGCAGCTGGGCCAACCTCTCGTTCGCGGTGGAGCACGATAAATTGGACGCGTTGATGGCGGCGCTGGAACCGTTGGGCGTGGTGACGTCGCGCCGCGCGCAGACGTCGGACGTGACCGAACAATACGTGGACACGCAAAGCCAATTGAGCAACGCCGAGCGCGTGCGCGACCGCCTCGTGGCGCTGCTGAACACGCGCACCGGCAAATTGAGCGAGATTTTGGAAGCGGAGCGGGAACTGGCCCGCATCACGGGCACCATCGAGTCCTACAAAGGGCGCATCCGTTATCTGAACGCGCAAACCGACCGCGCGCGCTTGGACATCCAGTTGCGCGAAACCGGCGCGGCCCCGCAAACCAGCAACGCTTTCGTGCGCCGCCTCAAAAATGTGCTCAGCGCCTGCGGCGAGATTTTCCTCAGCACCATCTCGGGATTGTTTGTGCTGATCGGGTTCCTGCTGGGACTCGCGGTTTACATGGCGTTTATCGCCGGCATAGTCATCCTCGCGCGCCGCTTCTACAAACGCGCTACGGTCGCGTGATAACAAACGAACCGAGGTGGAAGGCTGTGCCGTTAACCAGCGCCTCCACCTCGTGCCGGCCCGGATGATGTTTGCGCGTCGTCATATTGAGCAGCGATACTTTTTTGGAAAAAAACGCCGTCTGCCCCGGGCCCACTTTTTCCGCGCGCAGCTTGAATACTTTCGGCGCCGAGCGGCCGCTGGCCTTCCGGTAATGAATCCGGAAATCAACCAAAACCCGCTTTGTTGCCGACGAGCGGTTGCGCAATTCGAAAGCGACACGAACGGCGTTTCCATTTTTTTCAACCGAAGCGCGTTCAATTTTAACGGCGCCGGCGTCGCCATAACCCAACACGCCCAGCGCCGGACGCGCGCCGGCTTTGATCGCCGATCTCAACGCATGAGCGATTAAGTTGCGGCGCTCAGGCCCAGCACCTTTCATCCAGCGCCGCGCCGTTTCGTAGAGGACCGCCGGGTTGTCTTTGCCGATGTCGTTTAAATTGTTCGCCACCGAGCGGCGCACATACGGCTCCGGATCGTCTTTGAGAAGCTCAAGCAGTTCAAGAACGGGCCGCGGGTCTTTCTGGAACAGCGGCAGCCGCGGCGCCCACGGTAGGCGCGGGCGCGTTCCTTCCGAAACCAGCCGGCGCACATGCGGGTTCGAATCGCCCGTCCAAAGACGCAGATGTTTTAAGGTCCGTTCAGGATAACGAAGAAGGTAAGAGCGGATACTGTATTCGGCCGTGAAGCGCTGGGTGATTTCGTATTGCGCGTTCATGGCCGCCTCAAAATGGTCAAGGCCGTTCTCCGCGATGTAAAACACGTACGGCAGATACACAAACGGCGCCATGCCGAAATAATCGGTCCGCTCGAACTTCGGGCCCAGAGAACGGGTGAGAATGCGCGCCGCTTGTGCAAAATCATCCGGCAAGTGCCGGCGCAGCACGCGCGCCATGTGACGGCCCCGCTCCAAGAATTCCAGGGCCGTGTAGCCGGTAAGCGCCTCGTGAACAAACCCCTGCGCATTGAACGAGGGATGGACGGCGGAAATCATCGCGGAGATTTTCCTCGGGATCTCGGGACCGTAAAGATTTTTAAGCGGTTCGGCCATTATCGTTTCTTTGCTCGCGATTTCTTGAGCTTGGCGGCCTTGGCATCCATCACAGCCTCGGCGGCCCAGTCGCTGATTTGCGGCGGGCTCTCGACCACATCGGCCGGCACTTCATAATAGGAGCGCATCGGCTTCATGCCGTACGGCGCAAAAGGCGGCATGCCCGCTTCCTCATAACGCGGGCGGGTCGCATCGGACACGCGGAAGAACAATCGCTCTTCCGCCACCAACCCAAAGAACACGCCGTTTTTGTACAGCCCGTGCCCACCAAACATCGCCCGCGCCGTTACTCCGCCAAACGGGCGCAACTGGTCCAGGATGTAATCAATAAAGCCGGATTTCTTTTTCATGATTGTCGACGGAGTTTAGCAATGTTAATGTTCCTTCTCCCCTTCAATAACCCCTCCTATTAACCATAGGAGTCACCCATGCCCAAACACACACTGCAAATTCACACCATTGAGCAAAAGATCCTTCACGTCCGCGGTCACAAAGTCATGTTGGATCATGATCTCGCCAACTTGTACGACGTACCTACAAAAACATTAAAAAGAGCTGTTAAGCGAAACTTAGACAGGTTCCCAATTGACTTCATGTTCGAGCTAACTCGACAGGAATACAATTCTTTAAGGTACCAATTTGGCACCTTAGAAGACGGCCGTGGTAAGTACGCAAAATACGTCCCATTTGCTTTTACAGAACAGGGCGTAGCAATGCTGTCGTCCGTGTTAAACAGCAAACGCGCGATTCACGTCAACATCCAAATCATGCGCGCCTTTACCAAGTTTCGGGAATTCCTGGTCAATCACCATGACTTGCAACGGAAAATTGACCGGCTGGAGCGAAAGTTCAGCAAGAAATTCGCGGTGGTGTTTAAGGCCATCCAGCTATTACTGAACCGTCCGGCGCGGGAAGTTAAGGGGGAAGGGTTGTGGTGAGTTTTAAGGTCACAATTTGTGACCTAAAAGCGTTGGTATCACAATTTGTGATACCAAACGAATAGGTTATGATTCGTCCCCCATGACCCCTCTCCGCCTCCCCATCGCCGCCGCGTTAAGCGTTCTCCTTCTATCCAGCTGCGTGGTCCCGCTCAAAGTTCCGCCGATCACCCCGGGAACGGAAGTGGCACCGGAAATTAATTGGAAACGCCTGGCCGAATTCGCGGAAGCCGCCGGCAACGCCTACGCCACCGTCGAGGAAATCGAGAAAACGTACGGGAAGAAGAACGTTGTTGTGCGGGATTTGCCGGGCTCAGAAGGGCGCTACTTCATTTACTTTAACCACAAAGAAAAAACCCAAACGCTGGCCGTGCGCGGCACCGCCAACAAAGCCAACGCGCTGGTGGACTTGGATTCCATCAAAGTGTTCGACCCGCGCCTGAACATTTTTATACACCGCGGCTTTTTGAAATCCGCCGACGCGCTGTACGCTGATGCCCTGCCGCTCCTGCAGCCCGACTACAAAACGCGCCTGACCGGCCATTCGTTGGGCGGCGCCATGGCCTGCCTGCTCATGATGACGCTCATTCACGAAGGCTATCCGGTGGAGGAAGTGCTCACGTTCGGCCAGCCGAAGGTGACCAACGAACAAGGCGGCCGCGAATTCAGCAAAGCCCCGCTCTACCGGATTGTGAACGACAACGACATCGTCGCCCAAGTGCCGCCGTCAAACGTGATCTACGATTTGGCCGGAACCTACGAACATTTCGGCCCGGAGATCACGCTCCTCGGCGATAACAAATGGAGCTACTCCCCCGTGCACATTCCGCAGGATTACGTGACCAACAACAACTGGAAAACCCTCACCGCCGCGCATGGCACTGATCATCAGATTAAGAATTATATTGAGAGGATTAAGGGGCTGAGGTAGAAACCCTCTAATTAAAAACGCCGTTGGTATACCAAGCTGGTTTGATCTGACGAATGTTGTAGGTACACGTGTCGCTCCTGGTTTTTCTTTCCAGGAAAAAAATGTTCCGTCAGTAGAATTACACCTGCCGCCACATGCCATCCAATTAAATTCGCGGCAAACACTTGCTTATCGCTGTAATCCTTTTGATGCGGCACCGTTAGATTAAAAATACCTAGTCCTATTATTGAGCCCATCGCGGCGTAGGAAGCAGGCACAGCCCCGCCTTCCGGACCAGGAGCCGCCGCCAAAGGGGATAAGGGAATCATGGCACCGCCCACTATTTCAGGATCCAGAACGGCGATGCCTGAATAAACGATCATCAGGCCTTCGCCCAACAGGATTGATTGCCAAACAGGCGGCTTCTTCTTTTGGATTGGATTTTCTGCTGCAGGTAAGCTTACGGTGAAAATAAAAACGACAAGACATGCTTTTACGTGAGATTTCATTCGTCTCTCCTCTTCGAAAAATACTTATTGATAATGACTCTTAGAGGGGACTGCGATCATACCAGTTCTCCGACCGAGGCTGTTCGTGGACGACGTGAACAACGACAACTGGAAAACCCTCGCCACTGCGCATGGCACTGATCATCAAATTAAGAACTACATTGAGAGAATTAAAGGGCTGAGCTAACCTGTGCACAGCGAGTGCTATTTCTTCATTTCCCGGTAAGCAGCGACGTCTGCATCACTAACATCGCTTCGATAGCAGATTGGAGCATAGCCTCCCGCACGGCTGTAAGCGCTTCGCTTGCCGCACCGCCGCCCGGCTCGATCACTAAAATAAGGGCACGGGCAATTACCTGGATACGAAGCAATGGAACTTTGAATAATTAAATCGCGTATTTCATCATCGGTAGGCCACTCATCAGCAAAGCACTCGAGCCCCTTCTTTACATACCCCTCATCACACGCCCAGCCAACGCCGTTCTCAATTGGATGAGCATTTCTCGGAATTGACTGTGCAAATGTGATGGATGCGTATGAAAATACAACAGAGAATATTAAGACGAGGGATTTCTTCATATTTATCCTCAAACCATATTAATGATCGGCTTCTTATTCGATCCTGTCGCTCTTCGATAAATTGTGTCGCGCACAAAGCAGCTGGATATTTTGGGCCAAGAGTGACGTGCCCCCTTTGCCAAACGGAAGAACATGATCAAAATGCAGGTTGTCCTTGGACTGACACTGCACACACATTCCCCTGTCCCGCTTCCAGACTTCCTGTTTCACTTCTGAAGGAATGATGCGGTTGTGTTCAAGATCTGGCTGTCGCTCCTGCGGAATGCCTATTGGGCCGGCTCCACGCAGCAGGAGTTTAAATTTAAAAATTTTCCGTCCATTAATTTTCTCCTGCCAAGCATCAACTAAATCAAAGAAGCCGTTAAAGACCCATATGCCCGCTTTAACTTTCTCATAGACCTTCACAACCTCCGGTTTACGTCCGCCACTTTTGTGGTGTTCTGCAGCCTGAAAGAATAGGCCGTTCTGAGTAAATTTTCCTGAAGGAAGCCTTCCTATCTGGTCTCTTGATTTCGAATCAGCACCATCACGCTTCTGCGGCTGATCATGGCCTTCATAAATGAGTGTTTTTCCCTCATCTTCAAAGCGATCCGCATAAGGAGCACCCTTTCTCACACTCATCAGGATGACGGAATAAGAAGGTCTCAGACAATAATTCATCCCCCTTTGTAATGCAGAAACACGCTCTTCTTTAAGGATTTCGAAGTAGGAAATGATGGATTGAGGGATTAGGGCCATATTATTGATACGTTTCCAGGGCTTGATGCACTAAATAACTAATATTTAAATAATCCATCTAACTTTTCATCGGCATGATAATCGTAAACAATCCCAACGCTAAATTTCGCTCTTGTCAGGGCGACATAAAAATCGCTTCTGCTTTTTTCAGCCAGCTCCGATTCATTTTTCTTTAACCATTCGCACATGGGTGTTGTTGGATAAATTAGAGTACGGTTGAACGTGAGACCTTTAGAATTCCCAATATTCATAGCAACCCTCGTATTCCTAATTCTTTTTTCTTTCACGTTGTAGCGCAGCTGAACACAATCAGGAAATTTATGAAGATACTTATCCACATCAGCTTCTCTAACCAAAAAAACTCCGTCATGCCCTGTTACAGAATCTTGACCTGATTTGCACGGAGGCAGATCGGGAAATAATTTATCTGCAAACGCACAAATTTTTTCGTTGCTCCTGTAATTAATCACTAGTGAATCTCGATCAATTTCAATCATTTCGCCAACTTTTTCGTCAAAAAAATCGACCACTTTCGACTTCCTGAATTTTTTATGTCTTGGTGCATTGTTGGTGGCATACGTGGCTTGGCGGGGATCACCCACGAGAAGCAATTGCGATGGTGACTCTATTAGGCGTACCACTACATCTAGATCATAAGCAGCAATATCCTGAATCTCATCGATGAAGATATAGGGAAAAATTGCTGAAATCCGACTTATAACTTTCCCATTATGCTTTTGGTCACATAAAAGGACTAATTTAGAAAGCTTGTCTGAATAAACTCGTTTGTCTTGATCAAAATAATATCTCTCAACTTCCGATTCCTTAACGTATCTTGTGGATTGCCCACCCACTAAAGATATTCCGTTAACCTTACCTTCAAAAACTCCGCCCTGAAAAGGACGCAATCCATGTTCAATCAGAAAAGAAAACCAGGTTTGAATAATAACGTTAGGAGGGATATGGCCCTTTTCTTGTATAAATTTTTTACATATTTCCTGCTGGTTTGCCTCGGTAAAAGTCGTGATCAATATATTTTCGGAGGAAATACCAAGTGCTTGCTTAACGAGATGAGTTGTTTTTCCGGAGCCTGCAGCTGCAACAATTAGCTTATTTTTAAGCTTCGTCATTGATGGCGGCTAAAATGTAATTTGGAAATTTAATTTTCTCTGCCGTTTTAAATATACGAAGAGCACACTCAGTTTTGTTTGCTGTCATATATTCAATCACCGTATCTTTACCTGGATAAGATCCTTGGGCAAGGGCAAAAGTTTTGCGCAATATATCTAAATCGTTAACGTCAGCTATTTGAGGTTCTAAGGTTTTTAAGTTTTCCCGATTATCTGCACATATTTTGATGTTTCCAGCGTTAGAGTATGGTGCATATTTTTTGACTATATTTTTCTGATAATCACCGTCATTATCAGTAACTACACAAGTAGTTTTTCCGATTTTGTTAGCAATTTCCAAAAATCGCAAAAAAGATGTGCCTACCGAAATAACATCTACTTCATCTTCAATAGGAAGCTTCCCATTTTTATCGAGATAAGCCTTCTGTACGACAAGCTCATCAGACGGTCCCTCTACTAGAATGGCTTTTTTGCAAAGGATGAATCGCAAAGTGTCATATCCTGATAACTTTTCAAAATATTCTTTAGTCTCTTCTGTTAGATCATCCACCCTCGTTTCTTTGCGAAACCCACTGCTCTCGTCGACATCCAACAACACGAGATTTCCCAATCCAATTTTATTTGCCACAAAACTACTGTGGGTAGAAAAAATTACCTGCTTTCCGTCGCGTGTGTCTTTAATACATTTAATTAATTTGTTTAGTCTTGAATGTGACAAATGATTTTCCGGTTCCTCCAACAACAGGACGCTCGCCTCTTTTGCTTTTTTATGTTCTAGCGCTAGGCGAGTCTTTATAACAGCCTGTTCACCTTTACCAATGCAATTAAATGGTATGTCATCCAAATAAGTTGTTAAGGTTGTTTCCCACGCATCTTTTGTTGCCATATCTACTGATAATTCAACTTTTTTCTCGGAAATATTCTTTTGTTTTATTTCTTCATTTATTTTTTTAACGGCGTCATTTTCAGCAAAAGTATCTCGTAATTTTCTATGCGCTTGTGATATCTGAACTTTATGCTCATCGGATAACAGGTCGCGAACGATGCGTGATATATAAACATCGGAACCATTCTGATATCGACTGCCGGATGAATCTATTAATGAAGATTTAATAGGAATAACTTTAGGTGTTATACCTTCGTTTCCGGCGAAGGATGACCATGTGCATGTGTAATATTCTACGGGGAGTGAATTTATCGGATCCGAATCTCCCATAAGAATGCCGTACTCGGCTTGATATTTATCGTCGAAATGTATTTCGAATTTAATTCCACATGCTTCCACACGCCGACTATTCCTATTCCCGGTGAATTTGGCATTCAATGATGGATCTTCAATTTCTAGAAATAATTCAATAATGATTGCTGGCGGCGGAAGTTTTTCGGCTGTTTTTAGACTCATCAGATACCGAGTCAGGGTTTTATTATTGAAGAGAGATTGCGTTATTTCCGCTCTCAAATATCTCCCATAAAGTATTCCTGATAAAACAAGATTAATTGCTTCCAGAATTGTTGATTTTCCTGCCTCATTATCTCCAACTAAAATATTTAAGTGCTCATTCAATCTCAACTCAAATTTCTCAAAACATTTAAAATTATTAATTAGGACTTCCTTTATAAACATTTTGCCCATGAGGACCTCTTCGGAGTTTTTTACGGAATTAAGGATATATATCCCAGGAATGTAGCGTTTGCAACGTTTTCGGGAAATTTACTTAGGTGGGGTGCTAGGGGGACGAGGTACCGTGAAGGCTAGAAATGAATTCTAGTAACTACAAAAGCGCCTACAGTAAACAGGGATAATAAAAGATAGAAATTTAAAATATGCATCCTATGGGTATTAAGAAGAATAGAGAGAATTCGACGTGGTGAAGGATTCCACAGTTTGCTTCCGAAGCCATGACGATATCCTGTCAAAAAATCCGAGGTTGATTGTGCTAAGTACTTGTCTAAGCGCACGGAAATATCTTGCGAATGAAGAATAGCGCTATCTTGAAAGGACTTGTAGATCAGTTCCCAGTAAAGAAAGGCGGGCAGAAAAATTAGGTTGGTAAGCCCAATTGCGCTCTTACCTTGGGATATCGAGAATGCGATTACTGCAGAAGAAGTAATCAGGGCCCAGTTTTTAACATGAAACATATGCGTATCACACTTATCAATGAAAGCCAGCGTTTGCGATAAATCTTCTCTAAGTATTTCGATTGGTTCCATGTTATGGCAAAAACTTAGAGGGCTTCTTCAATTTCTGCGGCAGATACTTCTCGATAACGTGGTTCAAACCGTGTTTGGCGAACGCCTGTTGTTCGACGCGGACGCCCATCTTTAGCATCTGCTCGATCGCGGCTTTCCAGGGTTTGTGGTATTTGATGAAGGGGTCGTTTTTCAAGGCGTCTTTGGCGCGTTTGATGTCGACTTCTTCCAAGGGGTGCGTGGCATCCTTCAGTTTGTAGTCGATGATGTCTTGCGGGGTGACGCCGAGGAAGCTGGCTTGCGGGACGCAGAAGAACTGGTTTAAGTGGGCGTTGTTGCCGGAGCCCACTTTGAGTGTGCGGTAAATGTTGGTGATGCCGTACGGGTCGCCGTCGACGAAGGCGTAGACGGGCAGGTGTTTGGCGTCCGCCAGTCGGCGGATAAATCGGCGACAAGCACGAGTTGGAACTCCCCCCATCGAGATCAGGATGCAGTTGGCGGTGGTGAAGTAGTTGTGTTTGACCAGCCGCTGGAACATACCGGCGGTTTCGATGGCCAGAATAAATTTGGCGTTGGTTTCGAATTTCAGTTCTTCGCAGGCGGTCGGGATCGAATAAGAACCGGTGCCGAATTTGGTGCAGTCGACGCGGATTTCTTTGCCGGTGGCCGGGTCGATGTCGATCACGATCAATTTCCCCGCCACGTCGCCGCCTTTCTCTTCCGGAATAAAGCCAAGCTTCTCGCGGTTTAAGCGGAAGTGGGCCTCGATGTCGTCCATGATGGTGTCGGACTCGGGCTGTTCCTTGAAGCGGGCCTCGCCCCAGTTTTTGGAGACGTAGTAGGCTTCGCGCTTGGTGGCCATGTCGCTTTTGCGGACGATTTCGTGGGAGAGCGCCATCATGCGAATGGTTTGCGCGAAGGACTTCACCGTGTTGTAGGTGAGCGTGCGTTCTTTCACGCGGTCGCCGATTTCGAAATAGCCTTTCTTCTTGTCGTAGGTGACGTTCTCGAGGCTGCGCAGCGGAAAATCCATCGACGGGGCCACTTTCTTCAGCGCGTCCGCGTACACGCGCTTGGCCGCCTCCACAATCATCTGTTCGGTTTTTTTATCCATGTTTCTCTCCTGTCATTGCGAGGAGGCCGTGGTTGTCATTGCGAGCGCCCGAAGGGTGCGAAGCAATCTCAAGTCGACGGAACCCTTGGGATTGCTTCGTCGCTTCGCTCCTCGCAATGACAGCTTTACGCAATGACAGTCTCCTTTATCCATGCGCCGGGATTTTTTCCTTTTCTAGAACGTCGGTCAGCATCGAGATGATTTTCTTCTCGTCTTTGTCTTTGAGCTTCAAAATTTCGCCGAGGCCAATGGCGATGTGCGGCAAATAGGATTTGATGTAGTCCTTCTTGCGTTTGGCTTCTAGTTCGCGCTGGCCGCGGCGCAGGTAGGTGTCGAGGCGGCGGCCGCATTCCTGAAGCGCCAGGCGAATCTCTTTGGTGATTTCGGCATAGGAGGCGACGGCCTCTTTGGATTCGGAGGTGAAGGGCACCCACACGCTCGCCATGTGCACGGCGATCAACAGCGGGCCCGTCGGCAATGCGCCTTTCGATTGATCAACTCCGTAGTTCTTCCAGGCGGTCCCGGTGACGCTCTTTGATATGGCACACGCTGATTGCTGATAAAGCAGCGGCACGCGGTTGGCGAAGCGCATCACTTCCGCCAGTTCTTCCTTGGGTAAATCCCCGCCGTAGGCGATGGCCACTTCAATCTGAAAGGGATTCCCGCGGTACACCGACGGCGGACGCGTTAGCGCGGTGTAAAAATCGGCGTTGATGTTTTTCTTGATGCCGGCCAAGAGGTTGGTTTCCCCAATGGGCGACAAACAGTTGGTCGGCGGGTTCATGAGTTTGGTGGCCTGGATCGCCTTGTGCAGTTTATCGGCCTCGTTGTGCGCGATGGCGGAGGGCTTGGCGTCCGGGTCGATGCCGGCGCCTTTCAAGATGCTGGCCGCCATGTTGGAGGACATGCGCGCGAAATCCCGTGCGAGCATGGTTTTCACACTTCTAGCCGCGGTGCTTTTCAGCATCTTCATCAGAATTCCGAGTTCGACGCCGTGCGGATGCGGTTTGATTTCTTTGGGCGCGATCGGCAGTTTCTTGCTGGCCGGTTTGTAATGCTCCTT
>CAZCJA010000047.1:0-17708 GCA_964499015.1 uncultured Elusimicrobia bacterium
AACACTTTCGGATGCAGCGTTTTCACGCGGCCGTCCAGAATTTCCGGGAAACCGGTCAGCGCGGACACTTCTTTCACGTTGATTTCGGCCTGTTTCAGTGCGGAGGCGGTGCCGCCGGTGGAAATAATTTCGGCGCCGAGGTCGCTTAAACGGTGCGCGAGTTCGACGACGCCGGTTTTGTCTGTGACGGAAAATAAAGCACGTTTTACGAGGGGCATGATTTTTTTACCTTACCTTTTTAATCATGGAGAGAAAAGCGTCCTCCGTGAGGGTTTTTACGCCTAATTTTTCGGCTTTGGCGGCCTTGGAGCCCGCGTTTTCACCGACGACAACAAAATCCGTTTTCTTGGACACGCTGCCCGTGGCGTTGCCGCCAAAGGTGCGCACCAATTTCTCCGCTTCGGGACGCGACATGGTCTTCAGTTCGCCGGTGAACACGACCGTCTTATTGGCGAAGATTGTGTTCTCCGCGATCGCAGGTTTTTCAAAAACCGGATTTACGCCGGCTTTTCTTAATTTAGCGAGTGTTTCCTTAACGCTGGCCCGCGAGAAAAATGCGCGAATGGACGAGGCGGCCACCGGGCCCATGTCGCGCAGACGAAGAAGCTGTTCTTCGGTCGCTGTGGCGACCGCGTCAATTGAGCCGAACGCCTCCGCCAGAACGTAAGCCGCTTTTTCGCCGATGTTAGGAATGCCGAGGCCGTAGATAAATTTATCGAGCGTTTGTTTCTTGGATTTCTGGATCGCGTCGATCAAGTTCTCCGCGCGCTTTTCGGCGAACAGCTCCAATTTTAACGCGTCTTCTTTATTGAGGGTGAAAATATCGGCGATGTCTTTGACGTCCAAATCCTTGATGATCTGCGCGACCACCGCTTCCCCCATCCCTTCGATGTCCATCGCGTCGCGGCTGGCAAAGTGAATGAGGCTGCGTTCAATCTGTGTCGGGCAATTTAAGTTCAGGCAGCGGATCGCCACTTCGCCTTCGAGTTGTTCCAGCTTGCTGTCGCAGGACGGGCAAACCTTTGGCCGCATTACCGCTTTTTCGTGGCCCGTGCGTTTGGTGGTGATGACTTTAACGACCTTGGGAATGACTTCGCCGGCGCGTTCTATCAGCACCGTGTCACCGATTTTTACATCCAGACGGTCCACTTCGTCGTAATTGTGCAGCGTGACGTTCGAGATAATCACGCCGCCGCATTCGACGGGTTCCAGTTGAGCGGCCGGGGTCACCACGCCCGTGCGGCCCACCGAGTGAATGACGTTTAAGACTTTGGTGGTCGCTTGGCGGGCTGCGTATTTAAAAGCAATCGCCCAACGCGGCGATTTGGCCGTGAAACCGAGCACCGCCTGCTGATCGATGGAATTCACGCGAACGACGACGCCGTCGGTTTCAAAGGCCCATTTTTCGCGTTCGGATTCCCAGGCGGCGCAGCGTTTGATCACGCCGTCCAACGAGGTCTCCACTTTCAGGGGTTTTGCCGTCGGAATGCCGGCTTTTTCGCAGAAATCGATAAAGTCTGTGTACAGTTTGAAATTCGCGCCTTTGAGATCACCGGAGGAATGTGCAAAGAATTTGAGTGGGCGCGTCGCGGTGATGCGCGGGTCTTTTTGACGGAGAGAGCCGGCGGCCGCGTTGCGCGGATTGGCAAAGGGCTCTTCTTCGTTCTTTTTGAACGCTTCGTTCATTTTGCGGAATTCGTCGACGTTCATATAGACTTCGCCGCGCACTTCCAAAACCGGAGGCACGGTACCGCGCAGTTTTAACGGAATCGACTTGATGGTGCGCGCGTTCATGGTGACATCCTCGCCGGTGGTCCCGTCGCCGCGCGTCGCCGCGCGGACAAAAAATACGTTTTCATAAATAATGGACAGCGACAGGCCGTCGATCTTGGGGTTTAAAACAAAGGTCATCTTCTCGCCGGCGATAATTTTTTCGATTCGTTCCCCCCATTCCTTTACTTCTTCGGCGGAATAGGTGTTGTCGAGCGAGCGCATCGGCACGCGGTGCTTGATTTGATCGAAGGTGGTAATGGCTCTGCCGGCGACGCGCTGCGTGGGCGAATCCGGCGTGATGAGGGCAGGGTTTTCTTCTTCGATTTTTTTGAGGCGGCTTAAAAGGGTGTCGTACTCTTTGTCGGAGATTTCGGGGCGGTCGAGCACATAGTACATGTGATCGTGATGGCGAATTTCGTCGCGGAGTTTTTCTATTTCAGTGTTAGGGGCGTTTTTTTTCATTCGGCGCGAAAATGGGTCGTTCCCGTTTGATTTTGTCGAGAATGCCGTTCACAAATTTGCTGGAGTCGTCGGTGGAGTAAAGTTTGGCGATTTCGACCGCTTCGTCGATGATCACGGATACGGGCGTTTCGAGTTCGTACAAAAGTTCAAACGCGCCCAGGCGCAGGAGGTTCCGGTCGAGCGCGGCCATGCGGCCGATTTCCCAGTTCTGGGTGTGCTTAACGATCACTTCGTCGAGCCGTTCCAGCTTGTCGTAGGCGCCCTGAGCCAAACGCGCGGCAAAAACCTTGGAGGTCGGATCGGATTTTTCGTCGATGCTGACGCTGCGGATGGCTTTGGCGATGTCCACTTTGGCGACGTCGGTTAAATACAGGGCCTGCAGCGCGTATTCGCGCCCTTTTCGTCTAATGCCCACGGACCCTCCCGAGGGAGATCATCTCCACGGCGGCGGCGGCCACCTCGCGGCCGCGGTTCAACGGACCGGGCGTCGCGCGTTTGATCGCCTGCGCTTCGGAATTGGGGGTCAGCACGCCGAACATCACGGGGATGTTGTGCGCCAGCGACACTTCGCCGATGCCCACCGAGCACCACGTCGCGATGTGCTGGTCGTGCGTGGTTTCCCCTTTAATGATGCAGCCGAGGCAAATGATCGCGTCAAATTTTTTCTTCTGCGCCAAACGCTGCGCGGCGAAGGGAAGCTCGTAGGCGCCCGGAACCCAATCCACCTCGATGTTTTTCTTGGGAACGCCGCGCGCGCCGAGTTCTTTCACGGCTTCGGACAGCAATTTGCCCGTGACGTGGTCGTTAAAGCGGGAGACGGCGATCGCGATTTTCACTTGGACAGGAAGTGGCCGAGCTTGCGGCGCTTGGTGCTCAGGTAGCGCTCGTTCTGCGGGTTCGGTTTCACAATCAGCGGAATTCGTTTGGTGATTTTGAGTCCGTATCCGTCGAGGCCGACGATTTTACGCGGATTGTTGGTGATCAAATGAATGGAGCTGAGTCCGAGATCGCTCAAAATTTGCGCGCCGATGCCGTAATCGCGCAGGTCGGCGGCAAAGCCCAGTTTTTTATTGGCTTGAACGGTGTCGTAGCCCTGGTCCTGCAGCGCGTAGGCGTGCAATTTGTTCATCAGGCCGATGCCGCGCCCTTCTTGATGCATATAAACCACGACGCCTTTTTTCCGGGCCGCGACCATTTTCAACGCGGTGCGCAGTTGTTCTCCGCAATCGCATTTCATCGATTCCAAAACGTCGCCGGTGAAGCAGGAGGAATGCACGCGCACCAGCACGTCTTTGGCGGTATCCACCTTCCCCATCACCAGGGCCACATGGTGTTCACCCAAAACCTTGTCTTCGTACAAGTGCAGCTCGAACTCGCCGAATTTCGTTGGCAGGCGCGTCGACACCAAACGTTTGATAAGTTTTTCGTGGCGGCGTCGGTAAGCGATCAAATCTTTGATGGTGATGAGCGCGAGGCCGTGTTTGCGCGCCAGCGCGCGCAGCGCGGGCATGCGCGCCATTTTTCCGTTGTCGTTCATGATTTCGCAGATCACGCCGGCGGGAGACAAGCCGGCAAGACGGGCCAGGTCGACGCTCGCTTCGGTGTGGCCGGTTCTAACGAGAACGCCGCCGTGGCGGGCGCGCAGCGGAAAAACATGGCCGGGTTTGGCCAGATCGTCGGGTTTGGTTTTATTATCGATCAATGCGAGAACGGTTTTGGCGCGATCGGCGGCGGAAATGCCGGTGGTGGTTCCCTTTTTAACGTCCACGCTAACGGTAAACGCAGCTTCGCGAAGCTCGTTGCTGACGTTCACCATGGGCGAGAGGCCAAGCTTGTCCAGGCGTTCGCCCATCATCGGCACGCAGATGAGGCCACGGCCGTACCGGGCCATGAAATTGACCGCGGACGGCGTGATTTTTTCGGCCGCGATGACGAAGTCACCTTCATTCTCGCGGTCGGCGTCGTCAACGACGATCACCATTTCGCCCCGGCGGACACGCCGGATCGCTTCAGGTATGGATGTAAAGAGCTGTTTCATTTTTTCTTGGCGTACTTTAACGCGTATTTCCCCAGAATATCGCCTTCCATGTTAACGCGCATGCCAACGGTGAGATGCTTGAACGTGGTGTGTGCGATGGTGTACGGAATAAGCGCAACCGAAAAGAGGTTCTTCTTCAGCTCAGCAACGGTGAGACTGACGCCGTCGATGGTGACCGATCCTTTGGGTACGAGGTATTTTAGAATCTCCGGAGACGCTTGAAACCAAACACTTTTGTCCTTTTTGATGGCCACGACCTTGCCTGTCCCGTCAATATGGCCCTGGACGATGTGCCCGCCCAGCTTGGCGCTGGCGCTCAAGGCCGGTTCCACGTTGACCAAGGTGCCGATTTTGACCTTGTTTAGGGTGGTCTTCTTTAGGGTTTCCTTGGACAGCTCGAAAACCATCCGGGCTCCCTGCGGGGTCTTTTGAGCCTTAATGACCGTCAAACAGACTCCGTTGATCGCAATGCTGTCGCCCAATTTGGCTTTAAGTTTGGGGATCTGTACCTCCAGCACCTTGCCTTTGAGGGCTGAAATGGTTCCTTGATGGGTAATGAGTCCGGAAAACATCAGCGCACCCGTCCTTGAATCACCACATCCGGCCCGGGGAGGGTTTCAGCCTGGTGCATTTTGGCGCGGTTCCCCAGGAGCTTTGGAGCAATAAAAAACAGGGCCTCATCAACCATATTTTTATCAATGAACGTTTTTGCCGTCATTTGACCACCTTCTATAAGTAATTGACTAACATTATTTTTAGCCAGAGAATTCATAAGTCTTTTAAGTTCAAAAACACCATTCTTAAGAGAGTTTCTTAAGATTTGAATGCCGCGCTTTTGGTAGGGTAAAAACCGCTTTATCGGGGTCCGGTCGGCGACCACAATCAAGGTCGGCGCCTGGCCGTCGTTGTACATTTTAAGCGTGGCAGGGGTGCGTAAATGCGGGTCCAAAACCACCCGTAACGGGTTCTTCCCGTGACCGTGGCTGGTCAGCGCGGGGTTGTCTTTGATGGCTGTATTGGCCCCCACGAGGATCGCATCCACCTGGGAGCGGAGGGCATGGACCTTTTTGCGGGACGCGGGGCTCGAAATCCATTTGGAATCCCCCGTCCGGCTGGCGGTTTTGCCATCCAGGGTCATGGCCAATTTTAGAATGGTGTACGGGCGTTTTTGGGTCATCCAAGTGATAAAAGGCCGGTTTAATTCCCGGGCGGCGGCCTCTTCAAGGCCCGTAAACACCCGTACGCCGGCTTTTTTAAGGCCTTTGATGCCGCGACCCGCCACCATGGGATTGGGGTCTCTCATGGCTATATAGGCCTGTTTAACGCCGTTTTCGATCAAAAGAGGCAGGCACGGCGGGGTTTTTCCCCAATGGCTGCAGGGTTCGAGCGTGAGATAAACGGTGGCGCCGCGCGCTTTGCGTCCTGCTTTCTTGAGTGCGTTCACCTCGGCGTGCGGGCCGCCGTAAAACGCATGGTGGCCTTCGCCGACGACTTTCCCGCTTTTGACGATCACACAGCCGACCATGGGATTGGGACTGACGCGGCCACGGCCGCGGGCGGCCAGGCGCACAGCGTGCTGCATGAAGGTGGCATGGGTTGGTTTCATCGGGGTCCTATAAAATAAAAAATCCCGTGAAGCGCTGTTTTTGAGGGGGCGCCCCACGGGATAAGAGCGGGCGTTACTTAGCCGGCGCGGGCGACCCGGGCCTTCATTTTCTTCACGGAGGCCATTCCTTTCCGCGTCAACGTTTTAATGGTGTTGGCGGTCACGCGCAAACGGACCCAACGGCCTTCGGCCGGGATATAGACCCGTTTGTACTTCAAATTTGGTTCCCAGCGGCGGCGGGTGTGGCGTTTGGAGTGAGAGACGTTGTTTCCGTATCTCGGGCCGACACCTGTTAATTCATCTCGTTTGGACATATTAAGAAGCTCCTTGCTCTATTTTTGCGTCGAGAGAGTAGCCCATAGGGCTAAAACTGTCAATTCTTTTTGTAGCCGTAAAACCAGCGGTTTTGGGTCTTGCCCACGTTTTTCACCGAGTGTTTGGTGCGGGCCGGGATCAAAACTTCCTCGCCGACCTTGGGCCGCAGTTTCTGGCCGTTCATTGTCAGTTCCAATTCCCCTTCCAGAACCATCAACAACTCGTCGGTCTCGTGGACGTAATCGACCCAGTTTTGGCCCGGTGGATCTGCCCAGACACCGCAGCTGAAGCCGCGCGTACGCCATTGGTGTTCGATGTTGTCGTGCATGATGTAAGGGATTGGTGCGTGTTTACGAGTTGTTTCGGTGTTCGACCATGATACATTTATTCATGATCACTGTCAGGCCGGCGGCCTGGGCGCGTTTGGCGGAGTCGTTGTGCACAATGCCGAGCTGCATCCACACGGCTTTGGCCTTCTTCTTAATCGCCTCGTCGACGATCTCAGGCACGGCGGAGGGTTCGCGGAAAATGTCGACGATATCGACGGGGTCGGGCACGTCGGAAAGGGACTTATAGCACTTCTCCCCCAACAGTTCCGTCTGGCCGGGATTCACAGGGATGATTTTGTAGCCGGCGTCTTTCATGTACGCCGACACATAGTGGCTGGGCCGGTCCTCTTTGGGCGAGAGTCCAATGACGGCAATGGTTTTCGCCTCGCGCAAAACTTTGGCGATCACGTCGTCGGGCGCGTTGAACGCCGGAAATTCGCAGGCTTGATCACTCATTGAGTTGTTTTACCAGATGACTCGCGTCGACCACTTGTGATTCTGAAATTTTCAATTTGAGGCCATCCCATTTTAATCGTGTCAAATCGCCGGAAAATTTTCCGAGCTCAATCTCCCGTCCATTAACAAGATTAATGATATAGATCGGACGCTTTGTCTTTTTCCATAGTTTTTTTTGTTCCTCTAGTTCTTGAGTTGTCTCCAGGACGGACCACGGATAATCAGCTTGCGCAATCCAACCATAATTTGGTTCCAGTGCAAAAGAAAGTTCGATAGGTATTTTTGGATCAATCGCTATAGTCTTTTCAGTCAAACGCTGATAAAGCCAAAGATCGTAGCATTCAAGGGCCGGGCAGCTTTCGGCGAACCAGATTTTCTCACCGTTATCACTGATCCATACATCTTCGATAAATTTTTCCATCGGAATTTGTTTTTCTAGCGGATATACCACGCGGCGTTTTTCTTTTTCAACGTCTTCTAGAATGACGAGCCCGCTTATTGAATAGACTTTCCATTTCCCGTCGGCTGACAGCGCGATAGACTTCGTCTCTTTGCTTGAAGGCAATTTTTTGGAGATATCCTTCATTGAATCGGCAGTAATAATGGCTTCGAGAGCTTCGAAAGCGGCTGCGCGTACACGTGGTTCAGAATCGTTTAATAAGGAGGCAACAACATCTTCATCGGGGCTTTTTTTATCGGTAAGTATGGCGACATCTAGGAAACGTCTTTTGCGTAAACGTGCCAGTGCGTTAAGTGCGCCGATGCGCACATCAGCGTCCTCATCTTTTAGTCCTTGATGCAGTGTGTTAAGAGCTTCGTCAGAAATATCGTAGGTCGACGCAGGACGCTCCGGAAATTTACTGATGGCGAGCATGACGCCGAGACGCGTGCGCGAACTGGTCGATTCGTACGCCTCATATAACTTGGGTGAGTTCGACCAAGCGAGCGATTGAATGGCTTCAGCGCGTAGCACGTCATTCGGATCATCTAGAAGAGCTATAAGCTCATCCACAGATTTAATCCGCGGAGGGAAATTCTCTTGCTGTTTCCGCGGGCGGATAAGGATAGGTTCCAGGCGATCTGAACGCCATAGCGGTATGGAAACCGTGTATCCCTCCCCACAGACGGTGTCCAACGGCATGCCCGTCAATAAAAAGAAACGAACGATACCAGCTTGATATGTTGCGGCAGCGTTGCAAAACGTATCTTTGTTGTACCCACCTAGCATTTCAACTCGAATGCGAAAGTAGCCCCAAAGGCAAAACAAAGCGAGCAGGCTATATACGATAAGTCTGCGCTGGTTGTTTTTACTGAGTTTCACGATCAAGTATGACTTTCACCGCAAACTTGGGTAGTTTCAGAATTCGTGTCACGCGCCACGGTTCTTGCAGTAAACGGTACAGCCATTCGATGCCGAGGTTCTGCATCCACATCGGCGCGCGCTTTAAATCTCCCGCCCAGACGTCGAAGGTCCCGCCCACGCCGATGTAAATTGCCGGCGGTAAACGTTTTAAATTTTTGTGGATCCACAATTCCTGCCGGGGCATGCCCATCGCCACCAAAACCACTTTTGCGCGCGCGGCCGCGATATCGTTCAAAATCGATTCTTCATCGCTTTCTTTGAAGAAGCCGTCACGCACACCGGCCACGTGCAAATATGGAAATTCGCGCGCCAGATGCGCGGCCGCGCGGCCGGCCACGCCCGGGCCGCCGCCCAATAGATAAACCGGAGCGCCTTTCATTTCAGCAAGGCCGCACAACTGGAAGGCGGCATCGATGCCGGTTATTTTTTGCGGATTGTCCGTCAAAGACTTGCGGCGTGCGACGACGCGTTTCGCCGCCCATGTAATTCCCGTGGAATCCGGAAAAATTAATGAAGCATCCGCGCAGACCTGTTTCAGTTGCGGGATGCGTTCGGCGTCCAGCAGGAACAGCGCGTTGGCGGTGATGACAAAATGCGGGCGATCGCTGGAAAGCCAGTCGGAGAATAACTCGAAGAGCTCCTGCCTCCCGACGATGTCGAGAGGCAAATCGAAGAGCGTCAGCCGCTTACGAAGCGGCTGCGGGCTCTTCGGCTTTGGCGGGAGCGGTGAGAGTAGCGGCACGTTCTTTGGTCAGGCGCGCCGACAAGACCTTGGAGACGCCGAGCGATTCCATGGTCACGCCGTAGAGCGTGTTGGCGGCTTCCATCGTGCGCTTGTTGTGCGAAATGATGATGAACTGGCTCATTTCGGAGAAGCGTTTGATCATGTCGACGAAACGAAGCACGTTGGCTTCATCCAGCGGCGCGTCGACTTCATCGAGGAGCGCCAGCGGCGACGGACGCACTTGGAAGAACGCGAACAAAAGCGCGACCGCGGTGAGCGCTTTTTCCCCGCCCGACAAGAGCGAGATGTGCAGGAGTTTTTTGCCTGGAGGCTGGCAGAAAATGTCGATGCCGGTCGAAAGGATGTCGGCTTCGTTGGTGAAGCGCAGGTCGGCTTCGCCGCCGTTGAAGAGCTGGGCGTAAAGCGCGCGGAAGTTATCGCGCACTTTATAGAACGTTTCGCGGAAGTGTTCGCGCGTGGTGGCGTTAATTTTGGAAATTACTTCGCGCAGGTCGTCCTTTGCGGTAAGCAAGTCGGTCTGCTGCGTGGTTAGGAAGTTATTCTTTTCCATGAGTTCAGCGTGTTCCTGCGGAGCCGCCAAGTTGACGGGGCCAATATTGGACACGCGTTTCTTTAACTTCTCGAGCGTTTCGGCGTCGGCTTGGGCCGGCTGGAATTCGGTTTTGGCGGTCTCGATGGTCAATTCATACTGGTCCTGAAGCTTCTGCATCGTGGTCTCAAGGCGGTTTTTTACGTTGGTTTCGTGAATGCGTTCCGTCTGCAGTTTTTCCTGCGTCTGCGAAAGTTCTTCGCGGGTCGTATTCACGCGGTCTTGCAGCGCGGCCATTTTTTCCGCGAGTTCGACGCGCTGCGACTGGATCGCTGCGCATTTTTCCGACGCGGCGCCGCGTTCGGACAAGGACGTTTCGATCTGGCTCTGCGCTTCCGTCTGGGAGTTCTTCGCGCTTTCCACTTCGTTCGCCGTCTGGCTGATCATCTGCCGGTTGTGCTCAATGTTCTGGCGGATGTTGGTCAAGTCTTTGCGCGTGTGGTCGAGGATCGATTTCTGCCAGTTTAATTTGTCGGTGAAGGAGTTGTGGCGCTCCGTTTTGGCCGATAGATCGGAACTACAGTCGACATAAATCTGCTGAAGCTCGGTGATTTCCTGCTGACGAAGATCCAGCTGATAGTGGTCTTCTTTCTCTTTGGCGTCCCAATCGGCGAGCGTTTGCGTTTTCTGGTCGAACGCGGCCTGCGAGCGGACGCTCTCTTCCTGTAGCTGTGCCACTTCGGCGCGGATCACGTTTTGCTCTTCGTCGTGCAGTTTCACTCGATCGGAGAGGCGGACGTTTTCTTCCTGATTCATTTCAAGACGGATGCGCACTTCTTCCATTTCTTTGAGCGCGGTGTCGCGTTTCGTCAACAGCTCGGATTGAGCGGTATCACACGCGGCCAACGCCTGTGTTTTCGCTTCGCGGTCCGCTTCTTTCTCTTTGAGCTGGGCTTCGAGTTCAGGCAGGCGCAAATTGGTGTGGCTCTTCCACTGCGACGGATCAACGCCGCCGTGAATCAAACCCTGGCCGTAAACATTGGATTCATCGATCCAATACGAGGCCAAGAGATTGGAAATCAACGTCTGGTATTTGGAGTCGCACTGAATGCGCGAGAGCAGGCGCGTAGCGTTCGGAATCTGCGCGATCGACGCCGAGTCGGAAGTCGGTGCGATGCGGTCGAGAATCCAAATGCGCGCGCGACCTTTGTGGTTCGCTTTCAAAAATTCGACGGCTTCTTTGGCGTCTTGGTCGGTTTCGGCGACGAGATCGCCCAGGTGCTCGCCCATAATTGAGGCGACCAGGTCCATGTCGGCGTTATTGCAGGAGATCACGCGGCCGAGCGGGCCGGAGATGCCGCGCAGGCCGGCAGACAAAATCGATTGCGTGCCAGAGAGATACGGGTCGCGCGATTGTTCGTTTTCGATCGTATGGATTTGGCCTTTCAAGCGCGCCACTTCTTCGGCGCCGGTCAAAAGTTCCTTGCGCAGCGTTTCTTCCTGTGCGTTCAACGTTTTTTGCTCATCGGTAATGCGCGTTAATAGATCGGTTTTTTCCGTCAGTTGCGTTTTGAGGGCTTCCCCCGCCTGAGTGCTTTCGGAAAGCGCCTTCTTGACGTCATCGGCCTGTTCAACTGAACGGCGTTCTTCTTTCTGGCGGTTTTCTAAGTCAGACTGGATGCGCGAAAAATCGGAGGTGAGTTTGCTGAGCTCTTGCTGCATGCGCGAGCGGCCCTGCGCGCGTTCCAGAATCATGTCGCGCAGGACTTTAACGTCGGAGCGCTTGGCTTCCAAATTCTTGAGCGCGGTGTCATGCGAATTCTTCGAGGAGCTGTAGTCGGCCTCGATGGTCGCGCCTTCGGTCTCCAATTGCGCGAGAGCGGCGGTTTGCGCGGTTTCCTGTTCGGTCAGCTGGGTGATGCGGTTTTCCTCGCGCTGGATATTTTGCGTCAGCGATTCAAGCTGCGCGCAAAGTTCCTGTTCGCGTTGTTTGGCGCTGCTTAGACGCTCTTCGGAAATTTTAATGCTGGCTTCCACCTGGGCGAGTTCGGAGTTCGCCGTGAGAAGTGTTTCTTCCGTCTGGGTTGTGGTCAGGCGGAGCGTGGTGAGTTCCGCGTCCATCGTGTGCACGTCGGTGTTGAGCGTCTCGGCTTTGTTTTGCAGCGCGACGAGCGTTTCTTCAAGGACTTTTAGTTCAACGTCGCTCTGTTCCAATTGGAACAGCCAGTCCCCGATTTCCATTTGCTTAAGTTGTTCGCGGAGTTTCTGGTAGGTCTGCGCTTTGGTGACGGCGCTTTCCAGTTTGCGGATCTGGTCCTGCGTAACTGTGATGATGTCGGCAAGCCGCGACAAATCAATCTCGACACGTTCCAATTTCCGCAGAGCTTCTTCGCGTCTGGCGCGGTACTTGGATACACCGGCCGCTTCTTCGAACAGTTCGCGGCGTTCTTCGGGCTTCGCCTGAAGAATCCATTCCACTTTGCCCTGTTCCATTGAAGAGTAGCCGTCTTCCCCCATCCCCGTGTCGAGAAATAGTTCTTTGATGTCGCGCAGGCGGCATTGCGTTTTATTGATGAAGTATTCGGACTCGCCGGAGCGGAAAAGTTTTCTTGTGATGGAAACGTCGGTGTAATCGATCGGCAGGCGGCGATCGGTGTTGTCAAAGGTGAGCGTGACTTCGGACAAATTTTGCGCGGGACGGGAGCCGGAACCGTTGAAAATGACGTCCATCATCAGATTCGAGCGCAGGGACTTGGCGGACATTTCGCCCAAGCACCAGCGTATCGCGTCGATGATATTGGATTTGCCGCAGCCGTTTGGGCCCACGACGGCCGTTAGGCCCGGCTCAAAATCAAGCTTGATGTTGTCGGCGAACGATTTGAAACCCGACACTTCCATCTTTTTCAAATACATCGGTTCTACCCCCGTTTAAGCTCAAAAAAAATGCCTCTTTCCCGTTTCGGGAGAGAGGCACTTCTTTTGAGATGTATTCGCAAATTTCTAATCAAATCTCTCTTTATATTACTTCGGTGTAATTTTGATGGCCAAGACGGGGCAAACGCTCTCGCAGGCCATGCAGAAGATGCACGATTCTTCTTTCGCCGGAGCGGCTTTCTTCTCAGAGGCCGGATGTCCGGGCGTATCGCGCCATTCAAAAACGTTTTCCGGGCAGGCATCGAGACAGGCACCGTCGGCAACGCAAAGGTCGTAATCCACAGCGACCCAGGTTCCGTGAATACCGAGTTTCGTCGGCGGTTCAACCGGGCCCCATATCTGGTACCCTTCGGGTGACTTACCCACAACCTGTCGATTCGTTTGAAAATCCGGATCAATTGCAGCCATGTTGCTTGGCCTCCTGTTTCTTGAAAGTTTTAATCCACTGCGAGAATAACATTGTTTTCGGAAATCACCAACAAATTAATTTGTTGCAGCCGCCATCCCTTGCTTTTCAAGTTCTTTCTGGATCGCGGGAAGAATTTCAAACAAATCCCCCTCGATTGAGAACGTCGCCAGTTTCATGAGCGGCGCTTCAGGATCCTTGTTGATGGCGACAATCGTATCGGAAGAGTTCATGCCGGCCAAATGCTGGATCTGACCTGACACGCCGACGGCAATATAAAGTTTCGGACGAACAACGCGGCCCGTCAGACCGACCTGATGACGGTACGGAATCCAGCCGGCGTCAACGGCGCGGCGGCTGGCGCCAACGGCGCCGCCGAGCGTTTTGGCGAGCGCTTTCAGCGGCTCAAAGCCCGCCGCTCCACCGACACCGTAACCGCCCGCCACGATCGTGGTGGCTTGCGAGATATCGATTTCCTGGGTCTGCTCGGCTTCAAAACGGACAAAACGTTCGCGCGGTTTGTAATTAGAAAGGTCCACCGCGACTTTAATCACTTCACCGGTGCGGCCTTTTGTTTCCGGTGCGGACGGGAACGCCATTGGACGGCAGGTGGCCATTTCCGGGCGGTGGCCACGAATGCAAAGGATTGTCGCCATGAGCGTGCCGCCGAACGACGGACGGATTGCGTTCAATGTGTTGTTCTTTTCTTTATTGATTGAAAGCTCGGTGACGTCGGCTGTGATGCCGGTGTTTGCCTGAACGGCAACGCGGCTGCCGAATGAACGCCCGATGATGGACGCAGGCAAAAGGAATTTATTCGGCTTCTCTTTGACGAGCAAATCCACAAGAAGCTTCGCGTACGTTTCATCGATGAAGTGTTCCAGCGAATCATGTTCGATCACGTACACTTTGTCGGCGCCGTGGTCGATTAAGGATTGCGCATACTGCGTGACGTTCTTGCCGATGATGACGGAGCAGAGTTTTTCGCCGAGCTCTTTGGCGAGGCCGCTGGCGACGCCCAGAAGCTCGAACGCGGTCGGCACGAGTTTGCCGTGCCGGACTTCGGCCAGCGTCCAGACGTCTTTGTGTTCTTCGGGTTTAACTGGGATGGCTAAAATGGATTCTTCGGCTGACATATTAAAGGACCTTTATCTCTTTTAATTTTTCGACCAAGGCTTTCGCTTTGGCTTCGGGGGTGGCGCCCTCGATGCGCTGGCCGCCGGTTTTCATCGGCGGACGGAAACTTTTGGCGACGATGGTCGGCGAGCCTTTGAGGCCGACGCATTCCATCTTCGCGCCGATGGCGGCCGCGTCCCATTTCGGGATCTCGGCTTTCTTCGCGTTCATCTTGCCTTTTAGCGACGGCACGCGTGGTTCGTTAATTTCTTTAACGACCGCAATGACCGCGGGCAAATCCATTTCAATCACGTCGACGCCGTCTTCCATCATGCGGTGCACAACAATCGTTCCGCCTTTGCCGTTGCCGATGGATTTAATGTCTTCAACTTTTCGGACATAGGCGACGTTCGGCCAGCCGAGCCACGCGGCCAAACCCGGCCCGATGTGGCCGGTGTCGCCGTCGTTGGTCTGCTTGCCGCAGATAACGAGATCAACAGGCGTCACTTCTTTGTCGATCTTTTGAATGCCTTTAAAAAGAGAGTAGGAGGTGGCCCAGGTGTCGGCGCCCGCGAATTCGCGGCCGCAGATATGGAAACCGGCGTCGGCGCCTTTGGCGATGGCGTCGCGCAGCGCGTTTTCGGCTTGGGGCGGGCCCATGGTAATGCAGGAAACTTTGGAATCTCCCCCGACGCGTTCTTTAATGCGGACCGATTCCTCGATGCCGTATTCGTCGAACGGGTTGATGGCCGCAGCCATGCCTTCGCGCTTCAGGGTTCCTGTTTCAGGATCGATCTGAACGTTGTCCGTTGCCGGGGTTTGTTTAACGCATGTAACGATGTGCATATTTTTTATGTTCCTTGGGTTTTACGACGGTGCTGAAGTGCGCTGACAGTACAAAAATTATTTTGCGCTGGCCAGTTCCTTCGTAATCGTCATGCCGATTTCGTTGCGTTGTATCTGGTTTGTGCCTTCGTAGATCTGCGTGATCTTCGCGTCGCGCATGTATTTTTCGATCGGGAAGTCGCGCATGTAGCCGATGCCGCCGGCGAGCTGCACGCAGTCCGTGGTCACTTTCATGGCCATGTCGGAGTTGTAAAGCTTCACCATGCCGGACTCTTTTGTCCAGCGGCGGCGCGAAAGCTTTTTGAGTTCTTCGGCGACCGTTTTCCCCGATTTTTCGGAGTTGTCCATGGCTTTAACGAAGTCTTTGTCCATGGCGCGGGTCACCGCGTAAAGAAGCGCGCGGCCGGCTTCGATTGAGGTCGCCATGTCGGCGATCATGTGTTGAGACGACTGGAACGAGAGAATGTTCTGGCCGAACTGGCGGCGCATTTTTCCGTACGCCAACACTTCGTCGAACGCGCCCTGCGCGATGCCGAGAGCCTGTGAGGCGACGCCCGGACGCGAAATGTCGAACGTCGACTGCGCCACGAAGAGGCCGTAGCCTTCGCCGCCGATCACTTGGTCTTTATGGACGCGGCAGTTGTCGAACGTGAGTTCGTAGGTATTCGAAGCGCGAATGCCCATTTTCTGTTCTTTCTTGCCGAAACCGAAGCCTTTGGTGCCCTTTTCGACCGCGAAGCAGGTGACGCCGCGTGCGCCGCGAGAGAGATTGGTCGACAAGAACGTGGTATAGATCTCGGCGGCTTCACCGTTCGAGCAAAAGTTCTTGATGCCGTTTAAAATGTAATAGTCGCCGTCTTTCGTCGCCGTCGCTTTGGTGGCGGTGGCGTCGGAACCGGCTTCGGGCTCTGTGATACAGAACGCGGCCAGTTTTTTGCCGGAGGCGATGTCGGGAAGCCAGCGTTTTTTCTGTTCTGGCGTTCCGTAAAGAATAATAGGAAACGCGCCGAGAGCGCTTGCCGCCAGCGCCAGCGCGATACCGCCGCAGTAACGCGACAGTTCTTCGACCGCGAGAACGAGTTCGAATCCGCCGCCGCCCAAGCCTCCGTAGTTCGGATGGTGGTAGACGCCGAAAAGGTCGGCCTTTCTCATTTCTTCAACAACGTCCCACGGAAACTTTTCGTGCTCGTCATATTCCATGCGCACGGGTTTGATTTTCTTCTGCCCGATTTCACGGGCGATATCGATAATTGCTTTTTGTTCGTCTGTCAGATTGTATTCCACGTAATCCTCCTGGGATTAACTGTTGCGAATTGTTTTTAAAGCTTCTTTGGCCGCCAGCTGCTCGGCTTCTTTCTTTGAACGGCCTTCGCCGCTGCCCAGCACTTTTTTATTCACTCGGACTTCGAGCGTAAAAATCTTCGCGTGATCGGGGCCCGCTTCACCCGTGACCGAGTATTGCGGCGTCACTTTGTACTTCTTCTGCACGATCTCCTGCAGTTTGCTCTTGAAATCGTTTTCAACGATGCGTTTGCGTTTCGCCAATTGCCGCAGAACCAGTCGCTGCGCGCGGCTGAAACCCAGGTCGAGGAAAATGGCGCCGATCAGCGCTTCGTAAACATTCCCGAGAAGGCTTTCGCGCTTTCGTCCGCCCGTCGCCTCTTCCCCCTGGCTTAAAAGCAGGTATTGCCCCAGCTGCATGTCGGCCGCCCAGATGCTTAGGTTCGAACGCGAAACGATCTGCGATTTCATTTTCGACAATTTCCCCTCGTCCACCAGCGGGAAACGTTTGTAAAGAAAATGTGCGACAACGGCTGAGATGATGCTGTCCCCTAGAAATTCCAGGCGTTCGTTGCAAAGCGTTGTGCCGTGTTCAATCGCGTACGATTTGTGTGTGAACGCTTCTTCCAGCAGCTTCGCGTTCTTGAACTTTACGCGGATCTTTTTTTCGAGAACGGATAGATCAGTTGCCGGCGTACTTTTTAACGACGAGGACGGCATTATGGCCTCCGAAACCAAGTGAATTGGAGAGAGCCGCGGTGATTTTGTGCGGACGCGCTTTGTTGGGAACGTAATCGAGGTCGCATTCCGGATCCGGGGTCTCGTAATTGATCGTCGGATGCACAATCCCTTTTTCCATGCTGAGGAGCGTCGCAATCAATTCGACGCCGCCCGCCGCGCCAAGCAAATGGCCGGTCATGGATTTCGTGGATGAAATCGGAATTCTTTTCGCGTGCTCTCCGAAAACCATTTTTATGGCTTTGGTTTCGGTCTTGTCGTTCAAAGGTGTCGAGGTGCCGTGGGCGTTGATGTAATTGATCTCTTCGATTTTAACGCCGCCGTCTTTCAGCGCAAGCTCCATGGCGCGGGTGGCCGCTTTGGCTTCGGGGTTCGGCGCGGTTATGTGGAACGCGTCGTCGGTCGCGCCATAGCCAGCCAATTCGGCGTAAATTCTCGCGCCGCGTTTCTTGGCGTGTTCTTCGGTTTCGAGAACCACGATGCCGGCGCCTTCGCCCATGACAAAACCGGAACGGTTTTTGTCGAACGGGCGGCTGGCTTTAGCCGGATTGTCATTGAAATCGGAGGTGAGCGCCTGGGCCTGCGAGAAGCCGGCGATGGCCAAAGGCGTCATGGCGCTCTCGGTTCCCCCGGCAATGATGACGTCGGCGTCGCCGTAGCGCAGGTGGCGCAACGCCGTGCCGATCGCTTGGTTCGCGGTGGCGCAAGCGGAGGAAACAGAAAAATTGACGCCGACAAAGCCGAAATCAATGGCGATTTCACCCGGGGCGA
>CAZCJA010000048.1:0-17468 GCA_964499015.1 uncultured Elusimicrobia bacterium
GCCACGAGGCCCGCGGACGCCCGCAGAGCATCGTCGAGCTTGCCACTTTCGGCGAGGGTCAAAACGTTTTTGCGCAAGGTGACAGGGTCGTGCGTCCGGTTTTTCTCGGCCTGCTCGCGCAGCGCGTCCGCTGCCTCTTTGTCCCGGTAGCCGAGCCAGGTGTAGCTCCATGTGTTCGTCAGGCCCAATGAGGCGGAAAGCTCGGCGGAGCGCCGGAAATCCTCCAAAGCTTTCTTCTCCCTGCGCTGGTCGTTGTGGATTTTTCCACGTTCGAAGAGATCTTCGTAGTGCGGGTTCAGCTTGATGGCTTTGTCGTATTCCGCGACGGCTTCTTTGGTCCAGTTGTTGTTTCTCAGGCTGTTGGCGCGGCGGCTGTGGACATAGGCACTGAACCAAGGTCCATAGGAAAGCGCTTCAGCAAAGAGGCTTTTTCGGATTTTTTCGTCATTCGAATTGTCAAATGCATTCCACACCACCGACCCAGTCCGCTGGCCTGAATTTTCCGACCGTTCGCGGTAGGCCTTGATGTATTTCCAGTTCGGCTCTTCTCTGTTCACCTGGCGCTCGGCGAGCATCAGCCAGTCCCACACATTGGCATCTTCCGGAAGGTCGCCATCGGCGATGAGTTGGCCGCAAGCATCAAATACTTTCCAGGGATCAACCGAATCATAGGCGTCGCGGCAGGCCTGCATCGGGGTGGACATGGCCCACCCCGATAAAACAGAACCAACTAAGAGGAAAGCACTAAAACACGCTCTCCTTTTCATTTACTGCGCTTCGGTGTTGGCGCTCGCTGGTCCGGCGCCGTCGATCTCGGCCAACGATTTGGTGGCCGAGGCCGGCGGGGTCAATCCGCGGGCTTTGTAAAACTCGGTCATCATCATGGCGTTGGCGGCCAAAAGAAGGTTCTGGCAATTTTGATAGTACACGGCGGGGTTGTACTTGTACGTCGTTTCCCGCGTGCTTTCGACGGAGTTGTCCATGTTCCATTGCCAGAATTTTGTTTTCCAACGGCCCACTTTAACGTCGGTGTATGGGTTGGTGTCGGGCAAAATGCCGCTTTTAACCGTTATTGCGGCCAAGTCCGGCTGGCCGAGTTTGACGAAGCGGTAGCGGGTGTTGCCGGCATGGAGGAACTGCTCGCGGTCGATGGCGATATCGGCATTGCCGAGGGAGCCTTTTTCTTTCAGGTCGGAGAAATCGATAACCGCATTAACGGACAAGAGGTGTCCCTTGATGTCATTGGCCAAAAACGATTCGTGCATGCGGGTGTTGGTACCGAACATCATGCCCAGGCCCTTCAAGAAATCCGCCCGTTCGGGATTGTCGAGATAGACCGGCATACCGTGCGCGCCGACAAAAACGGACGTTCCATCTTTGACTTTGGCCACCCATGGGCTTTCTTTCTGGGCGCCTTTGAGTTTTTGAAACCGTTTTTCTTCTTTCAGCGTTTCAAACGGAACAAGTTCAATGCCCGCGCCTTTGATGTCTTCCACCAAACGGTCGTAGAGGGCATTGGTGATTTGAACCAAAATTTCCGGATCAGCATCAGGAATTTCCACGTCAGCGGAGGACGATGCGGTCATGCCCGGGCGGCGCGTGGTGATGGTGGCTTTTTTCGACAACGTGTACTCAACCGTAAAATTAACGATCGCGAGTTTTTTGATGCCTTTCAAATGCCCGGCGCCGGACACATGAATAAAATCTTCCGACTGGCTTGCCGCCGGCGCGTCAAAATTAAACGGCATGGCTCCGCCTTTGCCTTTCTTAACGCCAATTTTTCCCAAATCCAGAGCGCTGGCCATCGACACAAAAATTGCCACGCATGCTCCGATTAAAACCGACCGCTTAATGGTTGTCATTGTTATCCCCTTTATTAATTTAAAAATCGCTTCTTGAGCCGATTGTACTCGATATTCTCCTAAACGACTCCGCTCTAATATGACCTCTGTCATAGAGGTTAAATGGCTTAAATTTAAGAATGTCCCGGCTGCATAAGCACTATACTGCGCGCAGGTTTTCCAAAAGAGGCCGCATGAACAAATCCGAACTTATTCAGTCATTGCGCTCAAACCCGTTTCGCCTTTTTTTCCCGCTCGGCGTCCTCTTCGCGCTGATCGGCGTGGGCGAGTGGGTGTTCTGGAGCGTCGGCTGGAGCATTCCGGCGGTGAGTTTCACGCACGCGAGCCTGCAGGCCCAGGGGTTCCTGAGCTGCTTCGTCGTCGGGTTTTTGATGACGGCCTTCCCGCGCTTCACCGGCACCGAACCCGCGCATCTGGTTGAAATCGGCGCGGGCCTTTTGTCGGCGCTGGCGTTTTTAGCGGCGACCGTGTGGAAAGAGTTTGCGGTCGCGCAGATGTGTTTCCTTGCGCTGATTCTCACGCTCATGGTGTTTGCCATCCGCCGCTTTCCCCACCGTTCCAAACCTCTGCCGCCGTCGTTTCTCTTAATGGGCTTCGGTTTTCTGCACGCGCTCACGGGCCCTTTGCTGGTGATTGCCAGCGGATTGGGCGACAAGAACATCGAACTCTACACGCTCGGCCGGCAGATGACGCAGCTTGGCTTTTTGCTGTGCATGGTGCTGGGCATCACCGGGCAGTTGGCGCCGTTTCTGATGGGCTACACCGCCGATCCCGAGCAAGGCGATGATTTTCGCAAAGGGCGCCTGGCGTTTTTTATTCACGGCTTCAGCGGCGCGCTGTTGTACGCAAGCTTCTGGATGATTCCCTGGATGGAACGGCCCGCGCATTTCCTGCGCGCCGTGGTGGTGACCGCGCACCTTTTGCTCTTTGCGCGGATCGCACGGCCGGTGCTGAAAAAAACGGCGCTCATTTATTTCTTCACGCTGTCGATGTGGCTGATTCCGGCGGGTTTATGGACCGGGGCGGCGCTGCCCGTCTACCGCATCGCGGCGTTGCATTTTGTTTTTATCGGCGGTTTTAGCTTGATGATTTTCTCGTTCGGCCAGCTGATCGTGCTCAGCCATTCGCTGGAAGCGGCGCTTTTAAACGGCCGGCTTATTCCTCTAAAAATCGTCGGAACGACGGTGGTGGCCGCCACGCTGATGCGCGTGGCCGCGGATTTTTTCAGCGGTGCGTACATGATCCTTATTCACTTATCGTCGGGCTTCTGGGTGCTGGCCGCGGCGTTCTGGCTGGCCAATCTCTGGCCGAAAATGTTTTTCCGCAAAAAAGCCGCCTAATCGTCACGCGCGTATCGGTAAAACCATCGTCGGAATTCCGTCCAGGTGCAGCCGCCGCTGCAGCGCCAACGCGGACTCGTTGTGCAAAATGCGCTGATACCAGCGCTCTTTTTTAAAGACGAGCTTGCCGCTGAACACGATGGACTTGGGAAACTCCTGCGACAGCTCCCGGCAGATTTTTTCCACCGCCGACACCGTTTCCGTTGCCAATCCCATCCGCACCTCCGCTTTAAAACCGTATTGCTGGGCCCAACGCCGGTATTTTTCAAGGTTCTCGCGCACCTGCTGTTCCAGATTGGCGATCTCGTTAGCGCCCTTAAACGTTCCGGAGTCGATGGCTCCGACTGAAACAAAGACGATATTTTTGAAATGTCCGGGAAATAACTTTACGATGGCCAGCAAGTGGTGCACCCCGAATCCGGAGAAGGATGTGACCGGCAGAATGGCGGTCCATTCTTTTTTATCCACAGGCTGCTGCGGTTTTAGTTCCGGCAGTGCGGCCGCGCGCAAAACGTCGTCGAGATGGCGGAAACTTTCTTTCACCCCATCGTAATGCTTGCGAATCAAGAAACACAAGCTAACCACCGCGGTGGTGATCATGGCCGTCACCCAGCCGCCGTGGCTGAATTTCTCAAACAGCGTAATGGCCAGAATGCTCACACACATCACGAGGCCGGTGCCGTGGATCGCCAACTGGCTTTTCCATTTGGGCTCTTTGTGCCGCTCGATGATCCAATGTTTGGCCATGCCCAGCTCCGTCAGCGAAAAGGTGAGGAACACGTTGATCGAATACATGACGACCAGCGTGGTGATGTTGCCTTTGGTATAGATGAGCGTGCCGATGGCGGCCAGCCCCATGAGCAAAATTCCGTTTTTGGTCACCAAGCGATCCGACAACTCGGCAAAGCGCCGCGGCATCCACGAATCGATGGCCATGTTGGACAGCACGCGCGGGCCGTCCAAAAACCCGGCCTGCGCGGCGACAAAAAGCAGCGCCGCTTCCGAGGCCAGCGCGACCACCACA
The DNA here is from genome assembly GCA_964499015.1 of uncultured Elusimicrobia bacterium. Classification (GTDB taxonomy): domain Bacteria; phylum Elusimicrobiota; class Elusimicrobia; order F11; family F11; genus CAZCJA01. Next base: position 4,227 of record CAZCJA010000048.1, read on the forward strand.
AACGCCGCGCCAAACGCGACGCCGCCGATCACCCACGAGCCGAACAGGTTGTCCAACAGCACCGCGTTCATGGTTTTTCCGGAGAGCGGCTGGGAGTCGGTGAGCAAGTAAGCAAACAGAATGCCGCCGGCGGTAAACGCCAGCGAAAACGCCATCAGAAACATGGTGCGTTTGCCGGTGCGCACGCGCGGTTCGCGCAAAATGCTCACCCCATTCGAAACCGCTTCAATGCCCGTATAGGTTCCGCCGCCCATCGAATAAGCTCGCAGAAGAATCAGAATCACGGGCCAATAGCCAATGGTGGAAGCGGATTCGTGAAGGTCAACGGCCGCGCCATGAAAAATCGCGGGCAGCCCGGTGAAACGGCTGCCGATCGCGTACAGAATCATAAACGCGTGCGTGGCGACGAACACGAGAAAGATCGGCGCCAGCACCGTGACCGATTCGCGCACGCCGCGCAAATTCAGAACAATCATAAATCCCACCGCGACAAAGGCCGCCGGCAGTTTGTACGCCGCGTACGCGGCCGGCAGAAACGACCACACCGCGTCGCACGCCGCTGCGATCGAAACAGAAATCGTCAACACATAATCAACAAGCAGTGCGCTGCCCGACACCACGCCGACGCGCGGACCCAATAGTTTCGAGGCGACCAAATAACCGCCGCCTCCGCCGGGAAAGTGTTCGATCAGGTTGGAATAAGCGATGGAGATCACGACGATGGTAACGGCCGTCATGGCCACCAAAATAATGGCCAGGTGCGTGTGGGTCCCGAGAGCGCGAAACGCTTCGTCGGGCCCATAAGCGGAGGATGAAAGTCCGTCGGCTCCAAGGCCCACCCAGGCGAGAAACGCCATGAGCGAAACTTGATGGAAGACGTTTGGATCTTTAATGTCGCGGGGCTTGCCGAAGACGAGGTGGCGCAGCTTTGTGAGGGCAGACGTCAGCATAGAAGGCTCCTTTGTTCGCTGACGAGGTTAGCTGTCGGATTCGGGCCAGGATCGCCCTAACGCGCGCCGCCTGTGTGCACAAGGCCGGTTGGCGTATTCACCCCATGTTGCATGGCGCAACAACATCTCTACGGGTCCCCCGCTCCGCCAGTGGCGGATTAAGCGTGTTGGAAATGGAAATTATTTTAAATGGCCGGAGCGTGTCAAGTGGCCGCTCCTTTATACAATGCGCTGATGAATGGCATCCGCGCCTATACGCCCGCGGACCGCGACGCGGTCCGGCAATTGGCCTACGACACCGCCGAGCTGGGCGGGCCCTCAACTTTTCCCGATTTCCGGCTGCAAACCGATCTGCTCACGCGTTATTACACCGATCATGAGCCGGACTCGCTGTGGGTTCTGGAGCACGACGGACAAATCACCGGCTATCTCACCGGCTGCCGGTACACGAAAAAATATTTACATTGGCTGCGCCTGCGCGGAAATGCGCTGACGGCATATCATGTGGTCGTGCGTAATTTTTTCAGGCCCGTTGTTTGGAAATGGGCGCGCGCGCGGATCCGGACATTATGGGAAGGCGGCGCGCATCGTGAACCGTGGATGAGCGGCTATCCGGCGCATCTTCATATTAATTTGGCCCGGGAATCTCGTGGATCGGGCGACGGGCGAAAATTAATTGAAAAGTTTATCGGGCAATGCCGGGAGGCGGGCGTGAAAGGGGTTCATCTCGCAACGCGCGCTGACAACCGCGATGCCCAAGCTTTTTTTGAAAAGAACGGATTTTCATCTCTCGCCCGTATCAACGCGTATCACGCCGGCCCGGCGGGCCTTGAGCCGGTGCCGGTGCTGATCATGGGACGGAAACTGGCGGCGTAAATCGCCGTTATGCCCATGGGTTCCCCGCCCCGCGAACGTTTGTATGCTTTAGGCCGTAAGGAGAAAGAAATGAAATTAACCGTTAAAAATATTTTTCTTTTGTGCGGCGCGCTGTTTTTGATCGGCTGCGGGCCCGCGCGCCCGAAACTCAAAACGATGGACAACGTCGATCTGCCCCGCTACATGGGCACGTGGTACGTGATCGCGGCCATTCCCATTTTTCTCGAAAAAGACGCTTATAACGCCATCGAAAAATACACGCTCGATCCGGACGGCACGGTCGATACGATTTTTACGTTTAACAAAGGTTCGTTTGATGGGCCGGCGAAGCACTACCGTTCGCGCGGCTTTGTGGTGGATAAGATCAACAACTCGACGTGGAAAATCCAATTCGTCTGGCCGTTTAAGGCGGAATATTTGATCACGTCTTTGAACGATGACTACAGCCAGGTGATCGTCAGCCGCAACAAACGCGACCATGTCTGGATCATGGCGCGCACACCCGTTATTTCCGAAGAGGACTTTAAAAGATTGCGCGACGAGGTTGAAAAACAAGGCTACGATCTGAAAAACCTCCGCCGCGTTCCGCAGAACGAACACCCCTCCTAAAAAACAGTTATAGTTCGGCCCATGTTCTCCCTATGGAACTGGCTGAAAAGCCTTTTTCGCCCCAAACATCACGCGGGCATGCGCGATTGGCGCTGGCCCACGCGCGAACAAATTAACGCGCTCCCTCCTTATAATGGGCTGCGGCTGGATGACATCCTCGTGGTCTCGACGCCGCAGGCCGCCCAGCGCGCACGCGAGGAATTGCTGCGCGAAGCGGTGCTCGGGTTCGACACCGAATCCAAGCCCACGTTCGTCAAAGGCCAGGTGTCCACCGGGCCGCACGTCGCCCAGTTCTCCTCGCGCCGGCGCGGCTACGTGCTGCCGCTTCACCTTCAAGAAGGACGGGACGTGGTACGCGAGGTGATGTGCAATGAAACCATCATGAAGGTGGGATTCGGCCTGCGCGATGATTTGAAAAAACTGCCGGCCAAATTGAACATCGAACTCAAAAACGTCTATGACGTGGAGAACCTGTTCGCTGAGAAGGGCTACGGCCGCGGCGTGGGCGTGAAGGTGGGCGTGGCGCTCGTGTTCAAGAAACGTTTTTTGAAGTCAAAAAAAATTGGGACGTCCAACTGGATGAACCGCCATCTTTCCACCGCGCAGATCCTCTACGCGGCCAACGACGCCTACGCGGCGATCCAGGTGTATCAGGCGCTTAAGGATTCTTCCAGGCGCGGATAGTCGGTGTAGCCTTTCTCTCCCGGCGTGTAAAACGTGGCCGTGTCCGGCTTGTTGAGCGGCGCGTTGCGCTCGAAACGCTGCGGCAGATCCGGATTCGCCAAAAAGGGAACGCCGAACGCCACCAAATCCGCCACGTCGTCGTTGATCACCGCTTCCGCGCTTTCTCTGTTGAACTGATCGTTAATGATCACCACGCCCGTATACAATTGGCGGAAATGGTCAATCGGCACGGGCTTGCGGCCGTGGCGCTCGTCGGCTTTGGTGCCGCGGCGAAAATGGATATAGGCGACGCCGATCGCGTGGAGCAATTCCACCGCCGCCGTAAAGGTGGCCTTCGGATCGGCATCGGACATATCGTTGAACGCGCCGTTGGGCGAAAGACGAACACCCACACGGTCTTCTCCCCACACGTCCACCACCGCGGTCGTCACCTCGTCGAGAAAACGAATGCGGTTCTCAACGGAGCCGCCGTACTCGTCGGTGCGCTGATTGGTTCCGCTCTGTAAGAATTGGTCGATCAAGTATCCGTTGGCCGCGTGAATTTCAACGCCGTCGAAACCCGCGTCCTTGGCGTTCTGCGCGGCGCGTCCGTATTGCTTAACAATCTCCTTGATCTCGCTCAACTCAAGCGCACGCGGCGTTTCAAACGGCTTCATTCCCTCAACGGTATGAACTTGCCCTTTCGGCGCGATGGCTGACGGCGCCACCGGCAAGCTTTTGTTCGGTTGGAAGAGCGAATGCGAAATGCGGCCGACATGCCACAACTGCAGAAAAATTTTCCCGCCCGCCTTGTGCACCGCCTCGGTGACGAGTCTCCATCCGGCCACTTGCTCAGGCGAATGAATTCCCGGCGTGCTGACGTAGCCTTGTCCCTCCGGCATGATCTGTGTGGCTTCCGTAATGAGAAGGCCTGCGGAGGCGCGCTGTTCGTAATACGTGGCCATGAGAGGCGTTGGCACATTGCCTTCGGCGGCGCGGCAGCGCGTCATCGGCGCCATGACCATGCGGTTCGTCAATTGGTTGGGGCCGACTTCAAACGGTGAAAACAAAACGGATGTGCTCATGGGAGACTCCTTTCAATTTGGTCGCATGCGGCCGCAACGCCGTTTTCGGCGCGGATCAACCGGCCAAGTTCGGCTGCGCGATCGATCATAGCTTCATTTTGCAGCAACGGCGCAATTGCTTTTACCAGCCGCCGCGCGCTCACCCGGCCGCGGAGCGCGCTGCCCGCCCCGATCCGTACCACGTGGTCCGCGTTATCGAATTGATCGTTGGCGAACGGTGTGACGAGCTGCGGGCGTCCGCCGCGCAGCGCCTGGGCCGTTGTGCCCACGCCGCCCGAATGGACAACCACCGCGGCGCGTTCAAAGAGTGGCGGAAACGACGCCCAATTGACCGCTCTAATGGAAGGCGGCAATGACTTGGAAAGTTCCGCCGCGTTCTGGCCCGCGACCAGAACGGCGCGTCGCCCGAGCTTCAACGCCGCTTCGGCGGCCTGATGGTAGAAGTCCCCGGCGTCCATCACCGCCGAGCTGCCCAACGTGAAAACGAGCGGCGCCTCGCCGTGTTCGAGAAAATCCGCGAGCTCCGCGTCCAGCGGCGTGGTCACGTCGTCGATAAAGGGAAAACCGCAAACAATGGCTTTCGGCGGCCAATCCGGCTGCGGCGCGGCAAAATGTTTGGAGAACATCACCAGCACGCCGTGCGGCGAGTGCTGGCCTTCCCACAGCGGATCTTCTCCCGGCGCCAAACCCAGGTCGCGGCGAAAGTCGCGAACGGGCCGGCTCCACGAGGCGGAAACTTTTTTGGCGCAGCGCGCCAAAACGCCGTTTACGCGCGGGCCGAGCGGCCGCAGCCAGTCGGCGAGCCACGGCGCTTGCGGCAAAACAGGAAAATCGTGGCCGGAGAAAAAAATAAGCGGCGACAACACCATCGAAAGCCACGGCTTGCGCAGTTTTTCCCCCAGAATCGGCACCGCGTAGGTGAGCACGTGCGAAATGAGCAGGTCCGACTCTTTGGCGGCGGCTTCCAAGTCGGCGTACATGTCGCGCACCACCGGCATCACCAGTTCGCGAACGATGGCCTCGGAGCCGCGCCGCGGATCCATCACTTTTTTCACGAGCGCCTTGTCGTCGAGGCTCGCGTCTGGATGCAGCGGAATGAAGTGAACGCCCTGTTTTTCGATGACCTCGCGGAAGTACGAGGACGTGGCGAGCGTGCAATCATGCCCGCGGCGCCGGAGTTCTTTGGCCAGCGCCAGAGACGGATTCACGTCGCCATAGGAGCCGATCGCGGCAAAAAGAATTTTCATCGCTTGTTATCGAGCGAGAGCATCGCCATCAGGCCCGCGCCCGCAAGAGCAAAGGCGGCGCTCGCCGCAAACGCGGTTGGCGATCCGTGTGTTTTCCATAAAAATCCAAACAACAAACTGGCCGGCAGCATTCCCAGTCCTTCGACTAAATTTTGCAAGCCGAACGCGCGGCCGCGCGCCGCGGCCGGGACCATCTCCGCGACAAGGGCGCGCTCCGGGCTCTCCGTCAGGCCGTAATACAGCCCATAAACGAGAAAAATGCCGACGGCGACAGCGGTTGAGGTTGCCAGGCCGAGCGCGAGATAAACCGCCGCGTACAACAGCCAGCCGCTGATGATCACCGGGCGGCGGCCCAACCGGTCGGAGAGCGCTCCGCCCAGAAACGACGTGGACGATTTCACCACATGCAGGCCCGACCACAGCAGCGGGATGGCCGGGGCGGGCACGCCGGCGTCGGCCAGTTTCAGCAAAAGAAACGCGTCGCTCGAGCCGCCGAGAGTAAAAACAAAAATGACGGCCAGATAACGTTTAAAACCGGCGGGCAGTTCAACCGGCGCGGCGGCGTCACCGGGAAACTCCTCCGGAGCGGCCGGTGATTTTTTATGCGCCCAATGGGCCAGCGCGATGCAAAAAACGGCGACCAGCCCGGGAACGACGGAGGCCAGAAACAACGCGCGCAACTCTCCCGGAAAAAAGAAAAGAAATGCCGCCGCGAGCAGCGGGCCCGTTACCGCGCCGGCGTGGTCCATCGCGCGATGAAACCCGTACGCGCGGCCCCGCGTTTCGGGGGCGACCAAACCGGCCAACCACGCGTCCCGGGGCGCGGTGCGCATGCCCTTGCCGATGCGGTCGGTAAAACGCAAGCCGAGCACATGCCACGGCGCCGTCGCCAGGCCGATGAGCGGGCGGACGGTGTTGGCCAGCGTGTAGCCGCCGATAACGAAGCGCGTGCGCTTCTTGGCCTTGTCGGACCACCATCCGAAGAAATATTTGGTGAACGCCGCCGTTGATTCGGCCACCCCTTCGACCAGGCCGACAAACATAAAGGAAGCACCGAGCGTCGACGTCAGAAAAATGGGCAACAGCGGATAGACGATTTCACTGGCGGCGTCGGTGAAAAAACTGGCCAGGCCGAGGAAGAACAGCGGGCGGGAAACTTTGAAGGGAATGATTGGCGCAGCCATGCGGTCTTTAATACGCGACGTTGACGATCATGAACTGCTCGATGCCGGCGGGACCATTCCAAGAGATCCCGTCGCCGGGTTTGGCGCCGAGCATCGCCTGCGCGATCGGGGCGGTGTACGGCAGTTTTGTCCTATCGCCGCGCGCCTCATCTTCTCCGACGATCTGGAAAAATTTTTCCTGGCCCGCGTCATCCTTATACGTCACGTGCGCGCCAAAACGGATTTCTTTCCCGCTGCCCTGCGGGACCAGTATCGCGGCGGTGATGCGCGCCTCGATGTAGCGCAGATCGCGGTCGATGGCTTTTATTTCATCGGGGCCGGCGGTTTTTTTGCGCGCCAGAAGAGCCCGGCCTTCATCATGCAGAAGCTCAAGACCGCGCGGCGTGACGTAATTGGGCGCCGTCGAAACCGGGCGCTCCGGCGTATCGTCCCCGGCGTCGTCTTCTTTGGTGAACGCGCGGCTCATGCGTCAATTATTGGTGCTTGCAGCACTTGGAATCGAGGGAGAAGCGGCCGGCGCCCGTGAAAATGAGGCCGAGCGACACCGCGCCGTATAGATACGCCAGCTCTTTGACCTTAAACGGATCGTTGGCGTGAACGATAAAGAACGCGACGCACATGGTGATCAGAACGAACAGGGCGGCGGCGCGCGTCATGCAGCCGGCCGCAATCAAGAGGCCGCCCGCGAATTCAGACAGGGCCGCGGCCCAGGCGAAAACGACCGGCAGGGGAAAACCCATCGAACCGACGCCATCAACCATTTGCGCCATATTGCCGCCGAAAATTTTGGCGTAACCGTGGCTCGCCATCGCGAGACCCATGAAGAGCCGTATAAGAAGAAGTCCCGCGTCCGTGCTTTTAACAATGTTGATCATAAATTTCCTCCCTCGTTTTCAATCCGTTTTTTCCACACAGGCAGATCTTAGGATTTTCATGAAAAAGGGCCGACACTTTTTACCGTCGTCACGCGTATAACCTGTATGCGTCTTCTACTTATTACATTGATCGCCGCTTTGACTGCCGCTTGCGCCAACCCATATCGCTCCAATTTCAACTCGATCCAAGACCGCTATCCACAATGGCTGGAGAGCCGGCTTGCGCCCAAGGCGGCCGCCCCGGACGTGGTGCAAACCGACGACATCCAGAAGGAAGGCTGGGGCTTGGTGGAGAAAGGTTATGTGATGATCGGCTTCTCGCGTTTCGATTTGCCGCAGATCAGCATTGATTTGGCGATCTCCGAAGGAAAAACACGCGGCGCCGACATCGTTCTCGTGCAAAAAAGGTTTTCCAAGTCGCTCACCGAAACCGTGACCATGACCCAGTGGGGGCCGACCGAAACGACGGAATACCGGGAAGACACCGGCATCTCCGGGGACCGCGGCACGCGCCGCGTCGACCGCCGCGTCTCCGTCACCACCACACGCGGCCCCGAAACGGTTTATGTGCCGCAGCAGGTGGATTACTACGAGCATTCGGCGACCTACTGGCGGAAAGTGGAGCGCACGCTGTTCGGCGCGGTGGTGCAGGATTTGACCGACGAGCAAAAGGCGCGCTTGCAAACCAACCGCGGCCTGTCCGTGCGCGCGCTGGTGACCGATTCCCCCGCGTTCCAAGCGGACCTGCTTAAAGGCGACATCATCCTCAAGATAGATGGCCAGCAGGTGCCGAGCGCACAGAAATTTTACGAGGGTTTGATTCAGAAGGCGGGTCAAGACGTGAAGTTGTCCATTCTGCGCAACGACAAGACAATCGAAAAAACCGTCCGCTTAAATCCCTGATCACTCCACTTCCGGCGCCGCCGGAATAATGCCGAGCGTCACGTACAGCGGCCGGATCTTTTCCCGGATTGTGGGAAGCCGCCGCTGAAACCAAACCGCGCCCGCCACACAGCAGGACCCGCCCAGACACAATGTCGCCGTCACTCCGATCCGCTCCGATAAAGCGCCCGCGAACAAGCTGCCGAGCGGCGTGGTCCCCAAAAACGCCATGATGAAAAAGCTCATCACGCGGCCGCGCTTGTCGTCATCGACAATCGTCTGCAGGATCGTGTTGCTGGCGCCCACCTGCACCATGAACGACGCGCCCACGATCACGAGCAAAATAAGCGACACCCACAGCGTACGCGAAAACGCGAACCCAATGAGCGCCAGGCCGAACACGGCCGCCGCGCGCGGAATCACGCCGCCCAAACCCAGCACGCTGGGCCGCGCGGCGAGCCACAAAGCGGCCAAAAGCGCGCCGCCGCCCGAGGCCGTCATCAAAAAACCAAGCGTGTGCGGACCGCCGCCCAAAATCCGTCCGGCGTAAATCGGCACGAGCACCGCGTACGGAAGCCCGACGAGACAGATAAGACCCGTCAGCGCGATCAGGGAGCGGATCGGCTCCGAACCCGACATGTAATTCCAGCCTTCGCGCAGCGCACCCCACGTGCCTTCTTTAAAGATGCGCGGTTCATATTTTTTTGTCAGGCGGATCATGAGCAGCGCGCCGATCACCGCGAGAAAGCTAACGCCGTCGATAAAAAAACACGCTCCTTCGCCAAGTCCGGCGATAATCAACCCGCCGGTCGCCGGTCCGACCAAACGCGCCGCGTTGAACATGGAGGAATTAAGCGCGATGGCATTGCTCAAATCTTTCTTGTCTTCGATGAGTTCGATCACGAAAGATTGGCGGCACGGCATTTCAAACGCGTTTACGAAACCCTGGAAAACGGAGAGCGCGACGAGCCATGGGATGGTGATCTGGTGCGTGAGCGTGAGGTAGGCGAGCGCAAACGATTGCGCCATCGAGAGAACCTGCGTGGCCACAAGCAGGCGGTGGCGGTTCCAGCGGTCCACCGCGATGCCGGCGATGGGCGACAGCGCGAACGCGGGAAACTGGCTGGCGAAACCGACGAACCCCAGCAGAAGCGCCGAATCGGTCAGGCGGTAGACGAGCCAGCTCATGGCGGTGGTGCCCATCCAGGTGCCGATCAGCGAAACAATTTGCCCGCCGAAAAAAAGCCGGTAGTTGCGCGAGCGCAGGGCCCGCAGCATGAATGAAAGACGGTTTGTGTCGGAAGTCATTTCGTCCGCAAGTTCTCCAGCATCGACTCGATGCGTTTCAGCCGCTCAAGCTGTTCGTTGGCGTGCGGGTTGCGCCGCGTGGCCAACTGATTGTACGTTTCACTGTAGCGGACGATTTTGTCGAGGAAGAAACCGAACAACCATACGGCGAGAAAAGCGAACGGAACAATCACCGCGACCAGCATCCACGTGCGCGGAATGTTCGTGTAATAGCGGAGTTTGTCGCTCGCCGCGATCACGAGCAGCGTGAAATTGAGAAAAACAAAAAATTGGTGCCCCAAATCGAACCGGTACTTCTGATTAAGCAAGAACCATTTCCACTTGGACATCTCAGTTCGAACCGTTGTCATGGACGCATTCCTCCAGGAGTTATAAATTCAGCCATGTTCGCATCATACCGTTTTCCCTTTGTTCTCGTTTTTCTGGCCGCGGCGGCAGTGAGTTCGCACGCTTCTCCGGTCGAGCCGACGCTGGCCGAAGCCGACGCCGCCTACGCCGAGCGCGCCAACCTTACCGCGGCGCGCATGTCCTTGGAGATGTACCAGAAAATCGCCGAGGCCAACCCGGCCAACGCCGAAGCCTATTGGAAAGCCTCGCGCGCCGCGTGGTGGGTCGGCGACCAAGCCGAAAACGCCAAAGAAAAAATGAACCTTTTTAATCTCGGTATCGATCTGGCGAAAAAAGCGATCGCCGCTGACGCCAATTCCGTCGAAGGCCATTTCTGGCTCGGCGGCAACTACGGCTCCTACGGCGAAACCAAAGGCGTGCTGAAAAGCTTGTTCCTCGTTAAGCCGATCCGCCAAGAAATGGACGACGTGGTGCGCCTAAACCCCGCGTATGAGGGCGGAGCGGGCCAGCGCGTGCTGGGCGTGCTTGATTACAAAGTGCCCGGTTTTGCGGGCGGCAACAAAAAGCGGGCGGAACAGCGGCTTCTGCAGGCCTATTCTCTGGACCCGAAAAATCCATACACGGTTTATTACTTGGGCGAGTACTACCACACGATGGGCAAGAAAGAAAAAGCGTCCGGCTATTTGAAGTCGCTCGAGACGCTGGACGTGGCGCCGGAAAACAAACCCGATTTAATGGTTATTCAGAAGAAAGCCGCGGCCCTGTTGGCCGACTTCTAACCGCCCGCGCGTTGCCCGCGCTCGTCAGCCTCACATCCAAATCCGCCGGAATCAACACCGAATGCCCCGCTTTAATTTGTTTGGGCCCCGGTTCGAGATCAACCTTCCCCTCCAGCACCGTCAACACGCTGAATGTTTCCGCCGCGGGCAGCGACGTATTGCTGGTGACGGCAAAAACACGCGCTTCATAATTTCCCAGCGGATCGGCAATCCGCCCGGGGTCCGCGCGCACGGCGTCGGCGGAAAAATTGATCACGTCCAATGCTTTCTGAAAATGCAATTCCCGTCCGGCGCGATTCCAATCCCAAAGACGATACGTGAGCCCGCTCGATTGTTGAATTTCAAAAAAACGCACGCCTTTCCCCACCGCGTGCACGGTGCCCGGCGGCACATGGAACGCCTCGCCCGCGCGCACTTTGATCTTGTTCAGGAACGAAAGAACCGATTGGTCCGCGGCGCGGCACGCCCGCTCAAACGCCGACGCGAATTCCTCGGCGGTTTTGAATTTGCGCCGCGCGGCGGCGCTAAAACCCAAATAAATAAATCCATCGTCCGCGGCGGCGCCGGTGCCGAGGATCAGCCAGCTTTCGGATTTGCCCGAGGATTTTTCATGACGGCGCGCGTACGCGTCGTCCGGATGGACCTGCAGGGACAGGTTATCTCGGGCGTCGATGAGCTTAACAAGCAGCCCCGCCGCTTGCGGATCGATAATCGCCGCAATAGCGATGTCTTTTCCGTTAATAATGGCCTCTCCCGGATGGTCCGGGTGAACGGAAAATTCCCAAGACTCACCGATCGGCTTACCGGCCGGCGGCAACCCTTTAATGTCGTTGATCCAGCCGCCGCCCCAAACGTTCTCCACCAGATTGGGTGACAGCAGGACGGGCGTTTCAAGTTTGGTGCTCATCGAATGATTATCTAATATCGTTCCCATGAATAAAATCGCTCTTATCTTTATTGCGTTCGCGGTCGCCGTTCTTGGCGGTTGTTCCAAGCGCTTCATGCCGCTTTATGAAGACGGCAAAGAAGCCTATTCCGAAGGCAATTGGATCGAAACGATCGACGACATCAATCTTGCTTTGCCGTTTTGGCGCGAATCCGACGGACAGGAAAACAAAGCGCAGGCTTATCAGCTTCTCGGCAAGGCGTACCACAAGTTAAAGAAAATCGACAAGGCGAGCGAAGCGTACGCCAAGGCCGTCGAACTGTCCACCAACACCTACGAATCCGCCTACGAGCTCGGGATGATTTATCTGACGTCCAAGCAAAACGCGCTGTCCATCACGGCGTTCAAAGAAGCGCTAAAGATGAAAAAGGACGATCCGTGGGCTTTGGTGGGCTTGGGCAACGCGTACTACGACGCCGGTAAATACGGCGAAGCCAGAATTGTTTATCAGCGCGTTGTCGATTCTTCGCCGGGCGTGCGCGAGTCACTGGAATATCTGCGGCTTATTGACGATAAAATGCGCCTGAAAGTGGTCCCGGTCGCCCCAAAGCCCAAGCGGTCGAACGGCCGCATCAAGAAGCGCTAGTTCCCAGCGCGTTACGCTTCAATAATTCGAATCCATCTCTTAAACGCGAATTAAGCCGGTTTCTTTCCAATGCCATTTCCCCGTAGCGTATCGCTTCGTTATGGTTTCCCTGAGCAACAAAAAGCTGCGCCAATCCCCAGTATGGTTCCCATGCGCGCTGATCAAGTGCAATCGCTGTTTTAAAAGCGCTTTCGGCTTCTGCCCATTTTTGCTCTTTGGCATACAACTCTCCACTCACAAAGGAGCGGCTGGCCATGAAAGGCGATACCACGAAAGGCAAAATCGCAATGACTCCGGCCGCAGCAAGCAGCTTCACCACGCGTTTCGGTCTCCAGCACAAATCCTTCTCCGTCGGCGATACGACCATTCCCAGGAGGAACCCAAAAACCAGAAGATGGGACAGATATTCGAGGCTGACCTGCATTAGACTAAAGACAAGAAACATGACAAGACCTATAACAAGAGGGCGCCGCGGGCCTGATAATGCAGCGCGTACCCCGCGATACAGGCTCCCCAAAAAAACCGCGACTCCGGCAGCCCCAAGCAGTCCTGTTTCAGCGACAATCTGAAAAATCGCGCTATGGGCATAAAGTGTATTTTGCCCTTGCCCGACTTTATAAGAGAGATACGCGCTGGGGAAATTGCCGATCCCAACACCCAGCCATGGATGATCCTGCCACATCCGAAAACCACTTACCCACCACAGCAACCGGCTGGTGGGGGTTTTCCGCCCCGGATCCACGCCGCCCCACCCATAAATTAGGGCCAATTTGTACCACACAAGGCCAATCAAGACCGCCAAAATAATTCCCCCGCCAGCCAAAAAAACCCGGGGATAGGCCGCTCGCAGTTGTCGCCATCTATCTGCGCCGTGGTACAAAAAAGCTGCGATTAGGAGACTTAC
>CAZCJA010000049.1:0-17155 GCA_964499015.1 uncultured Elusimicrobia bacterium
GTGCGAGTAGGTGTGGCTGGCCACTTCATGGCCGCGGGCAGCCACCTCTTTGGCCACTGCGGGGCGGTTTTTCACCTGTTCGCCGAGCATGAAAAACGTGGCTTTGACGTTGTATTTATCGAGGAGGTCCAGAAATTCCCTGGTTTGCGGACCCGGGCCGTCGTCGAAGGTGAGAGCGATGCGTTTTTCCGTTACGGGGCCGGACGTTAAAAAGTCGCCCGGTTTTGGCGCCGCCAAAACAGACGAGAGAAATAGAAAGGAAAATAAGAAAGCGATTGGCTTTTTCAATTAAGTTGCGGATCCCAGAACGAGACGACGGATTCTTGGTCGGTAACAGCCCCATCTCTGGAGACGTTTACCGCCACTTTGCCGCGCACCATGCCTCGCACCGAGTAAATAATGCTCCCCCATTCCACCCGCCAGCCGGAGCGGGTCTCTTCAACGCGCACCGCGGGCCAACGGTTGTCTTTCATAAATTCTTGAACGAGCGGAGAGTTTAAACTTTTTTGAACCGGAAAATCGCTGCCGGGTTGAGGAGAACGGCCCAGAAACGTTACGTTACCGCTCCAGATATCGATCTCATAGTGGCGATAATCATTTGTTTTTTGATCGAGCGCCAGCGCCCGCCATGAAAGCGGGCTTGAGATCGACGGAACCGCGGTGACCATATCGCCCGAGCCCTGCGTTAACTTCGCCGCGTATCCGCGCCCGGTCGCCATCAGCATAAAATAGACAACCCACATTCCCCAAACGGGCGCGGTGGCCTTCCATCCATGAAGCTCTTTCTTATGCAAAAACCACAACGCGCCGATCGTCAACGCCACGGGGAACAAATTGAGCGAACCGGCCAAATCCCAGGAGAAACTGGCGAGGCTGAACGGTGAGAACAAGGGAACGCCGTAACTGGTGAGGTAGTCGCAAAAAACGTGCAACGCCAAGGGAATCGAGTAATGGAAAGCGCGTTCATTAAACGAACCTTTGTCCCATTTTTTTAACAACGCACTGTAGAAAATCACCTGGAGAAAAAGCCCGATGAACGAATGGGTAATCCCGCGATGCTGAAACACGTGCGCCCATCCCCCGAAGACGTTCATGATCACGTCCAAATCCGGAGCGAGGCCCAGCAGTCCCATAACAAGAAAACGGCGCGGAGAGGCTTTCACAGCCTTCGCGGAAACGGCGCCGATTAAACAATGTGTCAACGGGTCCATGATTTCCTCTTAATTTCCTTCCATTGCGTCTGGGCGATAAAAAACCCTTTTTTCCAAACCACAGCGGTTTCTTGGCCGATGGCTTTCACATACTGCCGGGCGGTAGGGGTCCGACTAAATAAGGATATCCCCAAAACGCCCAAAATCAACAGGTTGGCCAAGCCAATCAATACCACCGATAGAAAAAGCCCTAAAACCTTCAGATCCGGTTGGCGGCCATGGATCGCATGGAACGTCAAAAACAGGTGAAAAGCGACGGTGAACCCCAACAAAAACTGGAAACTAGCCGTTAAAGCCGGCGCGTTCCACCAGTTGCGTATCAGCGCATAAAGGAGCACCACAAACGCGCCATAAATCGGAAAAATATAGGGGGCCAAAGCCACGAGGGCGTTTGATTTTGACATCTGCACTTCCCCGCCCTTGGCGCTTGCTTTAAACGAGTGAATTCGAGCGCCCGTGGCGATCCCTGAAATTGCGTGGGTCAATTCATGCCCAAAAACATAGACCCACATGGGTTTTGCGATGAATAGATCAAGCGCGATGTACACAACGGCTCCCGCTCCGTACATGCCCCACGCTTTCCAGCCATGCGCCCCAACCGCCGGCACAAGCAACGCGGTTTCGCGCATAACCGCCCATAGAAGCGGCAAGAGCGCCAGAGCAATGAGCCAATTGCGGGAAGCGCGAAGGATTTTTTTCATTCAAACATGTAATCGTCGAATGGGATGTTTTGGGCCCGAAGTTCTTCCTTCCACAGAGCCAGCGCTTCGGGAGCCTTTTGGCGGGCCGCCTTCACCCATTTGGATTCCGGCGGGCTGAACAGCTCGTACGTGTCTTTGTACCACTGATACGCGTATTTCAAAGACGACTCGTTGAGCTGAAAATTGCGTTCGAACTCGAGAGCGGCGGCGCGTGTTGCGTAATCTTCCGCAGAAACATCCAATGCGCTCTTTTCTTTCTCGTATACCTCGTTCAAATAAAGGGCTTTTTTCGCCGGATCCTTATGCCATTCCATGTATTTTTCAGCTTCCTGGAAGGAGCTTTTGGCCCGGACGGACACATCAATATAAAGCACCGCGTAGACGAAAAGAATTCCTGCTAAAACAACGCCGGCGGCGGTGGCCCACCGCTTTTGCGGCTCCGTCACATGAGGTCCTTGAACCGCTCGTTGTCCAGATCGGTGTTTTTGCGCTGGCGGATGACCCGTTCTTCGGAGGTGAACGTGTTCATGAGGGTGTGAATTTTAGAGGTGAATTGGCTGGGACGCAAAGGCTTCTCCAAGAAACCGATGACATTGCGTTCCTGTTGAAGCATGGCCTTGGTGGAGGCGTCAAATCCATGACCGGAAATAAGCAGGACGGGAATGTTGGCTGTTTCTGGATCGCTTTGCAGCGCCCGAACCAGCTCGAAGCCGCCGCCGTTGGGCATCATCATGTCGGAAATAATCAAATCGGGTTTGAATTGGCGGGCCCCTTCGACAATGTTGCGGCCGTCGCGGCCGCTGCGCACGCGAAAGCCCTCAATTTCAAGGGTGGTCTGGATGAAATGGCGCACGGTTTCATCGTCATCCAAAACCATGATGTGCTTGTTCGCCGGATCTTCTTTTTCTTTAGCGATGGGCTTATTTACGGACACGGTTTTTCTCGTCCACGTGCACGAAGTTGGGTTTTAGTTTAGAGGCGGCTTTGTCTTCCAGCCAAGCAATCGACATGATGATAAGTTTATCACCGGTCACGCCCAAACGAGCGGCGGCGCCGTTCAAGCCGACAACGCCGGAATTGCGGCGGCCTTTGATTACATAAGTCTCAAAGCGCTGGCCATTGGATAGATTCGCCACGAGAACCATTTCATTCTCGTAAATTCCGGCGGCTTCCATAAGCGCGGAGTCCACTTCGATGCTCCCCTGGTAATCAAGCCGGCTGTGGGTGATGGTAGCGCGATGAATTTTCGCGCGGCACATGCGTCGTAACATAGGAATCGGAGTTTACAACTTAGATTTTGAGTTGCGGAGGGGTGTTACGCAGCTCGACGGCAAGCCGGTCGATTTCGTCGGCCGCGGCGGCTTGGCCGGAAGAGCGAAGTTTGGCTGCTAACGCGGTCAATTTTTCCACATTGGCGGCGCCGGTTTCACGCTCCTTGCGCACTTTGTTGCGCAAGCTGACCAATGCCTGATTAAACATGTCGGCGGTTTCCTTAAATTCATCGTGTTTACGCAGTTTTACATGCATCGTCAAATCGCCGTGGTCACGCATTGATTCCAGGGTTTTTTCAAAACGATAAATCGGACCGGCAATAAAATGCGAAAAGAATAAGGAGAGCCCGAAGGTAATGGCGAGCGCGAGGACGCTCAAATAAGCGATGTTGTCTTTGAGGACCTGGACGGAAGCAATGGCATCTTCGCCCGAAAGCATTCCGGACTCGATCATTCTGGACACCATCGAGTTGCCCCAAAACCAAATAATACCGACGGAGCAGGCAAGAAAGCAGAAAACCACCATGCTGAACTTAAATTGAAACTGGGTCTTGATGATTTTTACACCGAAAAAACGGCTCGGTTGACCTGTTGACGCCATTCGTCCTCCCTTAATTCGATGTTCTAAGTCTATCAGAAGTTGTTTGTTTAATCGGCGTGATTTTAATCACCGCGAGAGCGGAATTCCACCCTCAAACGCCAGGGCCGCGATCACATCGCGCAGGGTTTCCGTGTCCACCACATCATCAAAGGCGATGCCCGCCACGTAATAGCCTTCCTCATATGTGACGCGAATAACGCGCGCGCGCAAGTTGTCGAATTGCGCGCCGTCGTGCAGCGCGAACGTGACGTACACCACGCTCGCGACTTTCATCGGGAAGCGCGTCTCCAACACGAGGCCGCCCGCGCTCAAATCCAAAATCCGTCCCCACCCCTCACGCGAAAGACCGCTGGGGAAACGCAGGCCCGCGGGCACGCTGGTCGCAAAACGAGGATATTGCCGGCGCTCAGCGTCCACGGCCCGCTCCTTTCCACACCGATTCAAAACGCGCGAGCGGCACCGACACCATGCGCGGGTCGCCGCCCGAAACAAACCACATGCGGCGGAAGCCAATGCCCACGCCCGAGGGCAAGACGCCTTCGGTCATCGCCGGACCCACCGGATACGGGCCTTTCCACACCAAACCGTCGCCGGAGCGTTCCAATTTAGCCGCCTGCAACGGCGCGCCGCCGATCACCCACAAATCGGAACCGTCGGCGGTTAAGCCCGCCGGTTTCGGGATGATGCTTTTAATGGTCTCGAGAACCCTTAAATCGACGCCGTGGCGATACAAGAGCCCCGTTTCGCCGTCGGTAGACCACACGTCTTGGCCGTCCCAGGCAAGCCCCGTCGGGTTCGAACCCGGCGCGGCGGTGCTGTTCAGCGAAGGCAAACCGACTGCGCGATGGCGGCTGCGCAGTTTCAAATCGGAATCGATGGTGACGAAGTTTTCCGGAGTCGAACAAATTAAAATCGGCTGGCCTTCCTGCGATTTGTAAATCGAGTCGGCGTTCAGTATGCGGAATTTCCTGAACAGCCCTTTGCCCAGTGTGTACTGGGTAATCGTGGACTCAAACCAGTCACCCACCCATAACGAACGGCCATCCCACTGCAGGCCCGACAGGTGCGCCGAGCCGAGCGACACGTCATGCGGCGGCGGGCCGTTGAGCAAATCCACAAACAATTTAGCGGGAAACACGAGCAGAAGCGCCGCGAGTACATACGCGAGCGGCGAAATCCGCCTTTTCTGAATAACTTTTTCCGTGAAGAGCGTACGCTTGTTCTTGAGCGCCGCGCGTTTGGCCGCGGCAAGAACGTCAAAGCGCGTGAAAGGGCGTGCCACGCAGTCAAACGCGCCCGCGCGCAAACATTCGAGGGCAGCCGCGGAATTTTCCTTATCCATTGTCACGAGATACGGCGTCACCGGCGCATGGGCTTTGAGAACCGAGGATAAATTGTGCAGCTCATCCGGGTGATTGGGTTTTTCGGCAATCACCAACGCCGGCGCGTCGGCCTGAATGCGCTCGAACGCATTCTCCAGTGAGTCCATAATTTCGCAGGTCACGCTGACGGAGGAAAAAACTTTTTGCAGCTGCGCCGCGTCGCGCTTCGGCAAGGCCACCAGCATCACGCGCGACATTAGGCGGCCCCGGCCGCCGTGGCGGCCTTTTTAATGGGCAAGTCCACTTTGAAAGTGGTCCCGTGCTCATTGGTCTGCACGACGTCCAATTGTCCCCCATGAAGCCCCACATAGCGGCGCGCGCGCGACAAGCTCAGACCTTGACGGCCCTCTTTGGTGGTCATGAACGGCTGAAAAAGCCGCGGCTGAACGTGATCGGGCACGCCTTTGCCGGTGTCTTTAATAATCAACTGCACTTGGCCTTGGTTGGCCATGTTGCGCAAGGTGATTTCAATTTGCCCCGTTTCGTTTGGAATCGCCTCAAGCGCGTTGCGCAGCAGCGCGGTCACGACAAAACGCAGAAGTTCCTCATCACCCTGGATCGTCGGCATCGGGTCATCCGCATGAACTTCCACGTTTAACGTAGGGCGGCGATCGGTGTACAGTTCGGCGAGCGCCTCATTGACCAAGTCTTTGATCTGCACCGCGGACGCGGAGATTTGACGGCGGCCGGTGAGGTGCATGTAATCGTCCAGCGTGCGCGTTAAGTCCTGAAATTGTTTCTGCAGTGTGCGGAAGTTTTCGGTGAGAGCTCCGCCGCCTTCCATCATGAGCTTCAGCCGCGCTTTCCACGTCGCCTCCGATTTCGTTTCGGGATCGAGAAAGCCCAAGCGTTCCAGCGTCAGGAACAACTGTCCTTGCGCCGATACCAGCGCCGCCCGGACGCGATGCGCAACGCCCTTGGCGAACATTTCTTCTTCGGCCCAGGAAAGTTCTTGCTTGCGGCGCAGAGCGACCTCCATGTCGTCTAAAAGTTTCTTCTGCATTTGGGAAATTTCCTGCTGTTTATCGGTCAAAAGCTGGGTGTTGGATTCGGTAAAGAGCGAGCGCAGGTTTGACAGGCGCGTCTCCAAATCCTTGAGCTCGTTTTTCAATCCTTCATGCGTTTCAGAAAAATATTTAATGTCGTCTTGGCGGACGCGCTCGTGAACAAGGCGGTCGCTGTTGCTCTGTTGCTCCTGCTCCACCATGCGTTTGCGCAAAAATTCGTTTTCCTCCTCCAACTGGGCCGCGCGCGCCGCGAGGCTTTTGATTTCCTCTTCACCTTCATCGATGTTTTTGCGGGCGGTGCCGAGTTCGTTCTGCAGCGACAGCGTGCGCGTGCGCAGCTCGTCTCCGGGCACGCCCATCAGCGAACGCAGCAGTTCGTTTTCGTCCTTGGACAGGCGTTCTTTGCCCTGCACATCCTCATAAAACGCGGCGATCCCTTTTTCGAGATTGTGCAGGTCCGTCAGATATTCCTTATAGACCAACTCTTTTTCGGATTCGGAAATCGTCGGGATCGCCCACAAGCGCTGCGCGAGCTGCTCTTTGAATTTGCGCAGGAGAGTCTGCCAGTCGACCGCGGTGCTCATCACGGAATCACCAGTTTCGAGCCGACCTTGGGCAGGCCGCGTTCGATCTTGTCGGAGTTGGCGTTGTAAATCTTTTTCCATTGATTTGGATCGCCGTAATATTCCTTGGCGATGCTTTGCAGCGTATCTCCGGCGACCACCATGTGCGTTCGGATCGATTCTTTTTTCTCCGTCAGTTGGCGAACCTGATTGCGCTGACCGGACAGCGCCAGTTCCAGCGCGGCCACACGCTCTTTCAGCTGATTGATTTGCGCGTTTTTTTGGCCCAGCAAATCCTGGTTTTTCATCGACTCGATGCGCGCTTTCATGTTGTCCAGCTCTTCGCGGGCGATGCGGCGCTTTTGCTCCATCTCGCTCAACGATTCCTTAAGCTCCGCTTCCTGCACCGTGAGCGAAAGCACGTTCTGATCGAGCTTGCTCGCTTCTTCGAGCGCGCGGTCGTAATAAATTTCCGTGAACTGCGGCAGGCCGAAGCGATAACGAAGCGAGGCGCGGAATTGCTGCATGTTATCGTTCAGCGTTTTAACGGGAATTAAATAAGCGATGTCGATCTGATAAGGCGAGGTGTAAAAACCGATGCCGGTGGCGATGCTGTCGATGCCGCCGTTATCGCGGAAACCCCAGCCCAAACGCGGGCGAAGCACGCCGCGCGCCAGCAGCCACTCCGCGCCCGGATGAAAGCGCCAAATGCCGCCGTTGCCGAACTCCAAGTCCGCGTGGAAATGCAGATAATCGCGATGCTGGCGGACCATGCCGACCACGGCCGACGGCCCGTACGGATTGGAATCGCCCAAGAAAAGATTGCGCAAAACAAAGCTCGCCTGCAAACGGCGCGCCAGCGGCATGTACGCGCCCGCAGTGATGCCCAAACCCAGGCTGGATTTTCCCACGCGCGGCGAACGGTCGTCGCCTTTTTGGCTGCGCAGGGTGACCGCTCCGCCAATTTTCACCGGAAATTTGATTAGGCCTTTGGTCCAGCGATCGGCCGGCGCGCTGCCGCCGGTGCCCATCGACAAATCGATTATATTGGCGCCGGGGGCGGCGCGTTCCGCGTAAAAGCCGATGGCCACCGGAAAGAATTGGTCCTTGTAGCGGTACGGCATCGCGTAAATGGAATTGAAGTCGGAACGGGACGATTCAAATTCGCTGGAGGAGCGACCGTAATCGAGCACGAACTCTTTCTGGTTGACTTCGGCGAGCCCGCCCGGGTTGTAGTAAAGGCTATAAGCGTCGCCCGCGACGGCGGAGTAGCCGTTTCCAAGAGCAATGGGGCGAGCGCCGCGGCTCGGCGGAGGAGAGGCATGGCCGAGCGCTGTGCAGAGAAGAAAAGAAAGACTTAAAAAAAGACGTCGCATAGTGCACATTCAAGCTCATAAAACGCGCTGAACTTGACTGTGCACTAAGGGTAAGGGGTTAAACTTTGAAAATCAACAGGGAGCTTAAGATTTTAGGCGGAGGCTCCGGCGCCCTTTTTGACGTGACCGGCGGCAATAAGCGCCGCTTTTTTGCGTTTCGCGCGTCTCTTCATCCGCGCACGGATAGCGGCGCGACGGCGTTTTTGTCCACTTTTGCTTCGTGTGCTCATGAGAAAATTCTCCTCGTTTGGATGGCTGCAACGTGGCCATTATAACCAGATCCGTCGACGCGTTACAAAACCTTTACAACTCCTTAACCGGTTTTTAAACCCGATTCAATACCATTTCCCCTATGAAACGGGGGCCTCTCCTGCTAAAAACAATTGCCTTATTTTTACTGCCGATCTATGCCTCCACACAGTGCGTTTTTGCGTATTCGCCGGAAACCAACTTTTGGAAGGAACGGCAGGCCGCCGTAAGTCGTCACCCCGGCGAAAGCCGGGGTCCAGTTATAAACCTGGATTCCGGCGTCCGCCGGAATGACGGCTTAAATCAATTCGGCACATACCGTTCCCCCCTGCCCCAAACAAACGGCAAACCCGCGATCCTCCACATCCAAGACGTCCATTTAAACGCCGAAGCGCAAACCAACATCAGCAAAGCCGTTCAGGTCTTGCTGCAAAACCAGCAGGTTGATCTCATCGCGCTCGAAGGGGCGTTCGGCGGCATCGATCTTTCCCTCTTCAAGCGCTTCCCAAACCAGGCGGCCGTTCATCAAGCCGCGGCCGTCTTACTGGAAAAACAAAAAATCGCCGGGCCGGTCCACGCTCTCCTGCGCGCCGACGGAAAACCGGTCCCGATCGTCGGCGTTGACGATCCCACGCATTACGACGCCAACGTCGAAGCGTACCGCCAAGCGGCCAAACACGCGCCGCGCGAAAAAGAGCGGATCGCCTCCCTGGAAAAAGATTTGGCCGCACAGAAAAAATCTGTTTTTAATGGCGCGCTGGTCGCTTTCGATAAAGAGGTTTCCGCGTATCGCAGCGGCGCGCTCGCCTTCGGCCAATACGCGAAAATTGTCTCCGCCGGCGCAGCGCCGAGCCCGGTGCTTCGTCAATTTCTCGACGCGCTCGCCCTGGAAGAAACTCTCGACTGGAACGCCGTCGAAGCCGAGCGCAACCGCGTGCTCACGCACCTTTTTCAAACCGCAAATGAGGCGGACCGCGCCGCCTTGGCCGAAGCGAGCGTTGCCTATCGCGCGGGCCGGCTTTCGCAAACCGATTTTTATGCGCAGTTCGTTTCACTGTGCCGCCTCAGCGGCGTCGACTTCACGAAAACGCCGGCATTGAACGCCTACGTCCGCTATCTCACGCTGTCGAACAGCATTGATTCCGAAGCGTTGTTCGCCGACCTGCACCGGCTTGAAGCCGCCGCTTACCAACGTCTTGCCAAAACGGAAACCGAACGCGCGCTCGTCGAACAATCGATGCGCCTGCATCTCACCGCCAAGCTCGTTGATTTCTCGCTGACAAAACAGGAATGGAGCGACTACAAAAAAATTCGCGATTCGCAGTTCGTAATTCGTGGTTACGACGAACTGCGAACCACGAGCTACGAACAGTTTTACGAAGAAGCCGAAATCCGCGACCGGAAGATGGCCGACAATCTTTTTGCCGCGATGAAAGCGCACGGCGCCAAAAGCGCGGCTCTGGTGGCCGGCGGTTTCCACGCGCAAGGCCTGCGCGACGCCGCCAAAGAGTTCTCGTACGTATCGTTCGTTCCCAAACTCACGCGCATCGATTTAAAAAACAGCTCGGCTTACCTTAGCGTCTTCGCCCAGGAAAAATCTCCGCTCGAGAAACTGCTCAACGGCGAAAAACTATTCCTCGCGCCGCCGGTGTGGGACGCGCCGACGCGCGCGGCCATCGCCGCGGAAGTCATTTCGCGAAATAAACAGTCCGCGGCACCGGCCGGCAGCGACGCCGTCGAGGAGCTACGCTCCGAACTCGACGCTTTGCCGGTAACCGTTACATCTCAAGGAAAAATAAAAGAAGAGAAATACAACGTCTCGATTTTCAAGCGCTCGCTGGTCGTCTTCGGTTTTGTGGCGATGTTTGCGGCCGGCTTCTGGACGACGAACATTACGGTTGACGCATTAACCGGCTTTAACATCTGGGGCTGGTACACAGGCCTCCTGTCCAATCCGGGCAGTTGGGAATCCTCGTTGGCGGCGGCGTTTGCGGCGGTCATGAGCGGCGTCAGCTCGCGCCTGGCGGGCATTTATATTTCCGGCAGCGACGCGCGCCAAACGCTCCTTAAAGACATCGGCTTCTTCCTGTTCTTCGCCGTGGTATGGCGGCCGGTCCACGGCATTTTCACGGACTGGATCTACTTCTGGATCGACAATAATATTCCGGAAACCTCCGCCGACAACACGACCGCGCTGATTCGCGTTTTCGTCACGATGGGCTACGGCTATGTGATGAGCTTCATCTATGAGATGGTCGAGCCGATTTTTAAATTTAAACGCGCCGCGCGCGACGCCGAAAAAATCGGCAATCACGAACTCGCCGCCAGTTTGCGCGAACAGGCCAAGGCCGCCAATCAATGGCGCCGCGTCTCCGCCGGCATGTTCGGGCGCCTCAGTTTCGCGTTCACGCAAAACAATCTGACGGTCAATTGGATCGATCCGGCGTATCGCATCCCTTTTGTTTTCGGCCTGGGTTTTCTCAATCAAACGTTCCGCGCGACCAGCTCCTATTTCACCGGCCCGCGCGTCCCGCCGGTTTACGTTCTCTTGTCGGGCCTGGGATTCTCGATCTTCAATTTTTGGCTTGTTTCATTCGAGATGGGCTTTGTCGCCGTCGGCTTGTCGATCACCGCCTATCTCTATTTCACCCGCCGCAACGCCCGCGAGGCCGACAAAGCATTAAAAGCAACCGCGATCCTTCTTCTCGGCTGGGGCGCGTGGTCGATGGGGCCGGAGGCGATCACCGCGTTTACGCTGGCGGTCATCGGCCTTGTGTCGGCAAACGGCGGTACCGGTTCCGGCCGGGACGATCTTCCTCCCATTCGTTCGCTCTTGGACACGGCCGTTCAGCAGCTAAAGGGCGCGAAGCATAAAGCGGCGGAATCTATTGATGCCATGGTCGCCGATTTCACTTACCAATTCCTGAAACACGGAACGCGCACCTTCACGAATTCACCGAATGCCTTCGCCGTTAAGCCCACGGAACCGAACATCCCCGGTCTTTTCGTGAATGTTCAATTGCTCCGGCAGCTCATGCTGGAGGCGCGCAAATTTACCGGTATCGAACCCCTCTACAACGACATTCTTCAGGCGTATGTGCGCGTCGCGCTGGTGGAACAAAACGTCTATTACGAAAACGTCGAATCGCTTCAATCGGTACTTGATGACAGCGAAAGCGTGGCGTCGAATTTCCACCTCGAGCGCGCCAAACTTGCGGTCGCCGGCGCGGTCAGCCTAGATACACTGGCTTTTATGGCCGCGCGCAAACAAATGCTGCACGAAGGCTGGACCGCGGACTATCTCAAAAAAATGTCGTCCATTCTTCGCGGCACGGTGTTGGGCGCCCACTTAAAAAAACGTTATGACTACATGTCGCACTACGACGCTTTGCTGGCCCGATATGAGCGTGAACGGGTGCCGCGCCAAGTTGTGCTCGAGAAAATCTATTTGCCCAGCGCGCGGGCCAAAACCGGCGGGGCCTTAAGCGACATCGTCCATCAAATCGCGATGGCCGAAGGATCAGGCCCGGATGCGTTTGCGTTCGTGCACAGCCCGCACTACATCGATTCGTTCTTAAACACGGCCGATCCGATTCATCAATCAAACGAAGACATCGCCATGGAATTCATCATAGACGTGGTCAATGAATTTGAAAGAGATTTAAACGAAAACCAGAGGCGCCGCCTGCACCGCATGCTTAAATTTTTCATCCGGGTGCATTCGCATTCGCCTGAAATGGCGACCACCGCATCAGAAACGGGGGTTGGCCTGGAACTACTGGAGTCCGGCCACCTGGTGCTCAAGGCCAACTTCGACCGCATCGCCAAAGCTTTTAACGACGCGCCGAAGAACGACGCCGACGCGGACGAGTATTTAAATGCACTTCGTCTTGTTCTGATGGGCCGGCTGATTGAACACGCCAATAGTTACGCCCGCGCCCCGACTCTTGCCGGAGTCAGTTCTAAAACGCGCGAATTGTACGAATCCGATGATCTGCCACGCCCGGGCATCAACACCGCGCGCACGCTTTTGGCCACGGTGACGCACATCACGGCCTCCGGTTTTTTCCGCATGAATGAATTCTTCGACGCTAATAATATGGGTGTCGGCCATATGGAAAATTTACGCCGACGCTTTCCGGCGACGACGTTGGCCGGCCTGCTGGAACCGCTCATCGATATGCGCACTCATTTCAACATGATGATTAACGACGGCATGCGCGTGACCACCGCGGCGCGCCGCGTCATTTTTTCGCACCTGTTTATTCCCATGGTCAAGCAGCCGCCGACATTTCCGTTTGCACGCCTGGTTCATCACACGATGGAACACGAGATCACCCTGGGGCACATCGGCGTTGAAAGTGACGAAGTTATCTTGACCCAAGACGCTTTTATTTTCATCAACGATCCGAAGTACCACATTCCGGTCCGCGGCGGCGGCTGGACGGGCCTTCTGCCCATCTGGCGGCCGCTGATCCGCAAGACCAACATTGAGGCCATCAAGAACCGCAACAAATACGCGCCGCACATGATGGCCGCGGCCCTCGGAGCCGCCGAAGAACTTTTCTTCAGCCTGGCGCTGGTCGCCGGCGGCGCGTGGGCCGCTCAATTGCTGGGGATCTCTTTCTTTGACGCGCTTCGCTTAGTATCTATTGTCACCGGGATTTTCTTCGTCTCATTGCACGTCGACAAAGCGTTTCATTGGAAAGACGGTCTTTTGGTCCGCGGCGCGCCCAGCACCATCGCTGTGTTCGTGATCTCGTCCGCCCTTCGTCTCACCTTCGCCTATCTCTATTTAAATCACGACCTTCTTTCCGCCCTCATCGGTGTCGCCTTCGTCCACGCGTTTTACAACGCGGTTCTTTCTCCGTTTATTCCCGGCGCGCCGCTGGGCATCGCCAGCAACGGCGGGAACGGCGGCCATGGTGGCGATGAACACAAACCCAACCCCGACAACGTTGACGCGATCCGCCTCCTGCGCGAAGCGATTATTGAACTGAAAAACGAAAAACATGAACTGGCGGACAGCGTCGTGCGCATGTGGGTTGATTTCGAAAAGCTTTTCCGCGTCCCCAAGAACGCCAAAGCGCTGATTATTCCCTCCGAAGGCGAAATCATGGAGATGGGCCAGGGCCATGACGGCCAGGTTTTCCTGCGCGTTAACATTCCCGATATCAACCGGCTGTACCGCGACCAAGAACATTTTGATCCCGCGGATCGAGCCGGCTACCTCATGATGGTGAAGGACTATTTAAAGGCGACTCTTTTGGAACAAAGCCATTACTATCGCCATCCGCAGGAAATACTCGACATTCATGAGCGCATTCAGGCTTTCGCCCAAGAGGAAAACGTTCCAGGTTCGTCCGGCCGGGCACAAGCATTATTGGTCGATCAAATTTCGCTCGAAGCGGATTCATTGAAGCTCGGGCTTGCGTATTTGAATAAACACGGTTGGGACACCGATTTCCTGTTCGAGATCCACGAACGCACCAGTGAGATTTTATTTGGAGATCTTCTTCATGGCGCCGCCCGATTTTCTGCCGCGTTCGACGTCACGTATGAGTTCCGTGAAAACGCCGCCGATGCCGCCAAAGAAGCGGTTCTGATCAACTATCTCGAAGCGGCTTACTACTCGGAGGATCCGCGCGCTCATTTGGTCCCCATAAACAAACTGGTCCGTTACGTGGCCCAAATGGAAGAAAACGCTGGACGGCTGCAATTCACCGACACGAATTTTGAATTCACCAAGGATGCTTTTTCATTTTTATTTAAGGATGGGAATGGCGAGCAATCGGGCGGCATGAAATTATTCTCTGTCGCGCCGCTGCTGGGCCTTATCGAGCCAACGGTAACGCTCTTTAGTGCGATCGCGCTGTTCGGCGTGGGCCTGATATTTCTGACCGTTTGGACTGTCCGCAAACTGCGCAAAAATATGCAAAAAGATGCCCCCCGCACTATTTATCAGGACGCCGCCAAAGATCTGGTGAGCATGGCCTCAATCGCTTCCGCCCACCCCAATAAATCCATTGCCGAAATCGTTGACGAATTCTTTAAGAACGCGCCGCTTAAATTAGGCCTCGGTTCACCTACAACCACGGAATCCGACTGGGCCACCCTCTTTGCCGATCCGGAGTTCATGGAGGCGCTACGAACGACCGACAATTCCCATGTCACCCTGGAAAAGGCCCGGGCTAACGCGTTGGTTGGAACGCTTTTGCGCACCGGCGACAAGTACAAGGCCGACGAAAGCGCACAGAAAAACATGGTGTACATCCTTAAAAATCCAAAAGACACCGCGGAACTGGAGGCGCTGGCGGGCAAAATGACCTCACACACGCATCTGACCGTGATCGTTGACGAAGCCGTGTTTGGGCCCGAACTGATCGGCAGGGTCGCCCCCCTCTTTAACAAAGGCAACGTTCTATTCCACGCGGCCCCGCTGGCGTTCTTTGTTTCGCGCGATTTTCTACACATCAGCAAAATAAAGAACGAGTTGCCGGCGCGCGCCCAGATGAACTGGGAGAACCTCACTATTATCACCCCAACAGGTCTTACCGCCGATCTCGCCGCGTTATCGCAAGATGAAATGGAAAAGCTTCGCGTGCAAACGATTAAAGATTTTCTCTTGGGCCACGCCGCCCTCACGATTTTAGACCACATCCTGCTGCACGACATCGCCGCAATTCTTGTCACGCGCCGCCAAGCTTAACTATAGTCCGTATGTGAAATTATTTTTGGCGCTCCTCCTATTATTAGCCCCCGGCTGCCTTCACTCCGTCAAAGAGCCCCTTCCGCCTGAAAACATCCAACCGTCCGAAGCGTTTTCCCATCCGTTGCCGGGCGCGCGCATGCTGTCGCCGTTCGGCAAACGCGGCCGGCGCTTCCACACGGGCATTGATCTGCAAATCAGCCGCAAAGGCGGCGAACCGGTGCGCGCGGCGCGCGATGGGATCGTCACCCGCGCGGGCGTGCTGAGCGGTTACGGGCGCATGGTTGAGGTTAAACACGCCGACGGATTTGTGACGCGCTATGCTCATCTGCGTAAAATCGAGGTGAAGCTCAAACAAAAAGTTCTGCGCGGCCAAACCCTCGGCCTGGTCGGACAAACGGGCCGCGCCAGCACGCCGCACCTGCACTACGAAGTTTTAACTCCTAAATTCAGATATAAAAATCCGAAGGATTTTCTATGATGAGCGCGCTGGATTTAAATCTAGGAGGACACATGAAGAAATTAGTTGCCCTTGTTTTAATCGCCACGGCCGTTTCACCGGTCTTCGCGAAAGGCAGTCACACGATGTCAGGTTGCGGCCTCGGCTACGTGTTGTTCGGTAACGCGGACAACTCGCGCTTGATGCAGATTCTTGCCGCCACCACCAACGGCACCTCTGGAAACCAGACGTTCGGTATCACGTCCGGCACCTCGGGCTGCACCGAAGACGGCGCAGTGAAGTTCGTGAAAGAAGCGGAAGTGTTTGCGGAAGTCAACCTCGACACTCTTCGTGTTGAGATGGCGGCCGGTAACGGCGAATTTGTTCGTTCGTTCGCGGCGCTCCTCGGCGGAAACACTGATTCATTGGTGGCGTTCTTCCAGACCGAATACACCTCGCTCTTCCCGACGTCGTCCACGACCTCGGCTGAATTTCTCGCGGCTCTCTCGCAGAAATTGGCTGAACGTCCGGAATTGTTGAGCTAAGACTCATTTCTTAATGTTTTCACTAAAGCGCCCCGCCATATTGTTTGGCGGGGCGCTTTTTTTTATCGCCCCGCACGTTTTTGCCGACGACCAACAGTGGCTGAAGCTCCTTCATTACCGCGATAACGCGCTCGGCCGCACGAAAAGCGACATCGACGGCCCCGGTTTTTTCTTTTCCAAAGACGGCTATAAGAATCCGGAAGCGGAACTCCAAGCAACCATCGACGCGGTCACCTCCTCAACCGAAGCCGCCTGCCGGTTTCCCGCGCGCGTTCAATACTTAACCGAGAAAGGCCTTATTCCGGCGTCGGTCGGCGAGACTCATTGCGATCGTTACGAAGAGTGGAAGAAAAAGCTTAATCCCGACGCGGTGTGGCTGGTTTTCGCGTCCTATTATTTAAATAACCCCGCCTCGATGTACGGCCACACGTTTTTGCGTCTGGGCCGGGCGACCTACGGCGGCGACACGCCGCTTTTGGACTACACCGCCAATTTCGCGGCGGCCACGGACAGCCGAAACGGCTTGTTGTTCGCGGTAAAAGGGTTGTTTGGCGGCTATCCCGGCACGTTTTCCACCCATCCGTATTACATGAAGGTCCAGCAGTACAACAATTTGGAATCGCGCGACCTGTGGGAGTACCGGCTTAATCTGACGCCCGCCGAAATCGACCGTCTGGTGCGCCATCTGTGGGAGCTGGGCCCAACGTCGATCTCCTATTACTTTCTAAACAAGAATTGTTCCTACCAATTGCTGCCGCTGCTCGAAGTGGCCAAGCCGGAACTGGATATAAGCGAATACTTCCAGTTTCGCGCCATCCCGCTCGACACGCTGCGCATCGTTCTGCGTCAGAAAAATCTCATTTCCGACGTTCAATATCGTCCCTCGCATTTGACGCAGATGCTCGCACGGCGCGACCGTCTCACGCCCGAGGAGCGAACGCTTGCCAAATCGCTACAAGTCGATGAGAAAACACCCAAGCACGTTCTGGAATCGGCCCACGATTTCTGGCGGTTTCAAAACGGTTTTAAGCGCGATTTACCTGAGGCCGCCCGCGCCAAAGAACGTGAAATCTTGTTGCTGATTAAAAACCACCCCTCCCA
>CAZCJA010000050.1:0-17030 GCA_964499015.1 uncultured Elusimicrobia bacterium
GGCCGCGTGAAAACGCTGCATCCGAAAGTGTTCGGCGGCCTTTTGGGCCTGCCCAACAAACCCGAACACGTGAACGCGATGGAAACCCACGGCATCGAACCGTTCGATTTGATCGCGGTCAACCTTTATCCGTTCGAAAAAGTCATCGAAGGCAAATCCATGGACGACGATGAACTGATCGAATATGTGGACATCGGCGGCGTGGCCCTGTTGCGCGCGGCGGCGAAGAACTACAAAAACATTTTGGTTTTGTGCGATCCGAAAGACTACGGCGTCGTGCTTGAAGAAATGCAAAGCCCGCTCGGCGTTTCCACGGAGCTGCGCCACAAACTCGCGGTGAAGGCGTTTCTGCACACCGCTCATTACGATTCGGTGATCGCCACGCATTTGAAAACCCGCTGGAACTTGAAAGATAAGTTCCCGGAAGAAACCACGATCGGCCTGCGCAAACTGCGCAGCCTGCGCTACGGGGAAAACCCGCATCAGGAAGCGGCGTTATACCGCGAATCCGGCGGCCCCGCCTGGGGCGTCGTATCGGCCAACGTTCTGCAGGGCAAAGAAATTTCGTTTAACAATTACTTGGACTGCGAAGCCGCGTGGCAGGTGGCCTGCAGCTTCTCCGATCCAGTCTGCGCGATCATCAAACACAACAATCCCTGCGGTGTCGCTTCTGGTAAAAACCCGGCGGAAGCCTACCGCTGGGCGCTCATGTGCGACCCGGTCAGCGCCTTCGGCGGCATTGTTGGTTTTAACCGCGCCGTCGACCGCGAAACGGCGGAAGAGTTAAAAAAACTTTTCCTCGAGTGCGTGATCGCGCCGTCATTTCATCCGGAAGCGTTGGAAATTTTGAAGGAGAAAAAGAATTTGCGTCTACTGGAACAGCCGACGCTTCTTCAAGCGCCGTACGAACTCGACGTGCGCCGCATTTCCGGCGGTTACCTGCTGCAGGACGTAGACCGCTCGCCGGTTCTGGACTTGAAAGTCGTCTCCAAACGCCCGCCGACCGAACTGGAAAAGGCCTCGCTTGATTTCGCCTGGCGCGTCGGCAAACACGTGAAGTCAAACGCCATCATCTTCGCGCGCGGCCGGCAAACCGTCGGCATCGGCGCGGGTCAAATGTCGCGCATCGATTCGATCAAAATCGCCTCAATTAAAATGAAGAACGCCAAGTTGGATTTGGGCGAATCGCTGGTCATGGCCTCGGACGGCTTCTTTCCGTTCCGCGACGTGGTCGACGAAGCCGCCAAATACGGCGTCACCGCGATCGTTCAGCCCGGCGGCTCCATTCGCGACAACGAATCGATCCAAGCGGCCGATGAACACAACATGGCCATGATTTTGACGGGAGTGCGCCATTTCAAACACTAATCTGCGCCAGACATTTCTTTCGTACTTCAAGAAGAACGGCCACACCATTGTGCCGTCGGATTCGCTCGTCCCGTCGTCCGATCCAACATTGCTCTTCACCTCCGCCGGCATGGTGCAGTTCAAAGCGCATTTTCTCCAGCAGATTCCGCTGACGTTCACGCGCGCGGCTTCAAGCCAGCGCTGTCTGCGCACCACCGACATCGATTCCGTCGGCCGCACGCCGCGCCATCACACGTTCTTCGAAATGTTGGGCAACTTCTCCTTCGGCGATTACTTTAAAGAAGACGCCATCGCCTGGGGCTGGGAATTTCTGACCAAGCAGTTGAGCCTGCCCAAAGACCGTTTGTGGATCACGATTTATAAAGACGATGAAGAAGCGGGAAAAATGTGGCTGAAGCATGTGCCCGCGAGCCGCATCGTGAAAATGGGCGAAGACACCAACTTCTGGACAATGGGCCCGACCGGTCCGTGCGGCCCGTGCTCAGAAATCCATTGGGATTTGGAAGGCAAGAACGACGGCGCCATTCCCGATGATTCCGCGCGCTGGATGGAAGTATGGAACCTCGTGTTCACCCAATTCGACCGCCAGGAAGACGGGAAACTATTGCCGCTGCCCAAGAAGAACATCGATACGGGAATGGGACTCGAACGCCTGACCGCCGTTGCCGAAGGCGTGAAAAGCAATTTTGACACTTCCTTGTTTAAACCGTTGGTTGGTTTCGCCGAGAACACCTTCAACACCAAACTCGGCGCCGATGAGAAAAAGAATTTGTCCATCCGCATCGTTGCCGACCATTTGCGCGCGATCACGTTCCTGGTGTACGACGGCATTTTGCCGTCGAACGAAGGCCGCGGCTACGTGCTGCGCCGCCTCTTGCGCCGCGCGACCCGCCAAGGCCAGCTCTTCGGCGTAAAAGACGCGTTCCTGTACAAAGGCGTGCCCACGGTGGTGGACCTCATGAAAGAAACCGCCAACGATCTCGTGAAACGCATGCCGAACATTCAGGACCTGATTAAACAGGAAGAAGAGCGCTTCCTGGAAACGCTCGAAACCGGTTCCGAGAAACTGAGCACGATGATCAAAACCAAAAAGATCTCGGGCGAAGACGTGTTCAAACTTTATGACACCTACGGCTTTCCGCCGGAACTGACCAAGGAAATTCTGGAAGAGTCGAACATGAGCTTCGATGAGAAAGCGTTCGCCAAAGCCCGCGAGGAAGCGCAGGGACTCTCGCGCGAAGGCTGGAAAGGGTCGGGCGCGCAGGACGTCACCATTTATAACGAGCTGTTCAAAAAAATCGGCGCCTCCAAGTTTGTCGGTTATGAAACATTGAACACCACCGCGCCGATCAAAGCGATTTTGAAGAAAGGCAAACAGGTGGAAGCGCTGAAAGCGGGCGAGGAAGGGGAAATCATTGCCGGGGAATCCTCGTTCTATCCGGAAGGCGGCGGCCAAGTGGGCGACCAGGGCGCGATCAAAATCGGCAAAGACGTGGTCGCCGATGTTTTGGACGCACAGAAACCCGTGAACGGCCTGATCGTCCACGTCGTTAAAGCCAAGAAAGATTTGAAAGTCGGCGACACGGTTGAATTCGCGGTCAACCCGAACACCCGCAACCCCACGGTGCGCCATCACACGGCCACGCATTTGCTGCACGCGGCGTTGCGCCAGGTGCTCGGCACATCCGTGACGCAAGCGGGCTCCTTGGTCGCGCCGGAGAAACTCCGTTTCGACTACACGGCCAGCAAAGCGCCGACACCCGAACAAATTCGCCGGATTGAAGACTTGGTCAACGAAGCCATTTTGAAAAACATGCCGGCAACCGCTCAGGAGTTTCCGGCGGACGTCGCCCGCAAAATGGGCGCGATGGCGCTTTTCGGCGAAAAATACGGCGATAAAGTGCGCTGCTTGCTCGTTTCCGAATTTGACTACACGCAACCCGAGAAGGCATTCAGCTTGGAATTGTGCGGCGGAACCCACGCGCATGCCTCGGGCGATATCGGTGCGTTCAAAATCATCAGCGACACCTCCATTTCCGCCGGCGTGCGGCGCATGGAAGCGGTGGCGGGGACAGTCGCGCTTGATTATTTCCGCGGCATCGAGCAGTCGGTGCTCTCAATCGCCGACAAACTGAAAGCGACGCCCAATGAAGTGCAGGCGCGCGTGTCCAAACTAATTGATAAACAGAAATCGCTGGAGCAGGAAATCCGCGATTTGAAACTCAAACTGGCCCAAGGCGGGGGCAGCGGCGCCGCGGCGGGACCGGAAATCCAGAATGTGAACGGCATTCAGTTGGCGGTCAATGTGGCCGACGGTTTGGACGTCAATGAACTGCGCACCCTCGTGGACCGCTTGAAGCAGCAGATCAAGTCCGGGGTGGTTTTTGCCGCTTCGACCATCGATGATGAAGGCAAAGAAAAAGTTTCGTTTGTCGTGGCCGCAACTCCGGACATGAAAGACAAAGGCGTGAACGCGGGCGCGATCGCCAAAGCGGCGGCGGCGGAACTCGGCGGTTCCGGCGGCGGACGCCCCGATTTCGCGCAGGGCGGCGGGCAGGGGAAAGATAAGCTCCAGGCGCTGCTCAAAAAAATCCCATTGCTCATAAAATAACTATGGAAAAAATAACGATCACCGCCGTAATGTTGATGACGCTCGGCTGCGGAATGGCCCAACAGCCGCCGAAAGAAAAGGAAGGAGAAAAATCCATGTCCGAAAAAGCAGATTTGAAAAAGAAACTCACGCCCATGCAGTACGAAGTCACCCAGCAGTGCAGCACCGAACCGCCGTTTAAGAACGAATATTGGGACAACCACAAACCCGGAATTTATGTGGACGTTGTTTCCGGCAAAGCCCTTTTTGCCTCTGTTGACAAATTTGATTCCGGCACCGGCTGGCCGAGCTTCACCAAGCCGCTGGAACCCGCCCACGTCACCGAACATGAGGACACCAAGTACGGCATGCGCCGCACAGAAGTAAAAAGCATCGACGGCTCGCATTTGGGCCACGTGTTTCCGGACGGCCCCGGCCCGAAAGGCCTGCGCTACTGCATCAACTCCGCGTCGCTAAAATTCATTCCGGTTGAAGAATTGGACAAAGCCGGCTACGGTCAATACAAGAAACTGTTTAAATAGCCCCACCTAACCTCCCCGTTGTACGACACGGGGAGGAACATTGTGCTCGTGGTGAAATGGATATCATGCACGCCTCCGAAGCATGCGTTCTGGGTTCGAATCCCAGCGAGCACAAATCCTTGAAAGCTCTTGAATCCTGCCTGTTTTAATCTCAAACTAATCCCATCACTTCTATAGGGGGCCTCATGATTCCAAACATCATTTTGATCGTCGTTATCGTGCTTCTTATTGCTTTTGTTTCCTATTTCGTCACGATCTACAACAGCTTGATCGTCGTCAAAAATAACATCCTCAAGGCATGGAGCAACATCGACGTTCTCCTCAAGCAACGCCACGACGAAATCCCGAAACTGGTGAAAGTTTGCGAAGCGTACGCCCATTTTGAAAAGAAAACGCTGACCGACGTGATCGCTCTGCGTAATTCGGCGGCGGGCGCGCAAACGGTGGGGGACAAGGCCGTTAAAGAAGGCGCGCTGACGATGGCGCTTGGCCGGCTATTCGCGGTGGCGGAAGCGTACCCGGATCTAAAGAGCAATAACAATTTCATGCAGGTGCAGAAACGCGTCACGGACCTGGAAAACCAAATCGCCGACCGGCGCGAGTTCTATAACGAGAGCGTCAACAACTACAACATCCGCATCGAATCCTTGCCGGACCGCTTTATCGCGGGTCCGATGGGTCTTAAACAGCAGGAGATGTTCAAAGTCTCCGAATCCGACCGACAGGACGTCGAGATCAACTTCAACCTGCCCAAATAAACGCCATGGCCAGCAATGGCAAAGAATTCGAAGGAATCGCCTACCTTATTGGGTTGGGCGGTTTTTTCTTTTTCACGGGTTTTCGGAAACTTCGCCTTAGGCGCAAGGCCATCGGCCTCGCCACCTCTCGCGCGCGCTCCATGGCGATGGGAACGGTGGAGCTGTCCGGAATCGCCGATAAATATGTCGAAGCGACGGACCCCATCTTCAAAATGCCGTGCGCGTACTATCACATCAAGGTCGAAGAGCGCCGCGGCAGCGGCAAAAACAGGCACTGGGTGACGGTCCTTAAAGACCAGAGCCCTCAGCCGTTTTTCTGCAAAGACACCACTGGCCGCGTGCTCATCCTGCCCAAAGAGGCCGGCCTGCATTTTCGCGACCCCATCGTCTTATCCGGCGGCGCGGGGTTTCTTAACCGACCGTTGTTCACCACCAAAGCCACACCCTCCAGCGGATCGGCGTCGCGCGATTACTTGGCTCGGTGGAACAGCAACCATCGCATCACCGCTCATATCATTCGCGAGGGCGATCCCGTTTATGTGATTGGCTGCGCGCTGCCGACGCGCGAATGTTTAAACGCATCCAGCGGGCCCGTCGCGCCGGCTCTGCCCGGCGACATTGCCATGGCGGCAAATCTTAAAAAGGACGCCGCGCGCATGAAAGAAATGGACGCGAACAAAGACGGCCATGTCGACGCGCAGGAATGGGAAGAAGGCATGGCGAAATACAAGCGGTTCCTGGAAATGAAGCACGCTCACGAAACGGAATTGGCCAAAGAAGAGCGGGAGAAGAAAATGGCGGCGGCCGATCCGTTGGAATTCTCAGGAATCGTGACCTCCACGGCGGAAGTGGAAATGATTTTGGCCAGCTCCGAAGAAGACCTTGTGTCGCGGCTTGGCGTCGGCGCTTTTCTGGGCGTTTTCGGCGGCGGCGCGGCCCTTATTTTGGGGCTGATTCTCCTTCTGCTGAAGTTCAATTGAAGTTATAATCCGCACACAATGATTATTGGATTAACGGGCAAAAATGCGTCGGGCAAAGGCGAAGTGGGGAACTACCTCGCAGAACGCGGATTCACGTTCTACTCACTCTCGGACGTTCTGCGCGACGAGCTGAAAAAGCGCAAGAAAACCGCGACGCGCGACAACCTCACCGAACTCGGCAACGAACTGCGCGATTCCTTCGGTCCGTCCGTTCTCGCCGATAAAATCCTCGACAAACTCGAAGACGACCGCCATTACGTTATCGACTCCTTCCGCAACCCTGAAGAAGTGAAGGCGTTCTCGCGCACCAAAGATTTCGTTCTTCTCTCGGTCGAAGCCTCGCCCAAAGTTCGCTTCCAGCGCATGCACGCGCGCAACCGCGAGTCCGACGCACGCACCTTCGAGCAGTTCATGAAGATCGAACACCGCGAGCACGAAAATTCCGACCCGACCAAACAAAATTTAACCGCCTGCGCCGCGCTGGCCGACCATCACATTTCGAACAACGGCACCATCGGCGCGTTTCACACCAAGCTGAACAAGCTCTTCACCAAAATTTTGATGCACCAGCCGCGTCCGGGCTGGGATGAATACTTCATGAAGATCGCCAAAGTGGTGGCCTCGCGCTCCAACTGCATGAAGCGCAAAGTCGCGGCGATCATCGTCAAAGACGGCCGCATTATCTCAACCGGCTACAACGGCACGCCGCGCGGCGTGAAGAACTGCAATGAAGGCGGCTGCCCGCGCTGCAACGCGTTCAGCATCAGCGGTAAAAATTTAACCGAATGCTATTGTTCGCACGCTGAAGAAAACGCGATCGTGCAATCTTCTTATCACGGAATTTCCATCAAGCAATCGACGCTTTTTTCGACGTTCTCGCCGTGTCTGCTCTGCACGAAAATGATCATCAACTCGGGCATCGCCGAAGTGGTCTACAACACCGCGTACCCGCTCGGCGAACAGCCGCTCAAACTCCTTAAGAACGCAAAAATTAAGGTGAGGAACTTATCCACTCACTAGGGTTGTCATTGCGAGCGCAGCGTCCCGCCTCATTATCAGTATCCTTGCCGGGACGTACCCTTTGGGTACGAAGCAATCTGTCGTTCCCCAAATGGCAAAACCAGATTGCTTCGGTCGTCTTCGCCTCCCTCGCAATGACAGTTTTATTTCTGGTCCCATCAAGCCTTCACGCCAAAGGCGCCTATCCCGAGGAGGTCGCCGTTTCGACTCTGCCGATCGGCTCGCCGTTCCTACGCCACTACGCCAACGATTACAAACTTGATCTCTATGAACTCGTTAAATTCGAGAAGCGCGGCTTCGGCCGCAGCGAAATCGTCACGCTCGCCCTTATTTCGCAAAAAACCGGCAAACCGATGAAAGAGTACGGCAAACGCCGTTTGAACGAGAAGGTCACCCTAAAAACGCTGGCCGAAGAGGCCGGAATGGATTACGCGGTGGTTTATCAAGACGCACAAAACATTAAGAAGGCCGTAGATCTGAAAGGGGACCAGAACCTTCCGCCGCCACTTTTTGAAAAAACGACGGAAGAAAAGAAGGAAGAAGAACGGAAAGAGAAGGAAAAAGAGAAAGCCAAGGAAGAGGTGAAAAAAGATGAAGTTAAATAAGCCGTCGCCGCTCTCGATGATTCTGATTTTGCATCTGGTGATACTTGTGGCGAGCGCGGGCGTTCTTCTCTCGCGCAAGAAAACGGCGCAGACCACCAACGATAAAATCGTCGTGGTGCCGCTGGACGGCGTGATCACGCACGAAAACGCGTCCTTTGCCCAGGGTGCGTCCGTCGACGGCATCGTTGAAACCCTCGAAGATTTGCGCGAAGACGACCATGTTAAGGCCGTTATCCTTCGGATCAACTCGCCGGGCGGTTCCGTCGGCGCGGTGCAGGAAATCCACCGCGCGGTGCTCAAATTTCGCGGCGCTGGAAAATTCGTGGTGTCGTCGTTCGGCGACGTCGCGGCCTCCGGCGGATACTACATCGCCTGCGCGGGCGACAAAATCGTCACCAACCCGGGCACGCTCACCGGCTCCATCGGCGTGATCATGCAGATCCCGAATGTAAAAGGCCTCATGGAGAAATTCGGCGTTTCCATGATGACGATTAAATCCGGCGACATGAAAGATTCGGCCTCGCCCTTTCGCACGATGACGGAGGAAGAACGCAGCTACTTCACCAAACTCATCATGGATTCATACGGTCAATTTTTTGACGCGGTCAAAGAAGGCCGTAAACTGGACGACGCCGCGCTTAAACCGCTGGCCGACGGCCGCGTATTCACGGGCCGCATGGCCAAAGACGCCAAGCTTGTGGACGAAATCGGCGGTTTGGAAGAGGCGGTGGAAGTCGCAAAACAGCTGGCGGGCCTGGAAGGGAAAAAACCAAAAGTGATCCACCATCGGGGGGCCAGCTCGCTGGAACGGCTATTGAACCTGATGTCCAGAGAGCCGCTGAAACAACTGGAAACGCTCAGCAACGCCACGATTTCGCTGGAGTACATGCTCAAATGATTGACGCCGCCGTCGCTGAAAACCCGATTGAAAAATGGCTCTTGAGCCGCCGCAAGGCGCTTGAGGAATGGAAGCGCGTGCCGCCGCATGGATTGGGCCTGGCGATTCTTTTGGCCGTGTCGATCGAATTCGTGCTCGCCTACCGTCTCTACCACGGCGTGCGTTTGAACGCAAGCGCTATCAGCTCCACCGTCAACACCATGATTTTTATCGCCGCGATTGAAATGGGGACACTGCTGATCACCAACAGCGTGGCCTCGTTGTTTAATAAACGCGGCCGCATACTGACGTCGTTCACCTCGATGAACGTTTCGCTTCTGCCGCTGCTTCTTTTTCTACCGGCGACGTTCTTCTTCTGGGCGGTGGGCGGCGGAGCCGTGGCACGCCTATTGGTGCTGCTGGTTCTGATTATGAAGGTTCTTTCCGATTGGAAGGAAGTGGTGCGCGTGAATTATCTTCTCTCCGGCATCCAGGTGTATATGCTGGGCGGAGTCATCGGCGGCGCGGCCTACGTACTGATAATCCTGTTTCTTGTGCTCAGCGGTTTCGGCGTGATTGTCGAAAGCTTGACCCAAATTGGCCTTCGTTAATTTCATTAAAAAAATCCCGCTTCTAATTTCCGCCGCATTGACGATTTACTTTTGCGTCGGACAACCCGCCGTTTGGTATGAGGGCCGCAACGAGTTCATTCAGCGCTCCGAACCTCTCACGCACGACGACGATTCCGACTATTACTACATCGCCGAACAATTCTGGGACCTGCAAAATGATCCGGGCTTCGTCAAAATCGACCCGCGCTACGCGCCGATCGCCGAGGCGTATCCCGTGCGCGGAATCGGGCTGGGTTCGGTCGCCGTGTCGTTCCAGCGCACGCACGGCAACGGAAAATGGCGTCAGCCGTTCACGACGTTCGTCCTGGTCCTAAATGTCGCGGGTTTTGTGGTTCTCGCGTATGGGTTGGCGTCCTTTTTTCGCTCGGCAATCCTCTGGCCGCCGATCTGGGGGTTTCTCCTCGACCGCTACAGCCAAAACATCAATTATCCGACCGCGTGGTGCACGGAAGCGGTCACACGCGGCCTTATACCGCTGTTTGTGGGCGTGGCGTTCCTGATGGTGAATCGGGAATTCCGGAAGTCTGTTTTCCACACATTAACCGCTGTTTTACTTTTACTCGGACCACTTCTTTGCTTGTTTAAAATTCAATGGCTCATCGGTATCGGGATAATGGGCGCCGCATTCATGATGCCTCGCAAATCGCGCCGCGTCGGCATCGCCATCCTGGCCTCCGCTGTGATCTCAGCCATTCTTGTTCGCGGCATTAACTATTTCGGCTATGAGGGAAATAGGGAACTTTTTGCCTCAAGCGGATTGTTTGCGCTCACATGGAGCCCGGACGGCGCCGCCATTCTTAAAAAGGGCTGCGAGGAAAAACGGTTTCCGGAGAGCGTGTCAATTGAGGTCTGCGATGAAACGCCGGCAACACTTTGGAAGGCCATCCTTAACGCCAACTTACCGAAGCAAGACCTGGCCGATTTTTTCGAAACCACGTCCAAGATCAACGGCGAACTCTTTCGCAAAAACATCGGCGAGCGCATTAAACGGCTTGCACACAGCTTCCGTCCGGTAACAAAGGGTATTTATTTCGGCATCGTGGACACGACTCTTAAGAAAAAAATATTCCTTGGCGTGTTGGGATTTTTCTTTTTACTGAGCTTGCTGGTGATTGGACCGGGGTCGCGCTGGATGATTATAGGCGCGATGGCTCTGGTGTTTTTCTCGGTATGGATTCCGACGATGAGCGTGCAAGTCTTTTGGGAATACCGTTACTACGTACCCATTCGTGGTTTGATGTGCCTGCTGCCGGTACTTTCGATCCTGCTTGCCGCGTTCCGGCTTCTACGTTTCAACTTACCCGCCGCGCGCTAGGCGCGCTTCAGCACTTTCCGGTCGTACCATTCGATGAACATGAGCAGCGCCCACAGCCGGCGCCCCATATTGGTTTGGCGTTTGACGTGGCTTTCCAGCATGCGTCCCGGCGTGTCCGGGTTTAAATAGGGAATGTCGCGCACGTGCTCCGGAGAAAACTTTTTACGGGCGTATTCGAGCAAGTCCGTGGCCAGCCATCGCGCGGTGGGCGGGGAGAAACCTTTTTTGGCGCCGGTCAGAATCCGGTCGGGCAAACGCCCTTTCATCAGACGGCGCAAAAGATATTTCATCGTGAAGCCTTTGATCTTATAGCGGAACGGCACCTGTGCCGCGAATTCAACGATGCGCACGTCCAAGAACGGCGGCCGCACTTCCAAGGAGTTGGCCATGCTCATCCGGTCGACTTTCACCAAAAACTCATCCAAAAGATGGGTCTGCTGGTCGACGTACAAGAATTTCTCAAGCCCATTGCGGCCCGCCGCGTTCTTATACGCGTTCACAAAATTCTCCGCGAGCGGGTGATCACTTACCTGCGATTTGAACATCGCCGAATAAAGCTCCGCCTTGATTTCCGGCTTAAAAATTTCCGTCCAGCCGAAGTGCTCGAGCGGGGAATTGCGGTGCGCGGCCGCGACAAAGGCCTTCGCCTTATAGTCCAAACTAATGCGCCCATACGAAACGGGAAGCCGTTCAACGATCGGCTCGATGATGCCGTTACGCAAAAAGGAGGGGATGGAGCGATAGACGCCGGCCAACCGGTCGGCGATGTACGTGGGATACCCTCCGAACAGTTCGTCGCCGCCGTCGCCGGAGAGCGCCACCGTCATGTGCTGGCGGGCCAGCTTGGTGAGGAAATACGTGGGCACCATGGAGTCGTCGCCGAAGGGTTCGTCAAAGGAATCAATGAGCGTGGGGATCGCGTGCAAGATATCCGGCGTCACTTCCTGTTCGATGTGGTTGGTCTGCAAGTGACGCGCAACCAGCGAGGCTTCTTCGCGCTCCGAGAACGAACGGTCGTTAAAGAAAATATTAAACGTCAGCAGGTCTGGCTTGTGCTTCTTCGCGTAGTAGGTAATCGTCGGCGAATCGACGCCGCCCGAAAGGAATGTACCCAGCGGAACCTCGGAGATCATTTGCCGTTTCACCGCGTCTTCCATTAAACCGTCTAGCTTTTCCAGATAATAATCGAGCCCTTTGTCTTCGCCGACGTTCGGCGTGAAATTCCAATAACGCGACGTTTTAACCGTGCCTTTCTCCCAGATGAGCACGTGGCCGGGTTCGAGCTTGCGCACGTGCTTGTAAACGGAGCGCGGCGTGGGAATAAAGCGCATCGACAGATAATCGTCAATCGCGGCCGGGTCCAGCTCCTGGGAAACCGCGGGGTTCTGCAGAATGCATTTGATTTCGGAGCCGAACACCAGTTGGTTTTTTATATTGGCGTAATAAAGCGGCTTGATGCCCATGTGGTCGCGCGCAATGACGAGACGCTCTTTTTTCTTGTCCCAGATGGCGAAGGCGAACATGCCGTTCAGTTTCGCCGCGACGTCGATGCCCCAGACTTCGTAGCCGTGCACGATCACTTCGGTGTCGGATTTTGTTTTGAAGGTGTGCCCGAGCGCCTGCAGCTCGGAGCGAAGTTCCTGGAAATTATAAGTCTCGCCGTTGTAGACGATAACGACGTCGTTGGTTTCGTTAAAAATGGGCTGGTGCCCTGTTGAAAGATCGATGATGGCCAAGCGGCGCATGGCCAATCCTATCGCGCCGTTGGAGAAGGTATCGGTGAAATAACCTTCGTCGTCCGGGCCGCGGTGGGTCAATGAGCGGTTCATGCGCTCAAGGAGCGCCGTATCGATCTTATTGGGTCCGCCCCAGATCAGCTGTCCAGAAATGCCACACATGACGAGTTATTTAGCAAAATGCTCTCAATGAACCAAACGATCGCCCACATCTTTTCCGAAATGGCCGAC
Organism: uncultured Elusimicrobia bacterium; assembly: GCA_964499015.1. Lineage (GTDB taxonomy): Bacteria > Elusimicrobiota > Elusimicrobia > F11 > F11 > CAZCJA01. Next base: position 12,655 of record CAZCJA010000050.1, read on the forward strand.
CTGCTCGAGCTGCGCAAAGAAAATCCGTTCCGCATCCGCGCCTACCGCCGCGGCGCCCACGCCATCGAAACGCTGCCCGATGACGCCGTCACGTTGGATGAAAAGCAGCTGCTCGCAATCCAAGGCATCGGCAAAGGTTTGGCCGATCACATCCTCGAATTCAAACGCACCGGCAAAGTTGCCGAACATCAAAGTCTGCGCGCGAAAGTTCCGGAAGGTCTTCTGGCCATCATGAATTATCCCGGCCTCGGTGCAAAGCGCGCCAACGTGCTCCACAAGAAACTAAAGATCGATTCACTGGAGAAGCTCAAAGAAGCGGCCAAAGCGGGCAAGATCCGCGCGCTTGACGGCTTCGGCGAAAAGATGGAAGCCAACATCATCGCCAACATGCCGTTCAACGAAGACGCCAACAAACGCACGCTGGTCACCTGGGCGCGCACCAGCGCCCAGAGCATCATCAGACATTTGGAGAAAGAGCCTTACATTGAGAACGTCACGCTGGCGGGTTCCGCGCGGCGCTGGAAGGAAACGGTGGGGGATTTGGACATCCTCTGCACCAGCAAGCAGCCGGAAAAAGCGATCGCCCACTTCTTAGGCCTCTCCGGTGTGCAACGTACGCTGGCCAAAGGCGACACCAAAGCGAGCGTTATTCTGCAAAGCGGCATGCAGTGCGATTTCCGTGTCGTGGAGAAAGACCAATTCGGCGCGGCGCTTCTGTACTTCACCGGCTCGAAAGAGCACAACGTGCGCCTGCGCGAGCTCGCGCAAAAGAAAGGCCTCACGCTGAACGAATACGGCCTGTATAAGGAATCGGACAAAGCCAAAAAGAAACCCGTCGCCTCGAAAACAGAGGAAGACATTTATAAAGCGCTCGGCCTTCAATACATTCCGCCGGAGTTGCGCGAAGACCGAGGAGAAATCGAAGCGGCGCTGAAAAACAAAATTCCGAAGCTCGTCACCGAAGAGGACATTCAGGGCGACTTCCACAATCACACCGATTTGACGGACGGCGCCCACTCGATCGAAAAAATGGTCGAGGCCGCGCGCAAACGCGGCTGGAGCTGGTACTACTGCGCCGACCACTCACCGTCGCTCACCATCACCAACGGCCTGAACGTCGAGCGGCTGCATAAGAAAATGAACGAGATCAGAGCGCTCGATAAAAAATCCGACATGCGCATTTACTGCAGTTCTGAAGTCGATATTCTGGCCGACGGCCGCATGGACTATTCGGACGAAATTTTGGATGAACTGGATTGCGTCGTGGCCAGCGTGCATTCGCGCTTCAAGCAACCTAAAGAAGAAATGACCGCGCGCATTCTGCGCGCGATCGAGAACCCGCATGTGGACATTCTCGGCCATATCTCCGGCCGTCTCTTAAACCGCCGCGCCAGCTATGAGATCGATTACGACGCCATTTTGAAGAAGGCCGCTGAGACGCAGACCGCGATCGAAATCAACGGCCAGCCGGAACGGGCGGAACTTAACGACGTCCACGTGAAAAAGGCCATTGAGATGGGCGTTCCGCTCGCGGTGACCACCGACGCCCATTCCACCAACGAACTCGGCCACATGACGCTCGCCGTCGCCATTGCGCGGCGCGGCTGGGCGGAAAAGAAAAACGTGCTAAATACCATGCCGGCCAACGAGGTCAAATCATGGCTGTCCTAACCAAACTGAAGCGTTTCCTGGTCGGCCCGCTTTGGCCGGCGTTTTTTTCCGCGGTGGTCGGCCCCGGCGCAGGTCAAATCATCAACGGCGATTTCAAAAAGGGGCTTTTGCTCATGGCCACCGCGTTCGGTTCGTTTCTGTGGTTCACCAAAGTGGTGGGAGAACGCCTTATGCTCGTTTTGAGCGGGACACCCGATGAATGGAAGACCAACCCCGACATGCTGCGCGCGGCGATCACCAACCTGATTCAGGAAGCGCCGGGAATGTTCATCTGGTTCCATGTGCTGATGCTTTTGCTGTGGATTTACGGCATTGTTGACGCCTACTCCACCGCCAAGTTTCGTATGATTTCACAAATTCCAAGGAGGGAAGAAGAATGATCACCGGACTTGTTCTCGTCCGCCTGCAGGCGGGCAAAGAAACCCAGGCTTTGACCAAAATCAAAGAAGTGAAGGGCATTTCGCACGTGTCGGCGGTTTACGGTCGTTGGGATTTGGTTGTCGACATCGAAGCGGACGACTTGCCGAAAATGAGCCGGCTTGTCGTTGAAAAACTCCGCACTATTCCCGGCGTGTTTGCCACCGAAACGCTGGTCACGACGGCGATTTAACTCCCTTAATGCTGAGAACCCTCGACGCCCCGGCGCCGTTTAAGGGGACGGAGGTCCACACTCTTTCGAACGGTCTCACCGTCATTTTGAAAGAAGACCGCCGCGTCCCCGTTGTCGCGCTCCAGGTTTGGGCGCGCTGCGGCGCCATTGACGAAAGCCCGTCCATCTACGGCATCTCCCACGGCCTCGAACACATGGTGTTCAAAGGCACGCCCACACGAAGTGCCGGCGATATCACCCGCGCCATCGAAGCCAACGGCGGCTCCATGAACGCCGCCACCCAGCTCGAAACCACCCACTATTACATCGACGTTCCGTCCTACGGCGCCGACAAAGCTCTCGACGTGCTTGCCGACACGATCCTCAACCCCGTATTTCCGCAGGAAGAACTGGAACGTGAGCGGCTGGTCATTCTCGAAGAGATCCATCGCCGCGACGACAGTCCCGACGCCACGTTGTGGGACGAGTTCGCCGCGCACGTGTTTCACGGCACGCCGTACGGAATCAAAGTAATCGGCAGCGTCGCCACCGTGTCCGGCCTCACGCGCGACGACCTGACCAAGTATTACCGCGCCCATTACGTTCCGGAAAAACTCGTAATTGTGATCGCGGGGGACATCTCCAGTAAGAAAATGCGGGCGAAACTCGAAAAACTTTTCGGCGGCATGGAACCCAAAGCCGCTCCCGGCATTCAAACGATTCAAAACGGCGCGCTGCGGGACTTGCGCCAGGAAATCAAACGGCCGGTGCAGATGGCCTATACCGCGATGGGTTTCCCATCGATCGGCCTCGGCGACGAGGATTCCGTGGCGCTGGATGTCGTGGCGGACGTTTTGGGCGGAAGCCTAAGCTCCCGGCTCCACCAGAAAATTCGCGAAGAGAAACAGCTCGCGCTCGGCGTGTCCTGCGATTACATGCCGTTCGGCGGACAAGGCCTGTTCGCGCTCTTCACTGAAACGTTGCCCGGCAAACACAAACTCGCCGAAGACGCGGTCCGCGAAGAAATGTCGCGCGTGCGCAAAAATCCGTTTACCAACGAAGAACTCGCGCGCGCCAAAGCGCGCATTAAAAGCGAATGGCTGCAGGGATCCGAAACCGCCCATGGGCAGGCGTCGAGCCTGGGCACATTGGCCACGCTCGGATACATAAACGTCATTGAAGACTACCTGGAAGAAGTCACCGCGCTCACGGTTGACGATCTAATGATGGCGTATGAAAAACACGTCGCCGGACGCGAACTATGGGTCACGGCGCTGTTGCCGGAATCATGAAATTTTTCATTTTGCCAAACGGTCTGCGCGTCATTATCCGCCAGACGCCGAACAACCCGGTGTCGGCCGCGCATCTCTTTCTCGTCGAAGGCGCGGCCACGGAAAGCGAAAAAGAAAAGGGCGTGACAACGCTGATGTGGGCGCTTCTGCTGAAAGGCACCAAGCGCCGCTCGGCCCGTGAGATCGCCGAAGATCTGGAAGGGCTTGGCGCGCACTTAAGCGGCGGATCGTCGCACGACAATTCCCAAGCCTCCTGCCACGCGATCGTCGATTACTTTCCGCAAGCGCTGGACATCTTCGCCGAAACCCTGCTGGATCCCGCGCACCTGCCGGGGGAAGTGGAAAAAGAAAAAATCGCCCACATGGCCGCGATCAAAGCCAAGAAAGAAAGCATCCACTCGGTCGCCCAAGACATTTTGAACAAACGCCTGTTCGGCGAGCATCCTTACGGCACACCCGCGTTGGGCCTGGAAAAATCCGTTTCAGGACTCACGCCGGCCGCGGTGTCGGCCCGGCACAAACGCGTAATGGTGCCGAATGGCGCCATACTGTCCATCGCTTCGCCGTTGTCGGCCGGACGGCTCATGCCGCTCATCCGGCAGTTGTTCGGGCCGAAGCGTTGGCCCAAAGCCAAAATAAAACCCGTCACGCTCAAGAAAACGGCCGCCAAGGTCACGACGCAAGCGCTTCTGGAGAAGCACCCGTTCGAGCAGGCGTACCTGATGATTGGCTTCCCATCCATTTCGATTTCGTCCAAGGACTACGTGCCATTAAAACTTCTCGCCTCCTTGTTGGGCGGCGGGATGAGTTCGCGCCTGTTTCAA
>CAZCJA010000051.1:0-17008 GCA_964499015.1 uncultured Elusimicrobia bacterium
GCTGTTCCATGGAAAAGCCGCGGATCACGGCGCCGGTGTATTCGATCACGTAGCCGGTGCCGCCGTCGGTGCCGATTTTATCGATCACGTGCAGGATCACGTCTTTGGCTGTGATGCCATGGGGAAGTTGCCCGTTGATGCGGATTTCCATGGTCTTGGGTTTGAATTGTTGAAGGCACTGTGTGGCCAGCACGTGTTCGACTTCGGATGTGCCGATGCCGAACGCCAGCGCGCCGAAGGCGCCGTGCGTGGAGGTGTGGCTGTCGCCGCACACAATCGTTTTGCCCGGTTGGGTGAGGCCCAATCCCGGCCCGATGATGTGAACGATTCCGAGATTGGGGTTCTTTAAATTGAAACACTCGACGCCGAACTCTTTGCAGTTGGCTTCAAGGGTGTCCACCGCTTTTTTCGACAGCGGGTCCTTAAACGGCAGGCTCCGGTCGGTTGTGGGGATGTTGTGATCCATGGTGGCCAGGGTTAAATCCGGCCGGCGGACCTTTCGTTTATGCATGCGCAGGCCGTCGAACGCCTGCGCGCTCGTCACCTCGTGAATGAGGTGAAGATCAATGTAGAGGATTGACGCCTTGCCGGATTCTTCCGAAACGACATGGCTCTCCCATATTTTTTCGACGATAGTTTTGGGCATAAACTGAGGACGCGCATTGTATCACTATTTTTTGCGGTTTTTCCGCAGGGCGGTCAGCGCCTTTTTGGCTTTGGCCAGCCGTTTCATGGCGGCGGCCTGCGCTTTTTTGGCCTGCGCGGCGCCTTCTTTCTTTCCGGCTTTGGCCACGCGTCCGAGGCGGCTTTTAATCCGGCCCGCGGTTTTGCTTTTTTGGGCTGCGGCCACCGATTTTTTTAATTCGGCTGCCACAGATTTAACGCCGGAAACGAGTTCGCGTTCCAAACTCTGGAACTCCTTGCTTTTCCGGGCTTCGCCGACGGCCTTTTTAAGCTCATTACCAAGCGCTTTCAGTTCATTTAAGAAACTACTGTTATTCGTCATACACTCTCCTTTTGGTGGTTCATTTTATAACCTTACGCCGCTCATGAACGACGCTCATTTCGAAAAGCTGCTCAAACTCCTGGAAATCGAACGCGACGCTGAAAAAGAAGAAAATAAGCGCTCCTTGGAGCGCTACCCTCTTCACGTCCGCGAGACACTGGGCAAAACCGTTACCCGGCTAAACATCGACGGAGACGACGTCGGCGTCGGGGGCATGTCGCTGTTGCGACTCTCGCGCGCCCAGTCTACCGTTAAGGACGGCCTCTCGCCCTTCCATTCGATGAACCAGGGCGACAACGTTTTGCTTACCTATCCGCCCGCATCCAATCTGGAACCCGTAGAAGGTACGCTTTACGACGTGGGAGAGTTCACCGTTACTGTCGCTATTAATGGGCCCGTCCCTCAGCCGCTGCCCACGGGGCTCTGCCAATTGGACCTGTTGGGGTCGGACGCCACCTACAAGCGCATGCGCCAGGCGATCGGCACCGTACACCGTACAGAACGTCCGGAACTCGTTAAACTTCGCGAAATTTTTCTGGGTGAGGACGAGCCTGAAGTGGAAAAACGCGTAAAACTTGAGATCCAAAATAAGAAACTCAATAAATTTCAGATTGATGCCGTGGAGAAATCCGTGGCCGCGCCGGAAGTGGCCATCATTCACGGCCCGCCGGGCACCGGCAAAACAACGGTGTTGGTGGAGGTGATTCTGCAGGCGGTCAAAAACGGCGCGCGCGTGCTGGCGTCAGCGCCGAGCAACATCGCCGTCGACAACATGGTGGAGAAGCTTCTTCCCTACGATTTGCGCATTGTGCGCACGGGCCACCCGGCGCGCGTCATGGAGGCACTGCATCACGTGACGCTGGCCGCGCAGTTGGACGAACATCCGTCCCAGCGCGAGATCGGCATGCTGGACGACGAACGCCACCGCATGATGACGCAGCTGCGCCGCAAGCAGGAGCGCGGCACGGGCGTGTCCTATGAAGAACGCAAAGAAATGCAGGACTACATCCAGAAGCTATGGAAGGAAGCGCGCGATATGGAATTCGGTATCCAGCGCGAAATTATCGACGGCGCGCACGTGGTGCTGGCGACACACGGCGGCATCAACAAACAGTTGGGCAAGAAGAAATTCGATTTGGTGGTGATGGATGAGGCGTCGCAGTCAACGGAGCCGCTCTCGTGGGTGCCGATCACGCTCGGCAAGAAAGTGGTGTTCGCGGGGGACTCGTGCCAATTGCCGCCGACCATTTACTCTCGCGAGGCCGCGGACAAAGGGCTTGCCTCAACCCTCTTCGACCGGCTAAAGGAAAAACTTCCCGGGGAATTACAGACGATGCTGCGCGTCCAATACCGGATGCATCAAGACATTATGCGCTTCTCGTCCAAGAAGTTTTACGAAGACAAATTGATCGCCGATGAGTCCGTGAAAGAGCACACGGTCGCGGAACTTGAAGGCGTGAAGCCCTCGGCGCTCACGGAGCGGCCGATACTTTATATCGATACCGCGGGCACAGGCTTTAATGAAGAATGGAATGAGCTTTTGGACAGCCGTGAGAACGAAGGCGAGGCAAATCTTGCCTTTACGATCCTCGAGCATCTGCGTTACGCGGGCATTCAGCCCGACCAAATTGCAATTTTGGCGCCGTACGTCGCTCAGGTGAAGAAAATGCGCCTGTTGAACAAGGAGAAAGTTGAGATTGGTTCCATTGACAGCTTTCAGGGGCGGGAGAAGGAAGTGGTCATTTTATCCCTCGTGCGCAGCAACGACATCGGCGAAGTGGGCTTTTTAAGCGACACGCGCCGCATGAACGTGGCCATGACGCGCGCGCGCCGGCTCTTGATCGTTATCGGCGACAGCGCGACCATCAGTCGACATCCGTTTTATAATGACTTTATTGAGTATGTCGATTCGTTGGACGCGCACACCAGCGCCTGGGAATGGATCAAACAATGAAAAAGACGCTGCTCATTCTTTTACTTTCATCAGGCGTTAGCGCGGCTGATATTGAACTGATCGCGGTGGGGGGCAGCCACGCATCGCTTACGCGCGACGGACAGTTGATCGCCTTTGAAATCAAAAACGATCTCCACGTCTACGATCGTCAAACCAAAAAACTTGAACGCATTACCGCGCGCGAGCCGGCTCGCCGTACAGCGGGCTTGGGCTCCGGTGGGCCGGACATCAGCGCCAACGGCAACTTGCTTGCCTACCACAGCTATACCTCCGGCACCGAAAGCGGCAGCCAGCCGCGCCGCGCGGACATTCGCGTTTTTAACCGCCGCCGGCAGACCACGGAACTGCTTACGCCCGCGTACGGCAGCAAGCCCCAGGACGGCGAGGCGCTTTTCCCGCAGTTGGGATTGAACGGCCAGTACGTTTTGTTCACTTCGAACGCCTCGAACTTGCTGCCGTCAAGCCGCGATGGCTTGCGGGCTGCTTATTTGTTTGATCGCTACAAGAACAGCCTCGAACTTGTCAGTAAAAACGCCGCCGGCGCTCCGGCCGATCGCGGCGTGGGCGACCCGAAAATCAGCCAGAACGGCCGCTACGTGTTTTTTAAGAGCGCCGCGACCAATTTGGCGGGGAAACTTCCGCCCGCTCATTTGAGTTCTCATTTGTACCGGGTCGATCGCTGGCGGAACGAGGTGGCGCGAATCGACGACGAGGATTTTGGTTTCGACGAAACACGCTGGAGCACGGGACGCTATGCGATCAACGACGACGGCGGGATCGTCGTTTTTGAAGGGCGCGACCGGAAAGCCGCCGATTATGACAAACAGTTGGAATCGACCACGTTGTTTTTATTCGATGAATCGACGGTGTCCATTCACCCGTTGTTGAGCGATGAATATGCGAATAAAGCGCACAGCCCGAGCTTGAGCGCCGACGGCCGCTATGTCGCGTTCGCGGCACGGCCCAACGGCGTGCTGGTTTTTGATCGCGAGGCGAATAACGTCCAGCGCCTAAGTGATGCGGTTGCGGCCGGCGTCGTCATCTCCGCCGACGGACGAACGGTCGCGTTTGAATCCAAAGATTTGAAACAACCGGCCGGCGCTGCGATTTTGCAGCCCGCAATGAAGAAGGGCACGTCCGCCCTCTACATAACAAAGAACCCTTTATAACCATGGCCATCATAACCGCGAAAGACCTTGAGAAAACTTACGCCGTTTCCGAACACGGAGAGGGCTCGGGAGGCTCTTTGCTCGGGCTTTTCAAACGCCGCACGCGTCACGTGGAAGCGGTTAAGAAAGTATCGTTTTCGATTGAGCCGGGAGAGTTGGTGGCGTTCTTGGGTCCAAACGGCGCGGGCAAAACGACGACGTTGAAAATGCTCTCCGGACTGTTGTATCCGACCGGCGGCGAAATCCGCGTGTTCGGCCACACTCCGTTTGAGAAAAACGAAGAATTCCTGCGCCGTTTTGCCTTTGTGATGGGCCAGCGCCACCAATTGTGGTGGGAGTTGCCGGCGCTCGACACGTTCCGCCTGAACGCAGCGATTTTCGATCTCACGCCGGAGAAATACAAGGCCCGCCTGGACGAACTCAATGCGCTGTTGGATTTGGATCCGCTCTGGCATACGCCTGTAAAAAAACTCTCGCTCGGTCAGCGCATGAAAATGGAATTGGCCTGTTCGTTGATCCACGATCCGGAACTTCTTTTGCTGGACGAGCCGACCATCGGTTTGGATGTGGTGATGCAGAAGACACTCCGGGATTTTATCGCCCGCATCAATAAAGAGAAGAAAACAACGGTGCTGCTCACCAGTCACAACATGTCGGACATCGAATCGCTCTGCAAGCGCGTGATCGTAATTTATAACGGCATGATTCTTTACGACGGCGATTTGAACAAACTTGTTAAGGAGTTTTCGCCGGCCAAGACGATCCGCGCCGTGTTGAAAAGCGGGGAACAGCAAGAGTGGGTGGCACCGCACGACCAGGTGGCCAAGCGCGTGAAGGAAATCCTCGAACAATCCGACGTGCACGATTTGACCGTGGAGGACGCGCCGCTGGAAGACGTGATCCGCCGCATTTTTTCGGGCGGTAAAATTTGAAAAAATATCTCGTACTCGCCGGGCTCGCGTTTCAGAAGCAGCTCGAAGTACGCAGCGACTTTATTTTTGAGCGCATTCGTTCGCTTAGCGTGATGGTCTCGTTGTACTTCCTCTGGTCCGCGCTTCTCTCGCACCAAGACGGCCTCCTCGGCTATAACCGCGAGCATTTACTGACCTACGTGCTGATGGCGACATTGCTGCGCGCGATTGTCCTTTCATGCGCAAGCGATTACCTGCCGTCGGAAATCGCCAAGGGAAAGCTGTCCGACGTTCTTTTGCGGCCCATCTCGCATATGGGCTGGTGGGCGGCCCAGGACGCGTCCATGAAGCTTTTAAATCTCATCTCGGCGAGTTTGGAGTTGGCTATTTTCATGAAGCTGGTTTCCGCGCCGTTTTTTCTGCCATCGGAGTTTTTAACGTGGCTCGGGTTTGCCGTAAGTCTGGTGGGCGGCATGATCATTTATTTTCAAATGAGCTATCTGCTCGGAGTGCTCGGTTTTTGGACCGCGCAATCGTGGGGCCCGCGGTTTTGTTTTGAAGTTGTGCTCGAATTCTGCGGCGGCGCATATTTTCCGATCGATTTGCTGCCGGATACGCTGCAGAAGATCGTTTCGCTCCTGCCGTTTCCGTACCTCGTGTTCTATCCGCTGAAGATTTATTTGGAGCGCGGGTCGTTTAATGTCATTGGACATTGTTTGCTGATGCAAATCATTTGGATCGGCATTTTGAGCCTGATGATTCACACGTTCTGGAAAGCCGGTCTGCGCAAATACGCGGCGGAGGGACGCTGATGCGCCGCTACGTCCGCATTTGGAAGGAATTGGTCACCAATAGCTTCCGCAGCCAGATGTCGACCTCATTCGGCTCAGCCGGTTACTTGATCGGCAAATTCGTGCGCATCGGCTTCTTTCTGATTTACTTGATCGCGATTTTTAAAAACGTGCCCAGTTTGAAAGGCTACGGGATCGCCGAAGTCGTTATTTTCTTTATGACGTTTAATTTGGTGGACGTGACGGGGCAATTCCTGTTCCGCGGCCTGTACGGCGTGAAGTATCTGATTGAAGAAGGGGACTTGGACAAAATTCTCACTCAGCCCGCACACCCTCTTTTTCGCATTTCCAGCATGAACGTCGACCTTCTGGATTTAATCACCTTGCCGATTATCGTCGCCATCACCGTTTGGGCTGGGAGCAAACTGAGCACGCCGGTAACCGCTCAGGGTATTTTCTTCTATGTGCTTCTTCTCGCCAACGCGATGGTGATCACGTACTCCTTTCATGTCTTTATCGGCGCTCTGTCGGTGCGCACCCAGGAACTGGAAGGGGCGATGTGGGTGTACCGAGACGTTATGACGCTGGGTCGTTTCCCGGTGTCGATCTATTCGGACGCGGTGCGGTGGGCGTTCGTGACGGTGGTGCCGATCGCGGTTATGATCAGTTATCCGGCGCAGGCGCTTTTGGGGCTTTTGAGTTGGAAGGGCGTTCTATACAGCTTTGTTTTAGCGGCCGTTTTCAATTTCACGGCCCAACAGTTCTGGAAGGCCTCATTGCGCGAGTACACATCTATTTCCAGCTGAAAAAACAGCTCGTTTTCTTCTTTCTTCCTTAATCCTTTCTTAATCACTTTTACATGTATTTTTAAGGTTGCTCCTTATATATATGCCGTATGGTCCCCGCGGCAATAAAACGGTTTTCCTGCGGTCTTGTCCTCGTCTTTTTGACGAACACGATTTTGCAGCCGCTCGCCGAAGCAAGCGTCTGGGATGACCGGACCTCCGCCCTTCAGGCTTCGGCCGGCAAGGCGCCGCTTTCGCCCCATTTTTTCAGTCAGTTACCCGCCGTTGTTAAACCCGCGCTCGATTTCACGCCGCGCGTAAACCTGTCTTTATCGCCCGCGCTGCGCGACCTGGTGGAAGCGATCCCGATGTCGCACGCGACCGTGCAGGAAATTCGCGACCCCAAAGGCTCGAAGAACCCGCCCATCGTTCTTGTTCAGGACGTGCACATGAACGCGGAAGCGCAAAACAACATCGCCGCGGTTCTGCAGGGGCTGATTGACCGCGGGCGTTTGGGCGCGGTGGGCGTCGAAGGTTCCTTCGATAAATTCGATTTCAGCCCGTTCCGCGCGTACGCGGACAAAAGCAAAACCCGCTGGGTCGTTCAGTCCTATATGGACAAAAACAAATTGGCGGCGGCGTCGTTTGCCGGCATCACCAGCGCGAAAGAGCCGCCGTTGTTTATCGGTATCGATGACCGCGTTCATTACGATGCCAATGTCAAAGCATACCTGGATTCACGGGGGAGCAAGAACGGCCTGCTTAAACGGCTAAGTGAATTGAAGGCCGATCTCGCCGGAGAAAAGAAAAGCGTTTTTGGCGCCGCGCTTAAAAGTTTCGATGATGCGCGCGGCGCGTACCACAACGGTCTTCTCGATATCGGGTCGTACGTGGAAGTTTTGGGTGCGGGGGATGATTTAACGCTGTCCGTGTTCCGCGAGGCGTACGGAATGGAACGCAAGCTTGATTTTGCCCGCGTGGAAAACGAGCGCCGCATCGTTCTTGAACGCTTAAGCGCGAAGTTGACGGAGGATGAGCTGCAGGGGCTTCTGGCGCAAAGCCTGGCTTACCGTATGGGGCGTCTTAGCTTTGCCGCGTACTATGATGGTTTGAAAAAACTCTGCGAAAGCCGCGGCGTGCCGCTAATCAAATTCCCGGCGTTCAACGCCTACATCCAGTATGTGCTTCTTTCCGACGGAATTAAAGCCGACCGTCTTTTTGACGCCATCGAGAAACGCGAAACCGACGTTCTGCACGATCTGGTCACAAGCGGGAACGAATGGGAATTGATTCGCCGCGGCGACCGGCTGACACTTACCGCCAAACTTTTGGATTTCGCGCTCACCGCCAAAGAATGGGAGAAATATCAAACCCTGCGCGGCTCTCAAGACGGGCTGAGCGTCACAGCGCTCGAGACGTTCGAGAATTTCTACCGCGAAGCCGACGCGCGCAGCAAAAAAATGATGCAGAACCTGGAGGGGCGCCGCGCCGATCGCCAAGCGGTCGTTCTCGGAGGTTTCCACACGCCGCTGCTCACCCAGCTCTTACGCGACCGCAATATCCCGTACGTGGTCATTTCACCGAAAATATCCAAAGTCGATAGCGTCACCGGCAATTCCTATTTGTCCGTGTTTGAGCGTGAAAAGACGCCGCTGCAAAAACTTCTATCCGGCGAGAAATTATTCCTGGCCCCGGAGATAGCCAATATTACGCACCCTCAAACGCATCACCAGATCGATGTGTCGCTGCGAGCTCGCCACGGCGTCGCCGCGAATGTTCGCATTGTCGATCCGAGCGACCCAACGCGCGACGAAGTGAACGTTTCGCTTGCGGATGCTGCATTGGATTTGGCCAAACGTTCCCTTGAATTCGTTAAAGAGAAGCTTGCCGATGATCAGGAGCCAGCTCCCGTTCGTTCGCACATTCCCGATATCGATGACTTTTCCTCCAAAGAGATCAACATCTATGGAAATTGGGAAGGCCGCCCGTTAAATACGCTCAAATTAAACGACGTGCTGGGGCACCGGGAAGTTTCGTCCGCTAACCTGCCGCCCATCGCTTCGCTTTTGAATAAGAATTCCATCCGCTTCGCCGATTTCGGTACAGGCTCCGGGGCCTTCGTTCCACGGTTCGCCGCATATCTTAGGAAGCTCGGCGTTAAAGACGCCTCGGGAATCGGCATCGAAAAAAAGTCGAATTACAGCCGCGAGCCTGTTCCCGGACTGACCGAAGGGAAAGACTATTTCAACGCCGATATCGCCGCGTTGGTCGAAAATCCGGTGGAAGGCATCGCGCCGGGTTCCTTCGACGTCGTGACAATGCAGGCGCCGCAAATCATTAAAAACGCGGTTGAACTTGGCGAACGCGTTATTGTGTACATGGATAATTTTGAAGCCTGGTTAAATAGCGCCGGGCATCTGATCGGGAAGGACGGTATCGTTATTATCCAGCTTTACCACGTTCAAGCCGCGGAAGATTCGTTCGCGACGGGCTGGATGAAGATCGAAGGCGAAGCGGTCCGCTCTGTCTTGGAAAAAAATGCCGATGAATGGACGTATCAGGAATACGGTTTGGCCAGCACGCCCGCCGACTTCCCGAGAGGCGACGACCCGCTTGGTTCGATGATCGTTCTGAAAAAGAAGAGCGCGCCGGCGGATTTGACCGCACAGCGTGATTTAACGGAACAGGACATTGCCGCGATGTCGGAAGCGGATTGGCGGGCGCTGATCGAAAAGGCGGTTGTTCCGGATCGCCGGATCGGTTCAGGCAGCGAAGCCATTGTTTACCGTCTTGGGCCGAGTCAGGTGCTTCGCGTGCATAGATTGGCCGCGGCCAATTTACAACGCGTAAGAAGCATCACGCCTGTCGCCGGCAAAGACACGGCGATTCGTGATTTGGATAACGTCGCTCAGCGCGTGGTGTCTCTCGAAATGGTGATACCAGGACTGGATATTTTGGATGGCATCGACGTGCTGACGTTTCAGGCGGGTCAAAGCCAGCGTTTCGATGCGACAAGCCCGACGTTCCCGGCCGACTATGAGTCCATGCTTGAGCGTGCCGACCGTTTGCCGCTGGGCGCGTACGTTGAAGCCTGGCGCACGTTGAATGCGCTTAACGCGAAAAAGTACGGCTGGGATCCTCGTTCCGTTAACTTGCTCATCGATGACGAAGCGCGGCGTTTCCGCTTTGTCGATATCGTTAATCTGAGCGCCTACAACGCCGTCTCGCGAAGCTTTGCTTATGTGTATCCTGGATTTTTAGAGGCCGTTATCGGCCCGGCGCGATCAGGTCAAATCCGCCGCGTTATCCAACAGCGTCCGCGTGTCCAGGAACTTTTGCGCCGTGTTATCTCCAAGGGCCTGGAGGCGGCGGAGGCCGCGGGCATACGAAATCAGATCAAGGATAAAGAAGAGCTAAAGGACATTTATTTAATTATCGGCACGCCTCAGCAATGGGAACGGGAAAAACTTCTTTCCGGCGCGATGATGATGTGGCTCAGTGGCTGGATCCAGACGTTTTGGCCGAAATGGACCCCGGAAATATACCGCCGCAACGCGTTTTGGATTGAGAATCTTCTGTTCATCGCGGCGGTGGGAAATATCGGTTTTTTTGCATCGATGTTTATCGTTGGCGTGGGTTCGATTCATGACAACATGGCGGTTGCCAATGCGATTATTTGGTCTGCGTTCACACTGGGGCATGTGCCTGACGTGCTTTTTCCGCGCGGCGGCCGCGAGCGCCCGTTCCGCAACCTGAACATTGCCGCCGGCATGGCGGCCGTTCTGATTTTTTTCGAATGGGCGGTGCCGATGTACATGGCTCCGCTGCTGTCCTTCCCGCTTCATTGGGGCATTAACAAGCATTTGATCAAGCGCGACCGCGCGCGGCTTCTTAACCGCCTGGAAAACAAAATCGTCCAATTGTCCGAAACGGACATCGTTTATCCGTCTTATTTGGAAGCCATGCTGGGGCCGGCCGGCAAACAATCCTTTTACACGGGTTTTTACCCTTATTTGCGCGGGCTCCTTGGCGAAGATGCGCTGGAAGACTTAACACAGGAAGAACGCGCGCTCCTGCTCCAGGGTGCGGTGAAAAGGCTGCGTGAAAAAATTGAAGTAACGGTCGCCGCCAAGATCGGCGGGGAGGGAAAGGGCAAAGTTACGCTGTTTACCTCCGCTTTTATCGGCAAAGTCCGCGTTGTTATCCACTACTGGAAAGAAAAACTCGAGGCGGACGCGATGGAGTTTCGCGTTGAAGGTGATGAGGTTGTTGTTGATATTTTCCATGGACGAACGGTGCTTCTCCCGGAAGTAAGCCAGGAATACAAGTATGTGGAAGCGCGCGATGAGAAAAGAAGCGTCCGTGTACCGATCGGCACGACGCTGCAATTGGGCAGCAAGCGGACAGTCACCGTAAAGCGGGAAAACGGCGTTCTGGTGATGACGGTCAAGGATATGGAGACAACCTCGGGCACCTTCGTGGTATTTAATCGTCCAGTTGTCGGACGGAATGTTCTTGAGCACCAACGCTTGGGCGCGATAACGCCCGATCGTCCACTGGATCCACTCATTGGTCAGAAATTGGAGCAGGAATTAAACACGCCGGCAATGCGCCTTCCACACGGAATTATTTTGTCGAACCATTTGACGGCAAATGAGCCGTTGACCGAATCCGTCGCATTGGATTGGTTTTCCATGCGGCTGAAGGCGCGCGCTATCCGCGAAGGCGGGGCCCGCTATTTCGTCGGCGCCCAAACGAAGATTGAAGACTCTCTTATTATGGGAGCCCGGGAAGCGGCCAAGGCCGAGCCGCAGCTGACGAGCGATGAAATCATGGCCAATGTGAAGTCAACCATTGCCCGGCTCGAGTACGAACTGGAAGAGATGGCGCGTTATCCGGAAACGGGAATGGACGAGAACGAACAGCGCGCGTGGGTGCTTAAGGCCATTGATGCCGCCGATGAGGAGAAGCAGTTTAGTGGCGACGATAAGCGAGCCCTCGTTCAGCCGCTTATTCGGATTTTCAGCCAACGTGCGGCGGTTTTCCGTACGCCGGACAATCGCATCGTTGTTTGGGTCGATGAGGGGTCGGGGCAGACGATCGGCGGAATAGAATACGAGCGAGAAACAAGCGGGATTCTTAAATCCGACGACCGCGAACATGCCGATTTCCTCGAGCGGTTTTACGAAGCATGGAACAAACGTTTTCGCTTCATAGACAAAAACAACACGGCACGAATGCGCGCGGCCGCCCGTAAGTTCTTCGAAGTCAATGTAACCCAAAAAACCGGGCTGAAGCTGGCCGGTAGCGATCTCGCGCATCCGGAAGCCATTATTATGGCCGCCTATTTATTGGCCCGGATGCCCAGGGCCTTGCTTTTTTCGCCGGACGTGCGCAAGAAGCTTGCCGGCGGCGTTGATTTGGGGGCGCCGCGGTTGGATGACAAGCGCCTTAGCCAATACGACGCCGATAAGAAAGTTTTGGGTATTCAAAGCACGATATTTTCCATTCAGGATTTCGTGGAAACGTTTTTACGCGAGTTTGGTTCGGTGGTGAGCGAGCCGCATGTGCGGCCCGGCACCGATTTGATGGGTGTTTTTCAACAAATTGTTAACGAAAATGCGCTGCATGACTTGTCGAAAGAGGGCTTCGCCGGCGCCTCCGGCAAGCAATATTTCGAGTCCGCGGGCCGCGGTAATTTATTCGCGGAGATGTTCGTCCACTACATCGTCCATGGCGATTTGGCCGCGCGTGGTTTTGAAGGCCGCACACCGCGGCCGGCTCTTTGGAAACGCGTCTACAATTATTTCCGTTACGCTGTTTTTTCCGGGGATGAGTTCCGGTCAAAGCCCACGGCGTCCGTTGCCGATAATTGGGCCAAGCAAAAGTGGGGTGAAAAATCCTGGCAGTATAATGCCTACACCGTCTTTGGCGTGAATTGGGAAACGATTTTATTTTCGGCGGTGCCACTCGCGGATGCTGTATTCGGCTATGGTTCGCTCACCATCGCCACATGGATTTTAAGCGCGGCGGGTTTCGCCTTCGCCCATTCAGAACGCACGCCGGGCCGAATGGTCAATTTGTTTGCGGTCGGCCTTGGCCTCGGCGCTCCGTTTGTTTTCCTTCCGTATGGTTTTGTTTACGCCGCACTCGCTTCAATGGCCCTCCACTCCGTCTACAATTCGCTCGTTTTGTTCACGCCGCTCGGCCGCTGGTTAAATCTGGCGGAAATGTCTCCAGGTGAATTCGCGAAGTTCATTACGATTAAATTCAAAATATTAACGAGCGAACAGGAGGCGCCGAGAATCGCCGGCTACAGAATACTTGCCGAACTGGGCCGCGGCGGCCTGGGCGTGGCCTATGTGGGCCAGCGCGTGGGGGACGCGAATTCGCCTAAAGTTGTCATCAAGGTTCCTTTTGTAAAGGAAATGGCCGGCGCATCAAGATTTTCTGAAGCGGCGATGTCGTTGAATAAAGAATCCATGAATCTCCGAAGAATTGCGGATCGCGCGCCGGGAATCGCTCCTAAGCACATTGAAAGCGGGTATGACGAGTCGGTCGACCATCCGTATTTGATTACCGAATATTTGGATGGTGCCGTAACGCCGAAAGATCATAGCTATGGATTTAAGCGTGTATTGCCGCTCTTAAAGGCCGTTCAGCGCATGCATGTCGAAGGACGATTGATCCACAACGATATCAAGCCTGAAAATATATTGGCCGGTATTGATGAGAACGGAGCGGACTATTTCAAGATCATTGATTTTGCCTCGGGCGTATCCGTTGACGCAACCGAATTAGAGACAAGGGTGATGATGACGCCGACGTTCGCCGCGCCCGAGCGCACGCTAAGAACGCGGGAGACGGTTAAGTCGGATATTTTTTCATTGGGGATGACTCTTCTGGCCATCGTTGACTTGGCTGACTTGCATCGTCCCGACGTGCGCGAAGTCATTGATGATATGGTCAGCATTCACCACGGGGACCGCCCTTCATTGGCGGACGTGATCGTCAAATTAGAGGCCCTTCCGGACGAATACGAGGGACGGATGCTTCCGTTTGAGCCCGACCCGTTTAAGAAATACGCAGACTACGTTAAATCCGTTCTTAAAACAGGTGAAATACCCTTCGAGGAACGGCAGACGCTTGATGCCGTGACATCCGGCGTGCGCCTTTTGCCTCTACCGCTACGGGAAACCCAGGTGGCCAATGTTGCCTCCATTCTCGACGCTTGGGCAAAGCGTGTGTTCGGTGAAAAGTCGCGCCTGTATAAGTTCTATACCGTCGTTCTTGTGAACTGGGAAGCGATCTTTTTTGCAGGAATCCCGCTGGTCGACATGTTTTTCGGATATGGTTCCCTGACGATCGCCACCTGGATCTTGAGCGCGGCGGGATTTGCCTTTGCCCATCCCAATCGCACCAAAGGCCGCATGGCGAATTTGTTTGCGGTCGGTCTTGGTCTCGGCGCGCCGTTTGTCTTCCTTCCGTATGGCCTTCTCTACGCCACTCTCGGTTCCATGGCTCTTCACTCCGTCTACAACGCCTTGGTTGTCTTCACGCCAATGGGTCGCTGGTTGAATCTGGCATCCATTAAAAACGAGTCGACGGTTATTGAGCGCGTGCGGTCTGCGCTCGGAATCGATGAAAACCTAATTCAACCCTTCATCGTTCATGCGGTCCGGCTGCCTGGCGGACTAACAGAGAAAATGATTCGCACCGATTTAATTGCGGACGATAAATCAATCTTGAGGCAGCTGCAAAAGGAAATTGCCGCGGATGCTGGCATGCTTTCACTTCTTTATGATGGCGACGATTTAATCGCGGTCCTTCCGGCTCCTCGGGAGTTGATGACCATTGCAGCTTTATTGGAGGGGGCAGAACGGGAGAGCGTGGAACGGCGGTTTAATTTACGTCTTCGTCTGATCGGAATGTACCGTTGGCTGGATTTGTCTTCATACTACTCGTCCTCAAAAATTGGGGAACGGCACGAGAAGATTAATGGATATTTAAAGTCGTTCAAGGTGCAAAATGGGCTGGGAATCATGAATAGCCACCTTCGTTCCAATGAGGCTTCCTATAAACGAGTTGATCCGGCGTCCGGCAGCCCCTACGTGCGCATTCGGCTTGACTATAACGCGATGGTATTAAGTGCCACGCCAATTTACGCGGAAGATTTTTCTGATGTAATTCATACCAATGCTGATGGGACGTCGGTGGAATATGATCTGGTTGTTTTTCCGACGGTGTACACGCCGCATCCGGATGCGGACATGTCGTATTTTCAATCCCTGCTTAATTTCCCCGCTTACTATGAAACACACTTCAGGCAGTTCGGAATAAATAAAGCTTGGCGCAATGCGGACCGCCTGATGCTAATCGGCGCCGGTTCGGGAGTTGATCTCGGTGTCCTTTACGCGTCGTGGCTGCGCCACCGCGGGCTTACAATTGACGCTGTTCGGGGCAAGCCTGAATTGCAGCCTTTCATCACGGTGCGCGAAATCAATCCAATTGCCGTGGCTGCATTAAACAGCTTGATCGACCGCTTGGGCATTCATCGCTCAAAAATTACGTTTCAGAACGCGGACGGTCCTTATAAAAGCCGGTATGATTTGATTGTGTGGAATATGCCCGAAGTGACCGATTCGGAAGAACATGAATCGGCAAAGGTAAGTCATCTCGAAAGTTTTCATGATGGCGGTCCGTTGGCGTGGAAAGCGCTCGATAAATTAATTGGTGCATTGCCCCGCTTGTTTGCCGGCCCGGATTCCATGTTCATTGGTTGGAACAGTCCCTCGGCGCGGCGCGGAATTAGCGGCCCGGCCACCGCTCTTCACACGTACATCGCTAACGGCGGCCAAAAGAACATGCCTTCGTTCAATGTCAGCACATTCCATCACATGAGCGGACGGGCGCCCGCTTTTAATGAAATATTTTTTGTAACGCCGTCTTCAAAAATATCGGCACCGGCTCAGATGGGCGCATCAATTGCCGATAATTGGGCCAAGGGGAAATGGGGGGAAAGCTCCCGCCTATATAAGGCCTACACATTGATCGGTGCGTGGTGGGAGACGATTAATTTCGCCGCGATTCCAGCTGTCGATGCCGTATTTGGTTTCGGCTCGCTGGCCATCGCCACCTGGATCCTCAGTGCGGCGGGTTTTGCTTTTGCGCACCCCAATCGCAGAAAAGGCCGCATGCTCAATCTGTTCGCGGTCGGTCTTGGTCTCGGCGCACCGTTTGTCTTCCTTCCTTATGGATTGATCTATACCACCCTCGCTTCAATCGCCCTTCACTCCGTCTACAACGCGCTCGTTTTGTTTACGCCTCTCGGTCGCTGGCTCAATTTGGCCAGCATAACGGAACCAAATTATGAGTATGAACGCGGTGAATGGGCCACTCTGCCTGTCACGCAGCAACAATTTAAGGCATTCGTGCCCCGTGAAATTCAGCTGTTGTTTGAAACTGCCGACAAGCTAGGCGTGCGCATTTTGCTTGTGGGCGGCACAGCCCGCGACGCCGCTATAGCCGTCCGATTTGGCCAGCCGATACGGATGCCCTTCACCAAGGATTACGACATCGTTATCTTAGGCCATGATGAAATTATGGGGGATCCGGTTACCCAAAAGTTCGAAACGGAATTTAGAGAGGGTCTTGCCGCCTATTTTTCTGCGCAGGATGGCGGCGGCTTGACCGTGGAGCAGGCGCGGGAGCGTGCGAGCAAGCTAATCCTGGATTTGATGTTTGGCATGCGTTTGGCTGATGGTTCGCTTATTTATGAAAACATCGGTCAGGATAAAACGTCGGGCACGGCATTTGGCATTAGCCGATTAATGGTTGAAAAGATACAGGATGGTTCGTATGTGATTTTTGGAATCAAAGAGGCGCTCGAAGATCTGCAGTCCGCAACGGTCCGCATTCTTGGTGATCAAACCACGCCGCGATACGAGGCGGCCACGAAAATGCTGGGCAAGTGGGCGATATACGATGAATTCGGATTCAGCTTTATGAATCCCCGCAGTATTGAAACGCGTCAGCGCCTGGCAAAAACGATACGCGATTCGGTCAAAGGCCTTTTCTCGTTGAAAGTTGTTTTTGCCAGTATTTCCAAGTACGCCGCAATGGGATCGCTGCCCGAGACGCGCCGCCGCGTCCTGAAAATGTTCGAGGCGTTTGATTGGTTTGGGTTGGAGCCCGACGAATCAATACGCGCATTGGTGCCACAGCAACCGCCATCGGACGAAAACCGCATTCGCATTCAGATGTTGGGAGGCACCGATGATTCGGGGCCCGGCGCAAGCGGCTACCTCATAACAATAGGTGATAAAAATATTCTTCTCGACGCGGGTGAAGGCGCATTTGCACGTCTGCAGCAATCAAACACGCGTGTCGATG
>CAZCJA010000052.1:0-16912 GCA_964499015.1 uncultured Elusimicrobia bacterium
GCCCGTTTCGCCGCGCGACGGATAAAATTTTGCCCGCGCCACGCGAAAACTGTCCTCGGCGGCCAACGCCGCCGCGGGCGGCGGGGCGGTCACCAAGGCCGGGCATTGCGTTCCGTAGTTGTCCCGCCAAATTGTGTAATCCGCCGCATCGACGGCCCCATCACCGTTTCCGTCGGCAAATCCGTAAAAAGGAACCACGCTGCCGAATTGGCGCTGCCACAACAGAAAATCGTTCCCATCAACGTCGCAGTCAAAATCGTAATCGCCGCTTAATGGCGAAGGCAGGCGCCAAACCACCTGATACGTGTCGTACACCAAACGGCGTTGGCGCAGAAACGGGCTTAACACACCGTTGCCTTGCGTCAATAATCCCTGCCATTCCAGGTGCGATCCGCCGGTGCCCTTGTTGTGCGCGAACGGAAGGCCGCTCTGCCACCAGTTATCGACGAATTCCATGGCAAAGCCGCCGATGCCGTTATCGGTCCCAGGACCGCCCGCTAGATTGTCCGTGATGTTGTTCCAGCTCGCCAGATGAATGTGCAGCTGCCGTTCCTCGTCGAATTGACTGTCGGGAAAGCCGTTCTGATAGTCGCCGTATTCGGTGAACAAAACCGGTTTATCGAGCACGCTTTTCACCGACGTCCAGATGTTGCCGAAGTTGCCGCCGCGATAGGCGTTGCAGCCGTAGATGTCGACGCTCGGCGCGTTATTTTTAAAGGTGGTGAGGTTGAAATTAATGTCGCCCATGCTGATCGCCACCGGGTGGTTCGGATCCATGGATTTGATGAGCTGGGTGAGCTCTTCGACGAATTGTGCGTAGGCCAGCTGCTGCGTTCCCGCATTGGTGGCGGTAAACGCATAATTGTTTTCGTTCCCGAGAACCCACATAAGAATGTAGGGCTCGTCTTTGAAATCGATCACCATCTGTTCAACGCTGGCGCGAATGCGCATTTTTTGCACAGGGTCCAAATAATTGGTGCCGGAACTGAAGGCCACGCCGGAGCCGACGGTGTAAGCGCCGATCAGATCGCCCATGGCCACGCGGATGCCGTAGTTGGTGTAAAGATTCATCAATAGTTGTTTGTTTGGCGGATGGTTGTATTGCAGGAGCGTCGAGGTGGACGTGCCGTAACCGGCTTGAACAGACGGGGAATTCGAAGCGTGATGATAAACACGGATGGTGTTCACGCCCATGTCGCGCATCAGTTGGAAATCGCCGACGGCGGTTTCCGTCGAATCTTTCACATTGTTCTTGTTCTCGTCCATGAACGCTTCTTGCGCCGCGTCGATCAGGCCGTTCCCGTTTTCATCGGTGATCATCCAATCTTGGAGCGTGCCGACATTTGGGTCCTGGCCGCGTTTGGCCGGCGTGTACACCACGCCTTTAACGACATACGGAACGCCGTTGACGCGCAGCCGCCAGCCGTCGGTTTCTTTGGCCACTGTTACGACGTCGGCGTGTGCGGAAACAACGCCAAGAAGCAGGAAAAGTATCGACGGAAAAAGGGCTTTTTTGTTCATGCCCTACATTCTAGTACACGGGTCAAGAAGAACGCTTTAAGAGGTTGTAAATTAGTTGTGACGGATCTTCGCCCAATCCTAACCCCGCCTAAAGGAGAAATTAAGGCCACGGCATGCACACTCCCCCAAGCAATTCACGACAGGAGGCCTCCACATGACGTCGTTACGAATGTCTCTAATTGCCGCCGGAATCGTGGCGGTTTTCACGGGTTTATCATCGGCCCGGGCAACTTACACGCCGGGAGAAATAGCGTGCCGCGAAGCATGCAATGACAATCTCCGCGAAGCACTGGACGGATGTGAAGGAACGCCCGACGAAGACGATTGCAATTCAAGCGCCTATCAGAGCCATCGGGAATGTATTAACAGGTGCCGCCCTCAGCAACAGCAGCAACAGCAGCAGCAACAACAGCAACAGCAGCAACAGCAACAGCAGCAACAGCAACAGCAACAACAGCAGCAAGCGCAATAAGGCTAGATATCATCGTGGAACGCTCATCCTCGCCTTAGGGAACGGATTTTGTTTTAATCGCCCCCTGTGAACCTCGGGGTGTTAAAAGGCAAACGCGTACTCGTCACCGGCGGCGCCGGCTTTTTGGGCAGCCATTTGTGCGAACGCCTAATCAAATTGGGCGCGCACGTGATTTGCGTCGACAATTTTTTGACCGGCAACCCCGATAATATTTCCCATTTGGTGGGGAAGCCCGGCTTTTCCTTTCTCAAGCACGACGTGACCACCGATCTGTACATCGCCAAGCCTCTGTGGGCCATTTTGCATTTCGCCAGCCCGGCGAGCCCCGTCGATTACCACGAACATCCGATCCCGACGCTCAAAGTCGGCGCGCTGGGCACGCACAAAATGCTGGGTCTCGCCAAAGCCAAAAAAGCCCGCTTTCTTCTCGCCTCGACCTCCGAAGTGTACGGCGACCCGCAGGTTCATCCGCAGCCGGAAACCTATTGGGGCCACGTGAACCCCGTCGGTCCGCGCGGCGTTTACGACGAAGCAAAACGTTTTGCCGAAGCGCTGGCCATGGCGTACCACCGCGTGCACGGCGTCCAGACGCGCATCGTCCGTATTTTCAACACCTACGGCCCGCGCATGCGGCCCAACGATGGCCGGGCCATACCGGCCTTTATTTCACAAGCTCTTAAAAACAAACCCGTCACCGTGTTCGGAAGCGGCAAACAAACGCGTTCCTTCTGCTACGTCGACGACGAAGTCGAGGGGCTTTTGCGCCTGCTTGTTTCGAACACCGTGGGCCCGGTCAACATCGGCAATCCGTCGGAAATGACGGTGGATGCGATGGCGCGATTGATCATCCGGCTCTGCGGCAGCAAAAGCAAAGTGGTCCATAAAGCGTTGCCGGTGGACGATCCCAAAGTCCGCCAGCCGGACATTCGCCTCGCGCGCAAAGTATTGAAATGGACCCCTCGCATTTCAGCCGAGCAAGGGTTAAAAAGAACCATCGAGTGGTTTAAAATCTCCCAGCGAGGTTAATCCATGTTTAAAAGCCACACCGCCCGCGGTTTCCTTATCTGCCTGGCCGTTACCTTCGCCGTTCTGATCGTTTATTTCACACGCTTTTTAACCACCGTCGAATACAAAACCGTCGATTTGCGTTTTCAGTGGGCGGGCAGCCGGGCTGGCAGCGATGATATTGTTGTCGTCGCCTTCGACGATAAATCGATAAAGCGGTTTGGACGCTGGCCGTGGCCGCGCTCCACGCACGCGCAATTGGTCCGCCAGCTGAAAAAAGGCGGCGCCGCCGCCATTGCCTTCGATATTTTGCACACCGAGCCCGACCGCGATCATCCCGAGTCGGACGCGGATCTGGCACGCGCCGCTGGCCAGGCCGATAACGTGATTTCAGCGTCGTACTTTGAAGGCGGTATTCATGATTTGGTCGGTGAAAAGCCGCTGGAGGCGTATAAAGCGCTGGGTGAAAACAGCGTTTCCGGATTCGTCAACGCGCAACCAGACATCGACGGCGTCACGCGCCATTATTCGTTGATCGCATTGGAAAAAACAACCGACGGCGGATATTACCAGGTCCCGTCTTTGGCCGTCGCCGCTCTCGGCGTTAAAAACGATAAGAACTTCGACGCTGTTTATTCGTCCTTGCCCATCGACATTGACACGGAAAACCTCGCGGCGTCGAAAGCGCAAATTCTGCTCAATTACAAATTCAACACGCAGCAGGATTTTAACAGCGCGTACAAGATTTACTCCTACGAGGATGTTTACGACGGGAAAATCGATTTAAAGAAGGCTTTTCAGGGAAAATTTGTGTTTATTGGGTCGTTCGCAACGTCTCTCTACGATTTAAAGGCGGTCCCGTTCGCTTCCATCTACCCGGGCGTTTTCGTCCACGCCAACGCGCTGGACAACTTATTGGCTAAAGATTTCCTAACGGAAATGTCCGAGATCCCAACGCTTTTTTACGTGCTTCTTTTGGGATTGGCGTTGGGCTTTGTTTTGCCGCGCTTGAATCCAATGGCCAAGTTGGTGGTGTTTGTCGTCGTCGTTGCCGCGATTATCGGGCTTAGTCATTTTGTTTTCATTAGCGCCAACTACGTTTTGCCGATGGTTCCGCCGCTCTTGTCGGTGGTCGGCTGCTACGGCGGCACGCTGTTCTACCGCCTGCTGATCGAAGAGCGCGAGAAGCGCAAGATCAAAGGAAGCTTCAAACAGTATTTGTCGCCGAAAATCATCGACATCATCACGCGGGACCCGTCCAAGCTTAAATTGGGCGGCGAAGAACGCGAAGTGACGGTGTTTTTCCTGGACATCGCCGGCTTTACCACCATGTCGGAGGCGCTCACGCCGACGCAGCTGGTGGAAGTGATGAATCAATGCCTCACCTGCTTCAGTTCCGTCGTGCTCAAGCACGAAGGCCTGATCAACAAATACATCGGCGACTGCATCATGGCGTTCTGGAACGCGCCGGTCGACCAGAAGGACCACGCGAGCCAGGCGTGCCTTGCCGCGCTCGACTGCATGAACGCGATTCCCGCCTTAAACAAGGAATTTGAAGCCAAAGGCCTGCCCAAGATCGACGCGCGGGTCGGCGTGAACACCGGCACGGTTGTCGTCGGCAACATGGGCTCGCACGAGCGCTTCGACTACACGGTTATGGGCGATCCCGTCAATTTGGCGTCGCGTTTGGAAGGGGCGAACAAGGAATATCATTCGCACATCATGGTGTCGGACGTGACGTTTGAGAAAGCGAAGGAGGCCATTGAGGCCCGCGATTTGGATTTGATCCGCGTCAAAGGAAAGAAAGAGCCGCGCCGCGTTTATGAAGTGCTCTGCAAGAAAGGGGAAATGTCGGAGGCGATGCGCAAAGGCCGCGATAAATACCACGAAGCGCTGAAGTTGTACCGCGACGCCAAGTTCCAGGAAGCGATCCACGTTTTCGACGAAGTTTTGCATTACCTGCCGGACGACCATCTCACCCGCAAGTATTTGGAACGCGCCCGCGTTTATTCGATCACGCCGCCGCCCGCCGGCTGGGACGGCGTGTTTGAAATGAAATCGAAGTAATCAGTAGTGGCCTAAGCTTCCGTCGGCTTGGGACCGCTTCAGCGCCCACTTAAACGCCAGCACACCCACCGGCCAAATCACGACGGTAAAGACGGAAAGAAAAACGATGTGCTCTTTGATGTCGGCGAACTGCGCGCCGGACAAGAGGCTTTTGCGCAGCGCGGTCAGCGCGTGCATCATCGGCACCCAGTCGGCGATCGATTTCATCCACTCGGGCAGGATTGATGTCGGGAAATACACGCCGCCCAACAGCTCACTGGCTGTCGCAATCACCCACGCCACCGGATTTCCCTTCTTAAACCGCAGAATAAACGCCGCCGATAACACCCCGAGACCCATGAACGTCGTCAGCGTGAGGACCAGCGATAGAAAAGCCATGTTTATGTTCGCGGCCGGCATCGTCAGGCCGAAGGCCAGGAACGCGAGAAGGAAATAGAAGAACACCTCCCCGGTCGCGTAGAGGAAGTCCCACAACGTCGAACCCGCCAAGAACGTCGGTATGCGAACCGGCGTCACCAAAATCGATTCCAGCGTGCCCATGTACTGTTCCTGCCGAAGCGACTGCGCGAACGAGTTGAGCCCCGTGGTTTGATACGTGGCGAACGCGATGCCGATCAGCACAAACGGGAAATATTGGCCGCCGTATTCGGCGAGATGGGGAGACGCGCCCGCGCCCGAGTCGAACAGCTTGGCGACGAAATAAAACGTCGCCGCGTTGAAAAACACGCTGGCCAAATCCAGCACGAAAGCGAACTTGTAGCTGACCGTTTGGCGGAAGTCCCGCATGATGAAGGCGAAGAAGGTGCGGAAAATCATTCGATGTCCGCCGCGTCCACGGTCTTCAAATAGAAATCTTCGAGCGAAACCTCGCTCAGTTCCTTCTCCATATCGCGCGTGCCCAGGGTTTTGATGATGCGGCCGTCTTTGATGATCATGATGATGTCGGCCACGCGGCGCGCCTCGTCGAGTTGATGCGTGGACAGGATAACGGCCTTCTTTTGAATGCGCGTCAGGTGGTCGCGCAAAAGGCGGCGGAAACGCTTTAGCGTGTGCGGGTCCAAATTGCGCAAGGGCTCGTCTAATATAAGGACCGAGGGGCTGTGCAGAAGCGCGCGGGCCAGGGCCACTTTCTGCCGCGCGCCGCCGGAGGTGCGCAGCATCATGCGGTCGAGTTCGTCACCCAAGCCAATCTGCAGGGCCATGTTGCCGACAATGCGGTCGAGCTCCGCCGATGACACGTTGTGCAGGGCGGCGAAGAAATCCAGGTTTTGGCGGCCGGTGATGCGGCCGTAGAAGGTGCTGCGTTCTTCGGCCGGCATCCAGCCGATCTGCGAGCGGCAGAAGACGGGTTCTTTTTTGGAGTCGTGGCCAAGGATCGAAACGGAACCGGACGTGGGTTCGACCAAGCCGGCCAAAATTTTAAGCAGCGTGGTTTTGCCGGAACCGTTGGGGCCGAGCAAACAGACGATTTTGCCCATGGGCACGTCGAATGTGATATCGCTCAGCGCGTTGGCGCCGGCGGGTTGGCCCGGATAACGTTTGGAAAGCTGTGTGACGTGGACGGCAACGGGGACGTCAGAGATGTGTGCGTCTTCCATGATGGGGCTAATTGTAATTTATTCGAAGCGAACGGGCGTGGGGCAGAGGAACGAATCGGACTTGTAGGCGCCGCGTTGGATGTAGCGCGCGTTCACCACCAGGTTGGCCTGCGCGGCGCTCTCAAGCTGCGGCGTCTGATACTCCACGTCAAAACGGTACACCTGGCCCGGGGCGAGCGAGGTTTTGTGCGCGGGGGAAATCACATCGCCCGGCAGGCGCGTCTTAATTCCCTGAAGCATCGACTGCAGTTCAATGCCGCTCAGCGTGAGGTTGCTTTTGTTGGTGACGATGACTTGATAGTTGAGGGTTTTGCCCTGCGCGTAGGCGAACGCTCCGCCTTTGGCCACATTTTTATAGCCGCGAAAATCGATTTGAATGTCCAGCCCTTGCGCGTTTCCGACCGGAATGAGCGCGCTTTTGCCCCAGCTGACAAAGCTCATCAGCACCAGGCCCGCGATGAGCACCACCCACATCCAGTGGGCGCGCCGCGATTTGCGGTGAAAGATGGGCGTATCGCTGAGTCCAACCATGCCCCCAGTGTGCCCCCCAAAGATGACATGGCCATGGCGGTGCTATGAAAAAGGCGAGACATTCGTAAAACGCCGCGTTAAATAGAATCAAAAAATTAACCGTTTTATCGTCCTTCTTCCGCACAAATTAATCCCGCTTTAAGGCCGCCTTAAGCATCCTCCGTTTACAATTCGTTTACAGCGATTTGATGAAGGGAATGTCGTTGATTTTTCGCCGAGAACCCTTAAGTTTTAGAGGTACCAAAACAAACATGAGCCCACGCCGGAAAACACTGAGAAAAATGCTGGCCGTTTTTATGACGGTCATCCATGTGAACACGCAGGTCGTGTTCGCCGGCGCGCCTTTTCAGATCAACCCCATCGCCGGGCTCGATAACCTCGGCCTGAAAACCCTCCGCCTGAAGGCGTATTCCGCCGCGAAGCACGTGTACGAGCAAGGACTTAAAACAGGAAAGATCGTTTTCCACGCGTTCCCATACGGCCAGCTTCTGGATCCGCGCGGCCGCACCGATTTGCCGGAAGAATCCACGATCGCTCCGCAGCGCTTGGGCGAGCAGGAAGAGAAACAGCTGTCGGTCCTCCGCCAGATGGAAGAGCTGGAAATTTTCCAAGTCGAAACATTCCAGAACCGCCCGAAGCTTCCGGGTTCGAGCGCCGACATTTTGGACAGCATGTCCACGTATCAGCTGAACACGACCATCAACCGCGAAATGCGCCGCGTACAGGAAGACCGCTTGAAGAGCGCGGCCCAGATTGAGCAGGAAATCGAAGACATGCGCCGCGCGATCAATGGGGCGGGCGGCTCGATGCGCCGCCAGCTGGACGGATCGCGCTGGTTCTTCATACACGGACTTTTGGTTTCGATTCGCGGCCAGCGCTACAGAGACGGAAACGGCAATTTAACGACCGTCGACACGCGCCGTATCAAATACGACAAGGAAAAACGCCTGCAGCGCGGCTACACGCGCACCACCACCGACGCCCAAGGCAACGTCAATATTTCCGTCCGCACCGACATCGTCTACACGGCGGAGTCGAACGAACACGGCAACCAGATCGTGGTGTCGTACAAAGACACCAACGCGGACGCCAACGGCAACGTCACGGTCATCGAACGTTCCAACATCGAATATTTGGCCGGTCCAGAGCTCGAGAAGAAACAGCGCGGCCAGTACGTGACCTCCTACGACGAAATCGAGACCGACCAATTCGGCAACAAAACCACGCGCCGCTGGGAAAACGGCACGTACATTAAACTCGGCGACAACTATTACCTCACCAACTACGATATCACCGAGACCGACGCCGACAACAACCGCACGCTTATTGCATGGCGCGGCGGCACCTACGTGCACAACCCGCACTATCAGGAATTGAAAACCATCAACACCACGCGCCAGGAATACCTGCTCACCTCCTACACCCAGCAGGTGACCAGCGCCAACGGCCTCGTGCACACGGAAATTTGGCGGGGTGCGGTGTACGACGAGCGCGACAACTTGGTCGCGTTCGACCAAACCAACACCAACCCGACCAACACGCTACCGACCGAAATCCGTTTCCGCAACGGCACCTATGATAAATACGGCCGCCAGTACGGCTTCGAACGTACCGAGACCACCGCCGACGGCGTGAGCGTGAAAATCACGCGGCTCGAAACGGGCTACAACAAAATCGGCGATGTCATCTCCAGCTCCGAACTGATTTCCGGCGCGGGCAACTATTTGGTTCGCACCGACCGCTACGGCATCGAATACAACCGCAAACGCCAGCAGATCGCGTACCGCGAAACGCTGCTGGATCAAGCGGGCGGTTTGATTGAAAAAACCTGGTCGGCCCTGCAGGCGGGCTTGAACAAGGAAGCGATCGCGAATTTTGGCGAGAAAGGCTACGACGCGCGCGGCCGCCTGATCGGCTACGAAGAAACCATGACCACCGACGGCATCACCGAACGGCGCCTCACCAACAACATTACGTTTGACACCCGCGGCGCGCGGGCGAGTTCGCTCGAAACCACCAACACCACCGGCAAACTCGACGGCGTCGACATCGATGTCACGCATGTGGTCGAAACCAAACGCCTCGACACCGATTGCGAGGGCGGCGACTGCAGCGCGGTGAACGCGCAGGTGATCGCCTATCAGGACGAGGTGTTGGATTGGGGCAAAGACAACAAGACGGGTCTTTTGCTGCGCGACTTGAAGATCATGGTCATGCGCAGCGAAATCACGACCAGCGGCTATTTCGAAGAACGCGTCACCACCGGCGGCGACAAGCGCGCCGAAGCGGGACAGGATGCCAGCGACACGTTGAACGCGCGCACCACCGTTCGCCAGACCGGCACGATTTACGACGGCTCCAACCGCGTGCACAGCTACGACCAGGTCGCAACCGAGGTGCAGGACGCGGGCCGCGAAAAAGTCACCACCAGTCATTTCTCCGATCTTCTCTATGATCCGGCGGGCCGCCTTCTGCATTCGAAGGAAGTCGGCGTGGTCGGTTTTCCGGACGGCCGCACGCCGCCGTACAACATCGAAACCGTCCGCGACAGCATTTCCTATGACGCGTTCGACCGCGTGGCCGGCGTGGTCACCACGTCGCGCACCATCACCCAAAACACCGATATCGACGGCACCGACATCACCACCGTCGCCAACCGCAGCCGCATCCGCTACAACGGCATGGGCGACGTGGCCCGTTATCGCGAAGCGGTGGTCTCCAGCGCCTCGCCGAATTTAACGGAAACCACCGATTGGCAGGGCAAGATGTACAACGTGCTTGGCCAGCTGTTCCATTCCGTTCAGACGGAGCGTTCCACCGGCACCGACGAAGACGGTTATGTGATCGACAGCTCGCGCACGACCGAGACCACCGGCATGGACTACGACGATCAGAACCGCTTGGTCGGCTTTACCGAAGAAATCCGCGGTTCCGACGCCACCGGCGTGGTCACGACGCGGGTCGTGGACGACATCGTTTACGACAGCCGCGAGCATCAATTGATTTTGTCCGAAAAAACAACGCGCACCGGCCCGGGCATGAACGAGGAAACCATCGTCACCCGCACCGTGGACGACATCGATTCCAGCGGCATCATTCGCGCGTACACCGAAACGACCGAGAACCCGGACGACAGCGTGGTCACCAACGAAAACACCGAACTTGTTTGGACCGACTGGGGCTTGAACGACCAGATCCGCTCGCGAACGACGCGCAGCCATTCCTCCGACACCAGCGCGGTGGTCACGCTCACCGATTATGAAGCGCGCTTCGACATCACGGGCCGTGTGATCGAAGTGAATGAAGAGGTGGACCGCTCGGGCGGCGGCCTCGACATCGAGACGTCCCGCACCATTGTGAACACCTACAACCGCCTCGGCCAGGTCCGCCTGCGGCATGAAATTTCCGAAACCGCTGGGGTGCGGACGGAGACCCGTCTGACCACCTCATATGATAAGGAGGGACGTTCGCAGGACTCCACCGAGGTCGTGACGACCTCCGGCAAACTCCCCAACGGCGACGATTATGAGCGGGTCCAGACCACGGTCACCAGCGGCACCGCGTACGACACGGTCACCGGCCGCATCACCGGCTACATTCAAGACGTCAGCCTGTCCGAAAGTCCCGATTTGACCACGCGCACCACGCGCACCGGGATCACCTACAACCCGGTCGGTCAGCAAACCGGCTACCGCGACACGTTCCATGAAAAGAGCGTGAACGACGAGCTTGACCACGTTTACACCACGATTCGTTCCGATATTCGCTACAGCCTGGGCCGCGCGATCCACTTTGTGGACGAAACGTTCGACGGCACCACAAAAGAAGACGATGAACTGACGCGCCAGGTCACCGTCGACACGACCTACGACAACACCAACGGCCTGGCCACCGAAGTCAAACGCGTCGAGCGGGAAATGGGCGACGAGATCGACCATGTCCGCGAGACCATCAAAACCATTATCGATTACACCGATCAGGGATTGGAGACCAATTATAAGGAGACCATCACCGATAGCTTGACCCCGAACGTTGTGGAGACCATCACGCGCTCCGGCGTCGTGATCACCAATAACATGCTCGACACCTACACCGAGGAATCGGTGAAAGTGAACGCGACCGCCGGCTGGACGCACACGACCCGGAACGAACACACGGAACTTGGCTACGACGCCTTCGCCCGCTTGGTGAAAGATGTGACCATTGAGACCGATACCTTCGGCGTCCGCACCGACCGCACGCACACACAGACTTTCAACGCCTTCGGCCGCATCGGTTCGACCAGCGACAGCACGCGCCGCCAGGCCGCCGACATCGATTTGATCACGATGGTTAACCGCAACGACATTCGCTACACCAAACGCGGTCAACAAAAGTCCTACACGGAAACGCAGCTTTCGAATGAACGCCCGGACGTGGTGACCACGGTGTTGTGGGAAGCCCGCGGCGGCACCCGCGAGGGTTACAACAATTACGATCAATTGACCGGTTTCCGCCAGGTGGAAACGCGCAAAGGCCCGACGCTGAACCAAACGATTATCACCGATCGCAGCGGCACCGAATACACCGAACTCGGCCAGATCGAAAAATACACCGAGGACCGAAACGACAGCGCCGCGCTCGATTTAAATGAGCACACGGTATGGGAAGGGCAGTACGACGTCGACAACAACGTCCGCGAATACGATCTGACCACGCGCCGCCAGGACATTTCGCAGAACGGCGCTCTGCTCGACGTGACCACGCGTCAGGAATTCCGCGGTCTTATTTACGATGAACACAGCCGCCTGACGGCCTCGCAAGTAACGTCGCATGAAACCGGCGGCGGATTGAACAACACAACGCGCGAAAATCGCACGGGCATCGGTTACGACATTCACGGCCGCCAACTCGGCTACACACTGGAATCGTTCGACGGCTACAACAATAAAACCACCACCGTGCGCAGCGGCGTCGCCTACGACAAACAAAACCATTTGCTCCGCTACACGGAAAATTCCAACGAGCCGGATTACGACGAACTCGATACGACCACGGCGACGCGTTTGGTCACGTGGGAAGCCAGCGGCTACAACAGTGAGGGCCAATTGCTCGGCTTCACGCGCAGCGATAAAGAGACCGTGAATGATGAGTCCGGCGTGCGCCATATTAATAAGGACGTGACGCGCACCAAGACGACGTACAACGCCGATGGTTCCGAGGCCGGCTATCATGAAGAAGGCCGCGAATATTGGCCGGAAGACCAAGGGGAAACGCTCACCACCGTTGACCGTTCGAAGATCAAAAACAATTCGTTGGGCCAGTTGATGTCGTGGACCGAGAACGGCACCACGACCACGCTGCAGAACAACATCATGCTGCGCAACATGGGCCTCAACACCAATTGGGAAGCCACCGGCTACGCGCGGAACGGCCGTCTCGCCGGTTATCGTCAGAGCATCGTGAGCGACTCGCTGCAGGAAGTGTTCCGCACCACCGAGATCACCGAATGGACGGCCGATTCGTTCAACGCCCAGGGCACGGTGCTCACCTTCACGCAGAATGTGAAGCGCTTCGGCACCAACCAGGCGACCATTGAGATTCCGGAGAACTGGTACCAATTTACGGAGTTGCAGAAAGCCGAATATCTCTCCAGCTTTTACTATGTCCTTGCCGACGGACGCGTGGTGTCGTGGCGCGATCTGCCGTCGGACGCGCGGGTGGATTTGGTTGCGGTGGGCCGCACCAACAAGCTCGCCGGCACCGACACGGTTTTGCGCAACATGCAGGTGCGCATTTTGCTCGACACGGTGGCGATCACCGAGCGAAAACGCACGCAGCTGAACACCAAGGGTCTGGCCGAGCAGTACGACGAGCTTGTCACCGAGAACAATTTGAAGACCTACCGCGAATGGGAAGGTTTGGGCTTTAACGCGCGCGGCCAGGCGCTGAAGACAAAAGAGTTCACTCGCGGGCCGACCGGCGAAGAGACCAATTCCGAACGCGACGCGATTACCTACGACCTGCGCAACCGCACCCTTTCCTACAGCGAAGTTTCCACCACCAACCAATCCGACATCAAAACCACCCAGAACGTTTCGATGAAGTACGACGCGCTGGGCCGCCTGACCGACCAAAACCGTTTTGTTAACGAAAAATCGCAGCGCACCGGCGGCATCGACCGCACGTTCACGATTGTTCTGCGCGGCGTGACCTACGACCGCTACGACCGTCAGACCGGTTTCGACCAAATCCAATTCGACGGCAGCGCGATTGTGGTCGATGGAAATCCATTCCGCTGGGACAATTTGTTCGGCGCGGGCGCGAGTTTGAGCGCGGCCAACCGCCAGCTGATGCTGAACGGCAAAGCGCTGGCCGATCAGTTGGTCAGCGTCACGCAGATGCGCGGCATCCATTACGATTTGGGCGGCAGCCAGGCCGGGTTCCTGCGCTCGGAAAAACAAGCGGGCAAGTCGGGCGCGGAAATCATCGAGACCGTGCAGACCACCGCGCGGTCCGGCACGCAGTACTACACCGTCGGCAATCAAGCGGGCTTGGCCAGCGGCTACAAAGAAATCACCAAAGGCAACTCAACGGATTTGCAGACCGTGGCCCAGACGGCGGGCATTCAATATGAAATGGGCCGCCAGGCGAGCTTGTCGGTCCAGGCCCAGCAGATTGGGGAAGCCCTGGTGGATGGCGACGTAAAGGAAATCAACCGCCAGACGCAGACGCTGCGCCACAACATCAAATACAACGAGGCGGGCATTCAGGAATCCTCGATCGAGGACACGGTCGAAAACGGCCTGCGCACGACCACGATCAACCGCGTGCGCGCGCACGACGAACGCGGCCGCGCGCTGGAAACCGAAACCACCTCCATTGTTGAAGGGGAAATTTACCGCACCGCCTACTTCTTTGAAGGCCGCGAGCTCGATCCCCTCGCGCTGGCCGACGTTCTGGAAGCCAATCCCGGCATGCCGCTCGATCAGTACATCACCGAGGCGCAGGTGCCGCACCGCGTCAGCGAAATCACGACCTCGGTCCGTAAAAACATCGTTTACGACTCTCTCGACCGCCAGACGTCTTACAACGAAGACATTTTGAGCCCGGGCGGTGTCCGCTCGATGGTGAAGACCGACAACATCACCTTCGACATGGTCGGCCGCCAGACCGGCAACCGCACGGTCACGCAGACCGAAGGCTGGAGCCTGACCTATTACCTGGACGGCGTCGAACTCAACCCCGAGGCGCTGATCGCGCTTTTGGAAACGGAAGGCCTGTCGCTGTGGGAAGGGCTGGCCACCAGCCGCGTCACCACCTCGCGCAAACGCACCGCGCTCTCCAAGCCGCGCGAAACCGTGCGCTCAAACGTCCGCTACGACCAGAACGGCAACGCCGCCTATTATAAGGAGCAAACCACCGACGTCGACGCGGGCCTTTTTAACCAAGAGACGGTGGTTATTCAGGAATACAACGAATTCAACAAAGTGCACCGCCAATTGAGCACCGTGGTGTCGGAAACCGGCGTGGTCGGTTTGGACAACACGCGCGACACCCAAGGCCGCTCGGAGACCGTCACCGCGCTGGTTTACACCTACGACGCGCAAGGTAATCTGACCGGCGGGGCGTCGGATTCCGAAACGCTTTCCGAAGATTTCCTGACCGGCGCGATGACCCGCGCAAAATCGAGAGACGTGCTGACGATGATCGGCTCGCAGGCGCGCAGCGTGCTCTCCGAAATCAACTCGATGACGATGAACAAAGATTTCACCACCACCGAAAGCAACACGGTGCGCATCAACCATTACAACACCTGGGACGGCACGGTGCTGGCCTCCTACGAAATCGGCAACTCCGTGACGCGCGACCCGGTGGCGAAGACCGTGACCAGCACCACCTCGCGGCAGATCTCGGCGCAAGTCGGCGGCGAAT
Source organism: uncultured Elusimicrobia bacterium (assembly GCA_964499015.1). Lineage (GTDB taxonomy): Bacteria > Elusimicrobiota > Elusimicrobia > F11 > F11 > CAZCJA01. Next base: position 15,109 of record CAZCJA010000052.1, read on the forward strand.
CCAAATCCATTTTCTCGTTGAACGACAGCGTCAGCACGTCGCCCGACGGTTCCACGCGCGCCTCGGTTTCCTCGGTTGTGAATCGCTACGGCCCCGACGGCCACATGATCGATGCCTCCGGTTTTGAAACGAGCGTGTCCAACGACGGCTTCGACAATTTGACGGAAAGCCAATCGCGCCAGAGCTTCACCGCCATCGGCGATCGCGCGCGCTTGCTGAAAGCGGAAACCTCCTCCGTCACGCGCCGCCTGGACGGCAGCGAAAACAGCAACCAAAGCACGCTCACCTACACGTTGGACGGAAACCGCACCGGCCGCGTGATCCGCGCCGATGAAGACGGCACGTTCACCAACCGTGAAAAAGTGATCACCACGGACGAGAGCGGCAACATCATCAACGAAGGATTCATCGAATCAAGCGGCGTGACGCACAACGATTACGACCGCGTGGTCTTCAACGAAGTGCGCCTGACGCACAGCCGCGCCGAAACCACCAACTCGGTCCGTGCCGACGGCACCTCCACCACCGACGTGCGCAACACGGATTACACCTATGACGCGCTCGGCCGTTTAAGTTTGGCGACCGGGGACAGCACAGCGACGACGCGCGCGTTCGACGAGAAGAACAATCTTTACAGCCTCACCACGACCGAGACCGACAACACCTACGAAATCATCAACAACCAGGCGCGTGTGAAACGGTCTCTGACCATCAGCGACACCGTGAACCAGCTGGCCGGGGACCGCTCGACGAGCCACCAGGAAACGACCGTCGACTATGTTAACGATATGAGCACCGGCCGTCTGATTTCGGCCTCGGGCAGCGGCACCTTTAATAATAAGGAGTGGGGAATCCTCAATTCCGATAACCCTTCCGTCACGGGCGAAGTCAGCACGACGGTGGGTGGGATCACGCAGGAATACGCGGTCGTGCGCGGCGAAGTGAAGCTGATCAAGAGCATGTCCTGGAGCACGGTGACCAACAAAGACGGTTCCACGGTGGTCATCACCGAGGCCGACCCGAGCGTCACCATCAACAGATACAACGATTTGGGCCAGTTGACCGGCTCCGTCACCACCAGCCGCTCCGTTTCGAACGAACCCGGCAGCCGGACGGAAACGCTTTCCACGCAAACCTCCATCGTGGTGATGGGCGAATCGCGCGCGTTGAAAAACATTTCCAACTCCAAAACCACGCAGTTGAAAGACGACGGCACCCCGCTCGGCGGCCTGGCCGGCGTCGATGAGGCCTCGATTTCGTATCAGACCATGACCGTCACCTACGAATACGATCCCGTCACGAGCCGCGTGGTCAGCGCGAGCGGCGCGGGCACCACGCGTTCGACCGATTACTACGGCAACATTTCCGCGGGCACGGTCACGCAGGAATACATCGTGAAGGCCAATCAGGCGCGCGTGCACAAGTCGACCACGATTTCCGACACCGAGAACGTCGACCGCTCCGACAGCCATCAGGAAACGACCATCACCAACGCTTACGCGGAGAACGGTTTCCTGAAAGGCGCGATCGGCGAAGGGTTCTTCGTGAACATCAACGAGTCCGGCGATCCGTCGGACGGCGCGATCCAGCAGGTTTTCCGCGTGGTCAACGGCCAGTCGCGTCTTGCGGTGAACACCACCATCACCGATTCCGCTTCCTCCGACGGCACCACCTCGTACCAGTCGATCACCGTGCGTTACGATTACAACACCAATGGCCGCCTGACCCGCGCCTACATGAACGCCGGCGATGGCGTGACGCAAAGCATCGACGGCGACGGCAACGAGACCTCGGGCAACGTCAT
>CAZCJA010000053.1:0-16884 GCA_964499015.1 uncultured Elusimicrobia bacterium
CGCTGCCGGCAAGGCCAAACCGCATTTCCAAAATTTTACGTTCGCGGTCGCCCACTTTACCCATGCATTTCTCGAGCTCGTCTTTCATGCGCAGTTCGGAAAGAACGTTGTCGGGCGCGTAATCTTCTTTTTCGGCGACGATGTCTTTCACAAACAAATCTTCGTCGTCATCCAGCGGGTTGTCCAAACTTTCCAATCCTTTGGCGGCCTCGGCGGCGTCGAGCACGCCGCGGATCTGGCGGGCGGACAAATGGAGTTTTTTGGCCATCTCGACCAAGGTCGGGTCGCGGCCCAATGAGCCGTGCATGTGGTCCCACTCTTTGAGCCATTTGCGCAGGGCTTCCCACGCGTGCGGCGGGATGCGGATGGTTTTGGACTGTTCGTCGATAGCGCGGCGCACCGCTTGTTCGATCCAGTACGCGGCGTAGGTGGAAAAACGAAAACCGCGGGTGTAGTCAAATTTTTCAACGGCGTGCATCAGGCCGAGATTCCCCTCTTCGATCAAATCAAGGAAGTCGATGCCGGGGCGGTAGTATTTTTTGGCGATGGGGATGACGAGGCGCAAGTTTCCTTCGATCAGGCGTTTCTTGGCGACTTTGTCGTTCTTGGAGGCCCGTTTCCAAAGATCTTCAAACTCTTCCTTGGCGATGGCCGGAAGGTGTTTGATTCCTTGAAAGTAGAGTGTGACCGGATCGAGAGAATCTTTCATTGGTGCGTGATTGTAGAAAACAAAAACGTATTTACCTAATTTTCAAAAATTTCGGGGTGACAGGATTTGAACCTGCGACCTCTGCGTCCCGAACGCAGCGCTCTAGCCATCTGAGCTACACCCCGTAAAATTATTTGGGTTCCCGGAACTCCATCGGTGCGAACCGATACCACTGGGTTGGAAATTGGGTCAGCAACATACCAAATTTTTGCCCGACTTCGCCTATCAGGCGGTCCACCTCGGCCCGGGACTTGGATTTGGGGATCATGGCGTCCGAAATGATTCCAACGTAGCGGCGAGAGGCCGTGCGGACGACAACGGCGATGTGAATCGGCGCTTTTTCGCGTACCGCGAGCAAAACCGGACCGCGCGGCCACAGCACGTCGTGCCCCAAAATATTCACGTGCGTCCCGACCTCTCCGTATGGGTGGTCGCCGAGAATCGCCACCATGTCCCCCCGCTTTATCGCGTCGCGGATTCCTTGCGTCGCATTTTCACCGACCGAAATAAAGTTTACGCCCGGCGCCCGCCGCGATTCCACGAAGCGTTTAAAGTGTTTGTTGTGATACGGCTGGTGCACAGCGGACACCGGCCAGCCCCATTCGCGCATGGCGCGGGCGCCCAGCTCCCAATGGCCCATGTGGAACGTGAGCACGATCGCGCCGCCATACTCGTGGCGCGTTTTCTCCAGTTTGTGGCGGTCGGGCACGTCGAGATGAATGCCGTCCGGAAAACAGAAATCGTGAAGCGTGGAGGCGAAGTTCTTGAATGTTTCCCAGGTGAGGCGATCAAGTTCGGCGTCGCCCACGCCCAGCAATCGAGCGAGGTTGTAGCGCAGGCCTTTGCGCTGCGCGTGCGGCAATCCGCTGTAGACGGCGCCCATGGAGCGCACCAGCGGTTCGTGGAGAACGCGCGGGATCAGTTTGAATAGAAGGATCAGCGCTTCGAAGAGCAGGGCATTCAGCGTTTGTTTCATCAGCGATCCGCGGGCAATAGGCGGTTGTGGACCAGATCAAAAATTAACCGCGCCGCTTCCCATGCCGAATGCGGCTTGGAGATCATTTTCGAGCGGAGTTTAAGCGCCATGAGTTTCTTCGGATAACGTAAGAGCGTGCTGACCGACATGATCAAATCTTCCGGCGTGCGCGCGAGCATGGCCACGTTGTGCCTTGTCAGGAAACGAACATTGCGCTCTTCCTGACCCGGAATGGGATTGGTCAAAATCATCGGAAGCTGCATGGCCAGCGCTTCGGAACAGGTGAGGCCGCCGGGCTTGGAAATTAGAATGTCGGACGCGCTCATCAGCCGCGGCAGGTCTTTGGTGTACGATAAAATATGGAAGTCTTCATGGCCGCGCGTGGCCTTCACAATTTTCCGATAGAGGCTTTTGTTCTGACCGCACACCACCAATGTTTGGAACGATAGGGGGATCGCCTTCAGCGCTTCCACCAAGTCGTCGAGCGAGCCCAACCCGCGGCTTCCCCCCATCAGCAAAATCGTTTTCTTGTGCGGGTTGATGCGCAGGCGCGCCCGTTCTTTTTCCTGATCGTAGGTTTCGCCGAACGCGGGACGGATGGGAATGCCGGTGCAGCGGATTTTTTCCGCGTCGATGCCGCGGTGGATTAAATCCTTCTTGATGTCTTCGTGAGCGACCAGATAGAGATCGGCTTCCTGATGCAGCCAATAGGAATGAACGCCGAAGTCCGTGACCACGCAGATAAACGGAATTTTCATGTTTCCCTTCCGGCGTTCCGCGGCCAGCGCGACGGCCGGCGCCGCCTGCGTGCAGACCGCGGCGATCGGATGATGTTTTTTCAACATGCCGTTGATGCGGAAGGAGCTGATGAACGCGAGCAGGTCGCGCGCGTTGCGCGTCGCTGCTTCGACGTCGGGATTGTCGTACAGGTAATCCCAAATGCCCGGCGCCTGCTTCAGCATCTGCAAATACATCTTGTTCACCATGTTGCTGAGCAGCGGATACGCGTGATTGGCGGCGTCCACGCCCACACAGTCGACGCGTGGGTCCATGTGCGAGGCGGCTTCCATGATGGCTTCGGCCGCTTTCTGGTGTCCGGTCTCCGGCACCATATAAAGGAAGAGAAGCGTCTTGGGCTTGGACATCAGTCTTCGATGACGTTTATTTTGCCGTCGCGGGCGGACGGTTTTGTGTTGGCGACGTCGTTGTACGGCGGGTTGTGTTTCTGCACGAGCCACCAATAAACGTCTTGGGCGTCATCGGCGGATTTTGCGTCCCAGCCGGCAATGTAATCAAAATAGAGGTTCGGATATTTTTCAAAGAGTTCTTTGGAAAGAGGTTTTACGGATCCGTCCACGTGGCCCTCAAGGCAGGCGAGAATGCCTTTGTCGAATGCGGCGCCGACATACAGGACTTTCGGGGTTTGGTTTTCGTCAAAGGTCACGAGCTCATAAATGCCTTTGTTTTGCGGCGCGTGGTTGCAGAACGCTTCCGGTTTGAAGCGGAAGCATTTTTCCGAATTACGAATATGAAACGTGCGATCCATGAAACCCCCTGTGAAAAAGCGGCAGCGCGCGAACGACTGGGCCGCGCGCGCGAAACGCCAAGCGCATGCTGATTTGGAAAAATGGAGACGAGCCGAGAAGGAAACGCGTTAGATGGCCGAGCCGCAGGCGCGCTGTGTAGTGATTTTGCCAAAGTTTTCTGTAGCGCGCATTTAAATTTTGCCCGCCGTTCTCAGCCCATGCCTGGTAAATCATCGCGCCCGCGGACAGCGCTCGGCCCAATCCTTCTCCCATGTACGGATCGCCCACGGCGGCGGCGTCGCCGGCCAGCAGCGCGACGCGGCTTTTGTGCATGGAGAGTGAAAACGGCAGCGGCCCGACGCCGCGCCATTCGCTGACTCGTTTGCTGTTCGCCAGTAATTTTCTCAACGAAGTCGACTTCTCCTGCGCATGCTCATGCGTCTTTTCCCAGCTTATTGGTTCGTGCCCGCTTCGTTTGAATAAACCGCATACATTGGAAGATCCGTTGGCAAAGGTGATCACGCCCACGTAGCCGCCCGCATGGAAATGAAGCGATAGCGTTCCCGGTGTCTGCGGCACGCGGTCAAACGTGGCGTTCCAGCCGTACCAGCCCCCTCCTAACCTCCCCACTGAAATACGTGGGGAGGAATTTTCCTCCCCGTGTTGTTCAACGGGGAGGCTAGGTGGGGTAAAAGAATATCGCCCTCCTGCAACAACCGTCACATCCGCATCCGGCGTTTCTTTCACGCGCGAACCAGCGTGAACCGTTCCCCCTTTCTCTTGCACGGCTTCCACGAGAACGTCTTCCAAATCTTTTCGCGACAGCGCGAGGCCGTTAAAGCCGTCTTGTTCGATCGGCACCGTCATGGAATTTCCCTTTTCATCGTGAACGATCGCGGACGTAACGGTCGCGGCCTGGCGAATTTGCGGTTTGTCCAAAACGCCGAGCCAATGAAGTTGGCGCACCGCTTCGGGATTCAAAAACGCGCCGCAGACGCGGTTCGCCCATTTCTCGCGCTGTTCGTGAACGGTCACGATGTGGCCGGCCTTGATAAGGCCCAGGGCGGCGCTTAAACCGGAGGGTCCCGCGCCGATCACGACCGCGTTAGGCATGCAGCTTTTCGCCGGCGAGACTGACGCGGCACCACGGTTCGCGCCGCGCTTTAAGGTAAGTGAGTCCCGCGTTTTTGGCCATTTGGTCGAGTTCTTTCGCCGTGAACGCGCGTCGCACGGAGAGCGGGCCGTCGTGACGGACGATGCCGTTGCCCATCAATGCCGCGGCCATGCTCACGCCGACATAGCTGGGCACGGAGCGCGCCAAATCGCTCACGATCACGCCGCGTTTGGCGAGTTGGTCAAGCATGCCGAGGATCTCCAATTGTTTTTCCGGCGGAACGTGATGCAGGAAAAGAGAGCCAACGACGAAATCGAATTGTTTTCCCGACCAGGCCAGTGTGCGCACGTCCACCCGTTCAATTTTAATGTCGGCAATGTGCGCGGTGTTTTCCTGGGCGATTTCGACCACTTCAGGCACGATGTCGATGCCGGTGATGGACAGCGGAATTTTTTTCTTTTGCCCCCATGCGTGCAGCGCCAGCGGAATGTCGGCGCCGCCCGTGCCGACGTCTAAAATCGTCATCGGCGTGTTCGCCGGCCAACGCACCGTCCAGTCGTTAAGGTACGAAAGCACCACGTCGAGCCCGCCGAAATGCACGTTGGTGATTTCGAGAAACTCCAGCGTTTTGCGCATTTCCTCGCGCGGCAAGGTCAGCGTATCCATTAGTTCGAGTCGGTTGATTTGTTTAAGTTGCATTAGAACCTCACAAGTGCGGCGTGCGCGGAAAAACCGGCGCCGAACGAGGCCATGACGCCCCATTCGCCGGGTTTCGGTGGTTTGCTCGCGATTCGATGTTCGAGAACGTACAAAACGGTTGGGGACGACATGTTGCCCCGCTCGCGCAGGACCGCGCGGCTGGAATCCAGCTGGCCGTTGCGCAGATTGCTGGCGAGCGCGATCGATTCTAAAATCTTCTCTCCCCCCGAGTGCAGCAGCCAATGTTTGACGTCGTCTTTCGCTAAATTGTTTTTGGCGAGCAGTTTGTTCACCAGCGTCTCCAGCTCGTTCGCCGCGATCGCCGGCACGTCCTTGGAGAGGACGTTGCGCAAATAGCCGTTTTCCGTTTTGAAGCGAATGTTTTCGCGCGCCGCGGGTTTTACCACGCTCCCGAAATCCATGATCGAGCCGATCGTTTTGTCGGACTCGACGCTGCTGAGAATGACCGTGGCGGAACCGTCGGCAAAAATTCCGTTGGAAATCACCAGGTCCGCTTCGTCGCCGGCGAACATGGCCGCCGAACATATTTCCGTGCACACCACCGCCGCCCGCGTGTTGGGATGGGCCGACACGTAATTGGCGGCCTGCTCAAGCGCGGGGATCGCCGCGCCGCAGCCCATGCCGGCCAAATCCGCGTAATGAATGTTATCGTTCAGGCCGCAGCGTTCGATGATGTAGGAGCTTAAGCCCGGGCAAAGATAACCGGTGCAGGTCGTGGTGGCAAGATAGGCGATGTCAGAAGGCTTGAGGTTCGCTTTGGCCAGCGCGGCGTTCAACGATTCCTCGGACAAGGCGGTGGCGGATTCCTGAAAGCGCGCGCTGATCATTTCGTGGTCTTTTTCGAGAACGGTTTCCAGGCTGTTCATGCCGAAGCGGCGCGTCTCGATGGCCTTGTTTCTGAAAACCCGTTCATAAAGCACGCGCGTCGCGCTTTTCATCGGAATGTTTTTTAGAATGAACGCGAGCGACTCGTCTTGCGTAACGTTTAAAGACGGCGTTGCCGTCGCAACCGACACGATCTTCATTGAAGGAGTCATACTATTTTTTGGTTAATGAAAACGGAACCCGACGTGTTCTCCATCGACGCGCTGAAGAAAATGAAGCGCGCACCGTGGGACGGCGTGCGCAATTTCCAGGCGCGTAATTTCATGAAAAGCATGAAGGCCGGCGATCTCATCTTGTTTTATCACTCCAGCACCAACCCTCCGGGCGTGTCGGGCTTGGCGCGCGTCTCCAAAGAGGCGTTCCCTGACCATACGTCCTGGGACAAAAAGAGTTCCTATTACGATCCGCGGTCGACCAAGGAGAAGCCGCTGTGGTTTATGGTGGAGGTTGAGTTTATGGAGAAGTTCCCGCATTACACGACACTGGATGAAATTCGCGGCGAGCCGCGCCTGCAGAAAATGATGGTGATCCGTCGCGGCATGAGGCTCTCTATTCAGCCGGTGACCAAGGACGATTTTGAGGTGGTTGTAAAATTGGGGCGAGCAGCGGTTTAGTAACGGCTAATTTTTTGAATCGCGCTCAATTTGAAGGATCGCCCGTCTGCCGTGATGGGAATTTCGAATTGTCCTTCCAGTTCACGGACGAAGCCGCCATGGTAATCAATGAGGGCGGTGCCTTTGTAGCTTCCCGCCAGATGCTGAAATGCATTTTGTCCGCCTAGTTGTGTGATGACATCGGCAGCTGTAAAAGTGACGTCGGCGGTAATAGGGATATCCCAATCAATTTCAGTCTGGAAACCCGAGGCCGCGCGGGAAAACGAAGCGATCCGATAATTTATCCTTTCTCTTATGTGGGCGTCCCCAAAAGGGGTTGGCAGCTCTACGTCCATTTTGTCCTCCCACTGCGAGCCGGAGCGGACTCTGTCCTGTGGGAAATGAAATGGGAAGAATTCGGATATCGCAGACAGCTTTCTTTTGTTGAGTCCTTTCAAGAAAGCGTCCGCTATTTCTTGCGGAGTTGGCTCTGTTGGTGCTGGGCTGTTTCTTCCTTCAGAACGAGCTTCCATTCGCTCGGTGCGCATGCGGTTCATCCTGTTAATTGTGTTGCCGACTTGTTGCATATTATTGGCCGTGGTTTGCAGCAGCGCGATAGATTCGCCCCTGGGGCCAAACAGGACATTGCCACCCCAAGAGGATAAGTCCGTGTGCGTAAGTGGAATGCTCAACCCGGCGAAGCCGTCTCCTTGTAATTCCATGAAATTGATCAGGTAAGAATTGTTGTTGCCCGAATCGGTCTCCAGGATTTCGATCCGAGATTTAAGCTTCAAAGCGAACTGTTGAAGGGTTTGCCCCCCGGCATCGGTCAAGGTAATTCGCAGCGAGTTGTTGTAGCTGATCTTTTCGCCTTTCGATCCGCGATAGCGAAGTTTGGCGCCAAGCGCTCGCGAGCTCACGTCCGGAACAAATGCGAGCAAAAGTGGCACGCCGATCAAGAAGATCAGCGCGATGATAAGAGGTTTGGGAAGGCCTTTCTGTGAATCATTGGCAAGTGAAGCCAGCCGTCGTTCAGCTTCGCGCTGTTTTGGATCTCGCCATTTATCAAACAATAGTCCGCATTGGGAACATTGGAGAACGTCCTCTGGATGCGTGAATTTGCACGCTGGGCATTGTTTGCGGGCGTGTGTGGGTTTTTCCTCAGCCATTTAGAAAATCTATATGTAAAAAAATATTTTCACCAGAAAAAAATTAAAAGCTTACGCGGCGCGCTTGGTGGTTTGTGCGGCCTTGAATTGTGTTTCGATTGGAATGACGGTGTCGCCTTTGACCAAATAATGGATGAGAGCTTGCACGTAGTCCGGCAAACCGGTTTCCGATGTCCAGCGGTCGGTGGTGGCAAAGAGGGCCACGCTCACAGAGGAGCGGGAGAGCCCGCCGATTCCGCTATGCGCTTCGTTCAGCACGTCGCTCAGTTTAATTCGAGATGTGGCCTCCACGTAAACTGTTTGTCCGGCAACGAATTCAAGCTTTGCCGCCATTTCCCGCGCGCCCGCCGCTAAATCCGGATTCACAACAAATATTAGGTCGTGCTGTCGGGTGCTCTCTTGGTGCTGCCAAGCATGAGCATTGGCCATCAAAAGCTCCATTTGAGATTCGTCGCTGATTTCAATCACTCTGATCTCTCGGCCATGGCCCGCCATCGGTTTCATCATGGCGTCGCGTAAATTAAGTTTTGTCGGCCGTGACGCCGCGGCGTCAGCGGCCATGCCGCCCAGCGACAAGGCCTCTTTGCGCGCGTTAATGTTCCATGTCCAATGCGCGATCGAATGCAAAATAAAATAGCCGAAGAAACTGCCCTGCATGTCGCCCACCAGATACGGCATGACCGCCAGGGCGTGGATTCCGAGCGCGCCGATATACATCGCACGGCGATTGCGGTAGCGGTTCTTGCCAAGAAGTTTGTCGAGAACGAAATGCGATTCAACGAAGAGGACCGCGATCGCGGTGCCGCTCAGCCAAATGGGCAGTGCGGTGTGGAAAACAAGCATGGATACGGTGATCGACTCTAGCCACCAGCCGATGGCGCGCGTGTAAATTTTGGAATTCGGGAAATACGACAGGACGCGATAGATTTCATAAACGAAATGCAGCTCCGGTTTTTCCCCGTCGTCGTAACGGTTCATGGTGGCGCGAACGCTCCACTGATCATAAGCGTCGCTTGGAAGGTCCGTTCGTTCGAACATGCGTCGCACGAATTTGTCTTGGATGCGTTCCATCGGGTCCAGATTTTCGGCCGACGGGTCGAGCCAAAGCTCATGAATCACGGACCCTTTTTCATCCAAATAACGATCGATCACGCCCCATAGTTCGTCCCACGTCAGGCCCGCTTGGTCCGAGTAGGGCGACATGGCAATGGTGGCCAGCGTTTTGGGCGCGAGGACCTGGTCGAGAATGGGTATGGGCCCATGCGACTCGCTGGTATTGGCAATGATGATGCGTTTCGTAAATCCCCCCGCTTGGGCCATTTTGGATAGGACCGGAATAATCCGGGGTTCGGGATTGAGCAAGATCAGGAATTTGACGCTTTGCAGATACATGTATACGTGGTGGAGTTCGTCCAGCTCCAAGCCCACTTTCAATATCGAAAACTTTTCGTTGTCCGGCAGTTCGCCTTGAAGTTTCTGTTGGTTTTCGATGAACACCAAAGCAAACAGCTCGATCACGTTGAGGGCGAGTTCTTTATCGCTCTCGGCCCGGGCGATGGTTGCCGCGGAAATATCTAAAAACATTTTTGCTTGGTCGGCGCTTTTTCGCTTGAGCGGATCGAGCCATTGCCCCATTCGCAGCTGGTACTGCGGCGTATCGGTCGTCATGATCGTTTCCGCAAAGCCCAACGCGATGTGCTCCACATACCGCTGGATAAAGTCGTTTAACGGAACGTTTTTTAATTTTTGACGATGGCGCGTGACGATATCGGCCCAGATCGCATCAACCCGTTTTTTCTTTTCCGCGCGATAATACGCGGGGCGCTCCTCGGCCGTGATTTCCATGATTCTTTCCGGAAGAAGAGCAGGGCCGTGCCATTCGGTCTGCAGGTAATACGTGAGATTGGAAAAGCGGCGCCAAACTTTGTCCGTAAATTCGTCGGTGTCGAGAAGTTGAGCGATGGCCTTTGTCGCTTTGGGCGTAAAGCGGACGATGCCCTCTAGAATGACGGTTTTCAACCCCAGCTCCAATGCTTGCAGAAACGGCTTCGGATCGCGTACGCGCTGACGCCACAAGCGCAAATGTTCGTCGGTGCTTTTGTTGCGGCGGTCGAGCTTGGGCCAAAGATCGATGTCATCTATGGTAATTCCCGGAAATGTCGGCGGCGCAGGATTTTCAACGTCTTCAACACCGCTTTCCGTTTTAGCTGGCGCGTCCGGTGTTTTGTTTTCCGGGGCTGTAATTTCTGGAGCTAACGCGGCCGGCGGATGAAGCCGCGCGTACGTTTTGATCCGCTCCTTGGCGTCGGCCACGATATCGCGCAGAGGCTTCAGTATTTTTGCGTCGGCGCCGGCGTTGCTTATGCCGTGGCGCAGGCGGCTGTAGGCAAGGCCGGTCTCATCGCGCGCCGGGCTATTTTTTACGATCCATTTGGCGAAGACGTCTTCCGTGTGTTCCCGAAGCAGCGGAATGAAATGCGCGGTGAGGCCGATCAATTCGCCCGTCGCCATGAAATTCGGCTGGCGGTTCGTAAATTCGGTGGTGATCAAGTTGCGCAGGCGGTGATCGATCACCGCGACGCCGTTGGACCAGCTTCGCGCGAATAGTTTCAATTTTTCGCGCACCGCCGGGGCCACCGTTTCGGCGTCGATCAGAGCACCGAGCGAGCGGCCTTCCTGTTCGGCGTGCGCCGTGAGCGCGGCCATTTCCGCCGCTATGACTTTCAGGGAAAAACCAGTCCGCCCGTATGATATGCCCCAGGAACTTTCAAAGCGCCCAGCGGCGGCCGTAACGTCTCGATCGTGCGTCACGCCGTCCACAAGGGAGGATTTGAAAATCGTTTGCACTTCGTTCTGGTTGTCGATCACGAGCATGTCGGCCAAATCGTGAAGGAACGGATGGATGGCCGGTCCTTGTTCTTCCGGCACTTCGGCGGGTTCAGGTTTATCCTCTTCTTTAAAAAGTAGCTCAACGAGCCACGCCGCGGTTTCTTTGTCCCGCAAAAGAGAGTCGTGATCTTTGCGCAGCGCGTGCAAATGGGCAATGAAGTTTTGGTCGGTACGGCCGCCGGTCATTGTATACGTCTTGGGTTTGAAGGCCAGCAGCGTGATTTTTTTCTGCTCGATCGAATAGGAGAAATAGAGACGATGGTTGCCGCTGTACATCTTGTACAGGCCCGGTTCGCCCAGGCGGTCGGCGCGATAGCGGAATAATTCGCCCTGATGATAGGGGGCGCCTGCTTTGGTGTCGGCGGCCAACGTGTTCTTCAGGAGCACGAGAACGGAATCGGCCACGGCTTTTATTTTATTGCGGTTGTGCTCAATGTCGCTGGCGAACTCACTGGTGAAGCGGAGGTTAAAGCCCGACCATGACCGGTCGCCGTTTAAAATTGGGAAATCATGCGCTTCATTAACCTCGTCGTTGCCGGCGAAGGAAAGACGCATATCCGCGCGCACGGACATGTTCCAGAAGAGGTGGAGAATCGCGTGCCCGATGGCGTACATGTACGGCATCCCATTGACGTCGGCAATTGCTCCCGAGAATATAAGCGGAGCGAAAATCCCGAGGTTAAGCAGGAACGCGCCGATATGCATCATTGCGCGGTCCCGCATCACACGCTGTCCGAGCAGCCAATCCGAAACAAAATGCCCTTCCACAAACCACGCGCTTACGATTAGGCTGGTGATAAAAATATTGCCGCCGGGAACGTGGAAAATTATGGCTCCGACGATCGCCGATTCCAGCCACCAACCGATGTGGTTTGTGTAAAAGCCAGAATTCGGGAAATACGACAACGTTTTTTCGGGTGCGCTGACCAGGTGCTGGACAAGATGCGGCACATTGTCCCGCGTGCCGTAGAGACGTAGCAGCATGGATTCGACGGCTCCATGGATGTATGTTTCTTTCAGACGTCCGGACAGAAGGAAAGTTTCCAGAAGCGACAGGCCCCTTTCCGTCCCCAGCGCGAGCGAATTCTCAGCAACGATGGTGTCTCCCAATTCGTTTGCCTTGTCATCGTTCCATTCCGTGAGTGCCCGTTCCAGGGCCGTGCGCACTTTGCCGATCAGTTCTTGCGAGTCGTTATGATTTTCAATTGACAAATAGAGCGCCCATAGGCCGCCGATGCGCGCGTTGTGGCGCGCACGCCTGCTGTCGTAAGGCTCATCGCCCCGGCGCAAATCAACGGTGCGCGGTAAGAGCGGCGTGTGCAAAAATTGCAGCAGCCATTGTCCGGCGCGGTCGGCGCCAATCATTCCCAGCTTGTGCGTCGCGGATTGGCGGTTGTTGGCATGCGGATCTGAGAGCGCATAGAGCAGGTCGGCGAGTTGGGCGTCGGTGGCGGTTCTTGGATCGATGTTGGCGATCTGCACCAGGCGCTCGGCGACGTTGGGCGACATGCGTAAAATATTTGAGTTTTCGTCCCGAACCTGCTGCAAGTGCGCGGACGGCAAGTTGGCCTCGGCGCCGGTGAATATTTCGTTCAAGATATGCAGCGCGTCGCGGCGCGCCAATAAAATATGGCGGCGCAGCTCGGGATCGGCAACCACTTGTGCTTGGCGCGTGAGCGTGGTCATGATCCAGCGATACAAATCTTCCTTTTCGGCGTTATAAACAAAAGTGGCTATTTCCCCCTTGTCCAAGGGCAAGATAATGGTCCGTTCACGTGCATTGATGGGAATGCGCAGTCGCAACTCTTTGTCGCGCAGGTTGGTTAGTGCTTCGCGCAGCCGGCTGTACCGTTGCGTGCGGATAAGAATACGCAGCGTCATTGGATAGCGCAGCATCGGGAGCAAGCCCGAATCAAAAATATGCAGGTACTCTTCCCACCGCGCCACTTCATACGCCATTTTGTAGTCGCCAAAGGCCATCGCTTCCACGGCGGACGCTTCAAGGCGCTTTTGTAGATCGATGATTTTGTCGCGAAGGTCGCCGAATTTTATTTTTGTTTTCTCGCGATCAAGGACGCTGGTGATCGGGTCGACGTATTCGTCGGAAGAGAGGATTTTCTGAATGGCCTCCAGGAGCGGCTCGGCATCTTTTTTGATGGCCGCGAAATCTTTGCGCAATTGGCGGCGCAGTCCCAGCAGCGTCACGCGGTCCTGCAAATATAGCCAGACATGACGCAGGAAAAAGCCGGAGCCGATGTAGGCTTTCTCTTTTTCTTTCCATTCCGCCTCGAAGTTTTTGATCGCGTCGTGAATTTGCTCTTCGCTCAGCTTGCGTTCTGACGCCGTCAATTCCGCGTAGTATTTCGCCCATTCAAGGCCGAACACCAGGCAAAACGCAAGCCAGCGGCGGTCGGCGCCGGACGTGAAGCGCGCGAACGTTTGAATCGGCACGAAGACGGTAAAGCGGCCGCGGCTGTTGCGCATCATGCCCCAACGATAGTGCGACGAAAACAACTCGTTGATCAGCAGGCGTGTATTGGTAAACACACCGACGACCGAAAGCCTTTCCTTAACTTCCTGCGCGAGCTCTTTGGAGAATTCGGTGGCGATGACTTTATAGATTTCGTTTAAATTTTCTTTCGCACGCGCATCGAACTCGGCCGTTTCCCCATCGTGATAATCATCCATGTCCAGCGGAATCACTTCATAGGGGCGCGGCTCAAAGTTCGCGTCGTTAAGGACGACGCGTTTGAGCCGGCGCACGAGCCCGTCCATGATCATTGCGGTGGACGCGACGTCCGTGTGCGTTTTGGTTTCGGTGCGGCGCATGAGCGCAACATCGGATGCTAAGTGGAGCGCCAGAGGCAGAAGGACAATCAACGGCGTGCTGTCGAGCCACGATTGAGCGGCAACGTATAGGCCGAAAACGGTCCCATGAACCGCGCTGCTTAGCCAAATCGACGGACGGAAGACCACCGCGCGGCTTGTTTGGCCCGCGATCACATGAGCGGTCGCGTACGCGGCCGCGAAGGACGCGGCGACGGCGGCCGGCGCGTAAAACATCATCACAGAGAACACCGTCATCTCGGTGATCATGCCGAAAACGCCCCATCGTTTGTTGCCGGTCAAAATATAGAGCAAAGAGTTGGGCAGGGCCGCGGCGGCCTGGCGCGCCGCCTCGGCGCGCGCTTCGAAAACGCCGATCACGATGCTGCCTGCTTCGGCCTGTTCCGCCCAGTCGGTATAGCTCATCCGTTCGCTGAAGGATTTCCAGCGCGCGAACAAGGCTTGTCCTTCGGGGGATTGAGCCTGGCCATCGTTCGTTAATTGGCGGATGCGCATCTCCAAAATCCCCAAACGTTCGCGATAGGTCTTAACCACCAACTGATATTGCGGGTGAACGCTGCCATCGGGCCGGCGTACGGCTTGGTTGCCGGGCAGCCGTTCCAACCGTGAGAATTCGTTTTCGAAAATACGGAGCTCGTCGTTTAGGCGCGCATAGGCTTTGGCGGTCCACGAAGGAGAGCGTCCGCCCATGTCGTTGGCGCTGGCGCGCATCGCCGCGGAGACTTGCGCGATCGTCGGACTGGACGACTCCATCAAATTCCGAACGCGGAGAAGATTCATCGTGTCGATATGGCCGTTGGTCAAGAGGCTTTGCGAATACAGGCGGAAACGGCGTTCGCCGCGAACGACCGCGGACCGGTCGTCTTGCGGCTGCATGAGCGCGTGCTGAAGATTGCGGTATTCCCGCAGCGGCAAAATGATGTTGACGAGGCGACGCGGGTTGGGGTTCGGTTTCGCCATTTCATCCATAAACGCCAGAAGGACCGGTCCGTCGGTGGATTTCTCGCCGTGTCCCATGAGCGCCAAAACTCCGGCGTGGAACGCGCGGATGTCGGGCACGTTTTGGCCTTGGAACGCGTTGCGGACGTACTGAAAAATTTTGACGTAACGATGGCGTTCGTTGAGGCCGGCGAGCGGGTTTTTCGCCTGGGCGATCAATCTGCGCCACTGAGGAGTTCCCTCCACCACATTTAGCTGGATGATTTCTTCGCGCAGGCGGTCCAGGTTCGGCCGGGGACTGTTGTATTCGCGCATGAAGAGGTCGAACGCTTCGTTGGACACGGTTGGCCGGCGTGAACGCATGTCGGAGCGCGCCAACAATTCGCTGACGTGGTCCGTCGGCTCGTTCGGCGCCAAGCGGAGGAACACGTCGTTGCGAAGGTTAAACGGATTGGGATACGAAAGCCGCACCGCGTTTTTTGGCAGCAAATTTTCCGGCAGAGGATTCATCCCGCCGGGTATCAACTGGGCCAGACGCCGCGCGTCCGGCATGGGTTTCTCCAGCTCGTTCAAAAAGAGAAGGTGCAGGCGGAGGTCCGGATTGTTTTTTCCAAGTTGAGACGCCAGCCAGGCATAATTGGCCCGCCACGCGCGTTTGACGGCCCATTGGCCGGCGCGGCCGCGTTCGGTCGTTGCATCAATGGTGTTCACGATTTCGAGCGCCATCTGAAAATCGAGGATGTTGCGCGGCCAGATTTCCTGGACCGCCCGCTCGGCGGCGCGCATGAAGTCCGGGTCGTCGCTGACGCCGCGTTTTAGATAGGTGCGTGTTAGGCCTTCGCCGTTTTCCCCGAAAAATGTTTCGGAGGCCATTCCGGCGATGCGTCCGAAGTGCGGCAGGGCGGTGGTCAGTGGAATGTCGGCCAAACGCAAGTCGCCGTTGTTCCAGACGCGCGTGTCGAGCGTTATGCGACCGCCCGCGTCCCACATGTTCATCCATGCATAAGCGCGGCCGTTCTCGCGTTCAAACTTAAGAACCTTCAGATAATCCGTCGGCCAGCGCGGATCGGCGGGGTCGAACGGCACTTTCGACACCACAATCGGCATGAGCGCTTCAAAGCCGGTCTGGAAGCGGTTGTCGCGCAGAACCGCCCCTGTTTTCGGATTGATGCGCACGACGTTTGCCGCGTAGGTTTCCCCCGTGGCCATGTTGGTTTCGACGTCGACCTGCACGGGCGTCCGCGCCGCGTCGACGCGCTCGGTCGCATAAATAAATTTGATTTGCTTGGTGCGGGCGTCCAATGTGACTAGCCGCACGTTGAAGCGGCCTTCCTGGAACTTCTGGCGCAAAAGCGGGTCGGGCACGATGCGCTTGAGCGTTTCCTCGCCCAGGAAATCGATCAGCGATTTATTCGGCGTCGCGAACGGGCTTAAGCGATTGTCCATCAGCAAAGCGGAAGCAAAGGCCGCGTCTTCGGCGCGCAGGACGTTTTGCCGCAACGTGTGTTCGTCGGTTCCAGCGGCAGCGGGCGCGACCGGGGCCGCGGGCAAGACGCGCGCCGCCGCGTGATTTTTATCTTCATTATTTACCGGCAACTGCGGAAGCGGTAGTGGTAGAGCGGGCGCGGCCGGCGCGGGCGCTTCTTCCACGCCGCCGAATAATTCTTCAATTGTCGGGGCCGCAGCGGCGGGTTGGAGCGCCGGGCGTCTCTGTTGGAATTGTGTTACCGGCGGCGGAACCACGCCGATCGAGCTCAATCCGCGGCGCGGATTTCCCCCGTACAACGAGCCCATCATGTCGTCAAAGTACTGGTGAATATCGGGTCCAAGCGTGCCATAGCCGCGCCGCTCATCCATATAATGCAGGCCGCCGATTGTGGGGGCGTTGATTTGCACATCGCTGAACGGCTTGATGGCCGGTGCTTGCAGAGTGGAATTCGTGCCCGTGCCGAAATACGTCGGGTGGCCGGTCGGCGGCAGCGCGGTTTGGGCGATTGCGTTCAGCCCCGGCAGCGACAAGGCGACGGCCAATAAAATCGATTTTAATCCGGGGTGATTGCTGTCGCGTCCGTTTTTGCGCGAGGCGGCCAGCCATTGGCGCAAGGCGTGGCTGCCCGGCAAATGTTTCAGGCCTTCGAGCGCAATTTTTTCCATCTCGCGTCCGTCTTGAAGCGCCATCGCGGCATGAATAGCGATCAAATACGCTTCTTCATTTTTTTCCAAAAGAGGATCAAAATAACTGGTGGGTTTATTTTCGCGGTAACCCGGAATTACATCCGGCGGTCTATCGTAAATGTTTCTTAATGTGTCTATTGCGGCCCAGGGCTTGCTTTCGAGCAAGTTTATTTCCGCCAGAAGCAGGAGCGACTGCACGACTTCGTCATCGCTGAGCGGATCAAAGCCGTCCTTGTCCTGTAGGAGATACATCATGTCGTAATGCGCTTCGCCGAGTTCTTTTTTGTCTTTTTTCTCCCGGTTTAACTCAACGAGGGCTTTGGCCTGCCAGAAGTAATAGTC
>CAZCJA010000054.1:0-16694 GCA_964499015.1 uncultured Elusimicrobia bacterium
GGCGCTAACATACCGGAACGACAAAAAGCGGCAAAAGTGGACTCATATAGAGGAGAATCTGTCCCCCCCGCCAACATGGCCAGCGCTTTTCCCTGTTGAATCTGTTGGTAGGCAAAACTAATTGCGCTTGTTCCTGATGTGCATCCCTGGGAGAACGTGGCGGCTGGTCCACGAAGCTTAAGTTCAGCAGATAATTCACCGGAAGATGGGTTTGCGGATGCGGCGGCAATCGTATAAGGATTCATCTTATGCATGCCCTTGGAGAAGTACTTATCATGCTCTTTAAAGGCAAATGCCAAGCCAGCCATGGATGTTCCAGTTGCAATACCGATATGTTTCCGGTTCATCTTCTGAATGTTAAGCCCGGAGTCATGCAGGGCTTCGAACGCAGAGATAAGACCGAACTGAACGGGCCTGTCCGTACGTCTTAAAAATTTTGTCTTTAAGCTACTAAAATCATTCTCACTATCATTCTTAAGCAGCTCTTCCAGAAAATTCCAAGCTAAATCATCCGAAACCTCACCCGCATAACGGGAAGGGAGATCCTTTGCGTCAAAATGCGTAATAGAACGAATTCCGGATCGCGACGATTTAATTGCATCCAAGAATTCTTTTTTTCCGATCGCATTCGGCGCCACAACACCAATTCCCGTTATAACAACTCGCTTCAATTCAAGAATGCGAGGTTTTTTAGATGTAAGACTGATTTTCGCGGACTCACTTAAATATCTCTGCAAAAGGCGTCGATCAGAAATCCGCTGCTCTTTGTCATTAGCATCATCCACTTTTACATCACGACGGTTGGTAGCACGACGCTCTTGAATCCGAGCTTCCGGCTTATTGGCCGCGTTCTCAAAGAACAAAGCCAATTCATTCATTTGCTCTTCAGAGAAATAAGACAGCTCTGCGCCATGAAGGAATTTTTTAGAAGGGAGTTGTTTAACCCAGAGGATATTTAAGTGGGCCTGGAATTTGGCACCGGGCCGCAATTCAATATCGGCGTTATAGCGCTTCTTTTTGTCCAAACTAATAGGCAATTCAAAAGAAACGCCTTCATGACCGATATTGATGAGGGTTGTTTTAAAACCCTCAAAAAGTCCGATTTCAGACCGGCCATAGATATCGATTTCGACTGGGAAACGAAGTCGAATATCTTCCCGGCGATCCATTTTCTCAGCCAATTCAATCACCTATGAGTTGCTATCCGCCGAATTTGTGAGATACACCCAAAGCAATGGTATTAATCATTGTTTCGTATTTCCCATCCATCGAAGCCACGGTGCTTCCCGCGCCATTGTTAATAGTCTTGTCATTCAAGAAGATAGCTGAATAGGAGAAATCAATCGCGAAACCACCGGCATGGTAGCCCGAACCAAGAGTCAGTGCATAACGCCCTGATTCAGGAACTGTTGCTTCATATGTTCCTTCAGGAATAACACGTTCATACACCAAGGCACCAAAACGCAAATCAACATGCTCCGTGGCACTGTATTCCGCGCCGGCGCCAAAGTTATTACTGTTTTTCCAGTTTCTCGCCACACGATGAGTTAAGTTTGTGTTGTCGTTGCTATAGTTGAAGTCCAGATTCTCAACGACATTCCAGTTAACCCACTCGTAGTCGGTATAAATTGTCCATTTCTCGTTGGGACGATATCCATAGCCGAGCAAAACGCTCTGCGGGAATTTAAACTCGGTGGTTGCGCCACTGTCGTAAGTAGACGCCAAAGACGCTCCATTGAATCCAAAGGCCGTGCCGTCTTGCAGATTGGAAAGATGAACATCGCCTTCAACGGGAACATTTACCTGGCTGCGATATGTCAACCCAAACGAATGGATATCGGAGGGTTTCCAATGCGCACTCAAGTTATACCCCAAGCCCGTCCCATCTCCAGTTAGCTTTGAATCACCATCGCCCGTTGGACTACCAGGGATTAAACCGCTGTCCAAGTTAAAAACCTTTTGATTCAGCTCCGTATCAAAAACGTTGAAGAAATTAACACCACCAGCCACAGAGAATTCTCCTGAGACCTGATAAGCGACGGCTGGAGTAATCTGATACATCATTAACTTTGATTCGGTGGCGTAGTATTTAAAGGAGCTGTTATCTTTCCATTCCGAGATCAAACCAAAAGGAGAATTCACACCGACACCAAAGGCCCAAGGCGAGTCGACTTTTGAATAGGTGAAATAAAAATACGGGGTGACTGGCAAATTATCCGCCGTCTTATCTTTCTGTCCCGTTGTCGAGGCATGTTCGGTATTAATATCCAAAACCGATGCGCCGTACATTAACTGAGCGCCTTTCACATTTACCATTGATGCTGGGTTATAAAACACCGCCGACGCATCATCCACAGCACCGGCAACGGCATAACCATGGCCCGTTACTTTCGCATTGATACCGGTTTCATTGCTCAGCGCGCCCGAACCCAAAGCGAACACATTGGTGGACATGCTTAACAGAATAAGAAGGCTTACTATGATTCGATTGTTCATTTGACCCCCGCAGGTTAGGAATTGGAAGCAAAAATGACGAGTAATGGAAGAATTATGAATGGCTTGAGAGGCTGTACTCAACAATGAGGTTTACTCCTGATTGCTTAGCATACAACACAGCCACTCGGAGGCAGGTTGTTAACTGGCTATAAATCTACCCGGATACCAATTCATTGTCAACGATTTATGTTGGTTTTTACCTGTCGGATTTTCATTTATCTGGCGCCCGCCACATCCCATGATGTCCCACACCGCCGCGGCCATGTCGCAAATGTGGTTCACGCGATTCGAATTCCTCATTGGCTGATTTCTCAACCCCCATCGAATTCAAAGCGGTCCACGCGGAGCTAGTGTCCATCTGCCGCAACGCGCCGATCACCAATTCTTTCCGGAGCGGCTTTTGGTGATCGGAGACGCCTTCCAGAAGTTTTGACGAAGCCTGGTCGGCATATTGGCGGATTTCCCCCAATGCAATCACCGCCGCATCGCGCACGCGTGACGAATCATCCGCCAACGCATTGGTTAAATCGGGCACGACAGAACCAAGTCTCGACCTAAGCCAGGATGAAAGCCGGGCCATTCGCCCCAATTCTTCTGCGCTTTGCACGCGGATGTCTTCGTTGGAGTCCCTCAACAATCCGGCAATATCATTGATGGCCGGTGACAAGGAATCGACGCGGATATGCGCGATGACATACAACGCATTTTGCTTCATCTGCGGATCACCTGTACGTATAAACTCAATAACGGTGGGAACGGCGTTTAAATCGAGGCGTGACAGAGTGGATATCGCCAACGGATTGTTTACTGGATTTGCGCGTAAAGAAGAGGCCACGGCAGAAACAGCATCGGGCCCTAAGCGACCAAGTGCCTCGCTCGCCCAACCGGCAGCCACCAAGTTTGAACTGGCCAACTCTTGTGAAAGATCTGACGCTAGCTCTTGCCGCTGATTCGATGTTAGAGCCGGCAACTCCATTAATGCTTGTTGGCGCTCATGGTAATCTTGAGAAATTAAGCGATCGCCCAGATCATTCCCAGACGCAGAAGTCATACAAATAACGATAAATCCAAATACGAGAAATAGTGTTTTTTTCATCAGCCCTTCCGGTAAGAAGCTATTAAAACGGAGGCCCGTTTATCTATTCGCGATAATAAAGCCTTCCACTGCTTTTCACCAAATTTGGCTTTTAACCACCTAACAGAATGAACCCCAACATGCTCGCCACCTGCTAATCCCGCCTTACGAGGGACATAAAGCCCCAACGCATAACGCTTATGTATAAGAAGACGCGATAACCGCCTAGCATCTTGCAGATTACGTGCATCTTTTCCACTAGGCTGAAGAGCAGCCCCTGCAAGCTTATCCAGTTGCTGGCGTGTCAATTGGGCAAATAGAACTTTTTTTTCGATCAGTGTCCCAATTGTAACCCCAAAAGCAACAGCTAGTTTTCGGATAGTAGAAAGTACCGGATCAACTTCGCCGCGCTCAATTTTTGATATCGAAAGCCGTGCTAACCCAGTTTTTGCAGCAAGTTCTTCCTGCGTTAACCCTAGCTTCTGACGCCAAGCTAAAACTTGAGATCCAAAATCCATAGCCAGAAAATATATCTAAATATACATTTAGTCAAAGAATTAACAGGGCAAGCAAGACCTTCTAAAGGGTATGGTTATTATAGGTCAGCGATGTGGCGGGCTTCTTTGCAGAAGGCGGAGTAGGCGTCCGCGTTGAAGACGGAGAACAGGATCAGCTTGATCTTGGTGTTGCGGCGTTGAAAATATTTGGTGACGTCTTCCAGCATTTCCTTGGCGACCATCTGGTACGGGGGCGCGGTGCGCGGGTTGCCCAGCACCGGAAACGCGATGGATTTAAGCCGGAGGAACTCCGCGTAGCGGATGGTGCGGTTGACGGCCTCGCGGATGGCGATTTTCATTTTCGCCGGCTCTTTCTCGCCGAGGAGCACCGTCATAAAAACGTATTTCACTTTCATTTTGCCGCCGGGAAGGACCACCACTTTGCCGAGCGGCTCCGGATTTAACGGGCGGTGGGTTTTGAGTTCTTTGCCGGCCGCGGAACTGATCGCTTTAGCGACGCCGGAACGAAAATCGAGGTTTTGGTCGACGGGACAAACGAGCACGTCGGCCTCGAGCGCGGCGACGTCGCCGTGGTGCATCACCAGCTTCTTTTCCCCCATGTACATGCTGAAGCTTCTGTTTCGCTCGGACGTGCGAATAATGGGATACGCCATATCAGCCCCGCGTTAAACGATGGATGCTTTTTTGACGTTTTTTAGTTTGGCGGGTTTTTCGCACAGGTCCCAGTAGGTGCAGCCGTGGAAACAAATCGTCGGCGCTTCTTTCTGGATGCGTTCTTCGCATTCCCAATAGGCGTCGGCCATGTGGGTGATTTGGCGGGCGTGGTCGGCGTCGATTTTGGTGAATTCAACGCCGAGCGCGGAGGTGGCTTCTTTGTCGCGCGACCAGGCGAGTTTGCCTTCCACCTGGAAACGGTCGAACCCCGGAAGATGAATGCTCAGGGTCAAATGGGGTTTGCCGGTGATATGGCCCATGAGGACGAGATCGAGCCCGCCGGCGGAAAGCGTGGTGAGAATACCGGGAATGTGTTTGGTGCCGGTTGAATCAAGGATGGTCAGTTCGACCGGTTCGGCCAGGTCCTTGATAACGGGGAGACGTCTGTGTTTCCGTCGTTCTTTTCCGCTCGACATGGGCGAGACACTACCAAAGCAAAGGCTGGGCGTGCAACTGCAGAAAACAGAACGAGCGGGTTTCTAGACGAGATCTGGCAGATAATGCGAGGTGGATTCCAAATCGCGCTTGAGGCCGCGCAGCACATCGGCCTGCGGGGCCTTGGTAAAAAGCTTGGCCATCGGCGCGAAAAAGCCGGTTTCGCGGCTAAGCTCTTCGGTGTAGTGGATTTTGGTGCCTTTGCTCAAAAGCTCGAAGCTCCAGGTGCGGCGCACCCAGAAACCGGCGCCGCGCAGGGTGTACGACCATTTCTGATTGGGCTCGAACGCGCACACCTGGCCGGTGGCCCGCTCCACTTTGTTGCCGATCATGATGTCCTGTGTCAGCGTGGCGCCGCGGTACAACGGGCCGCTGGTCCCCTGTTTTGAGCTGATAACGCCCGGCATCCACCGGTCGAAAAACTCGGGGTTTGTGCAGTAGTCGAACGCCTCCTCAAGAGGGCGGTTCACGAAGATGGCCTGATTGATTAGGTTCATGCTCATAGTCTGCCTCCGATGGGATTAAGTTCGCCTGAAGCCGGAATTAAGAAAGGCCGACTCCATGAAACGTGTCGATTTTTCAGCCTCTTTTGACGCTTAAGAAACGGGTTCGGCATGGAGTTCCCGGGAATGCGTGCTGACAACACGCGCCTTCACCAACTGGCCGATTTTGAGCGACGAACTGGTCAGCCGCGCGCGCCAGGAGGAGCGGGTTTTCCCCCGGAAAAGCCCCTCTCCTTTATCGTCTTCCAGCAAAATTTCCTGCACAGAGCCGATCAATTTCTCCGCTTGTTCGCGCCCCAAATTGTCGGTGATCGCGAGCAACTCGTTCACGCGCGCTTCCTTCACGGCATCGGGAACGTCGTCCGGCATGTCGAAGGAAACGGTACCGGGCCGCGGCGAATACTTAAAGCAGTACGCGGAATCGAATTGGGCGCGGGCCACCAGGTCTTTGGTCGCGGCGAAATCATCATCGGTTTCACCGGGAAAGCCAACGATGATATCGGTGGTGACAGAGATGTTCGGAATGGCCGCGCGCAGGCGCGCCAGCCCGTCGAGGTAAGACTCCACGGTGTAGTTGCGCTTCATGCGCGACAGCAAGCGGTTCGAGCCCGACTGCACCGGCAAGTGAATGTGCTCGCAGACGTTGGCGCTTTCGGCCATCGCGCGGATGAGCTTGTCGGTCAAATAATGCGGGTGCGGGCTGATAAAGCGGATGCGGCCGACGTTCGGCACGTTGTTCACGTCGCGCAAGAGATCGGCAAAATCATAGTTGGGAAACGGCGGTTCGGCCGGGCGGTAGGAGTTTACGGTTTGGCCCAAAAGCCAAATTTCCTGGGCGCCTTCCTGGGTGCGCGCGGCCACGTCGGCCAGGATTTCGCTCACGGAGCGGTACACTTCGCGGCCGCGCACCGCGGGAACGATGCAGTAGCTGCAGTTGTAATTGCAGCCGCGCATAATCGTAACGTACGCCGTGACGGGAGAGGGTGTGAGCTGCGTCACGAGGTCTTGGTTGTCATCTTGCCAAGGAATATTGCGGCGCGCAAGAAAACTGTCGAGCTCTTTGGGAAATTCGGCGATGTCTTTGGCGCCGACGATCAAATCGATGTGCGGGAAACGGCGGCGGAATTCGTCTTTGGCGCGCTCGGCGGCGCAGCCGGTGACCACGATCAGCCGCTGCTGAGGGTTCTCGTCTTTCCATTCGCGCAAACGGCCGATATAGGAGCCGGCTTTGTGCTCGGCCAAATCGCGCACCGTGCAGGTGTTGACCAAAACCGCATCCGCCTGCGCTTCCGCCTCCACGGGATTAAAGCCGCGCTCTTTGAACGCGCGCCCCATCTCGTCGGAATCGGCGAAGTTCATCTGGCAGCCGAATGTTTTGGTGAACAACTTCATAGGCAGGATTTACGACTTGGTGACGACGTAGGAATTGGTCTTTTTGTCCCAGTTGATGTACCAGGCGCCTTTCTGGTACTTGCCTTTGATGAGCTTGTCGTTGACGAAGCTGACGTAGTCGCTCTTGGCGTCGTACACTTCGCCGAGGCGGCTCATGTCGTAGTTGCCTTTTTTCTTGGCGCCGGTCAGCACCACGAGTTCCATCAGCGGGCCCCAGGGCGTGGTGCCGGTTTCGATCAGGAACGCGTAGTCGCGCTTTTTATCGCCGTTGAAATCACCGAAGGCCACCGCCGGATGAACGCCGAGCAGTTGGCGGTAGAAAAAGCCGAGCATGTCCTGGTTGTAGCTGGCTTCTTCGGGGATTTTGTATTTCGGAAATTCTTTGGAGAGGAACTTGGTGACGTCGTCGGGAAGTTTCAGAATGCGCATGTCTTGCACCACGACCATTTCGGGCGCATCCGCGGCGAAGACCGGTAAAACCAACAACAAAGCAAACAACGACCCGGCAATACTTTTGGCCGGGCTCCAGGTTTTAACGAGAACCTGGGCCCCGGCTAAAAGATTGCCGGGGCGACGCGTGCTTATATTGTTGCTGGTCATTTTCTCACCACCAATTCCTGCGCCGTTTGCACCACGTGCTGAATGTTGAAGCCAAAACGGTCGAACGCCACGTTCGCCGGCGCGGACGAGCCGAAGCTCGTCATGCCGATCACGCGGCCTTCGAGCCCCACATAGCGTTCCCAACCCATCGTCGAGAGCGCCTCAATCGCGATGCGGGCGCGCACCGATGACGGAAGAACGCTTTCTTTGTACGCGGGCGGCTGTTTTTCAAAGAGTTCCCACGACGGCATCGACACCACGCGCACGTCCATCCCATCGGCCTGCAATTTTTCCTGGGCTTGGAGCGCGAGCGCCACTTCGGAGCCGGTGGCGATCAAGATCACGTCGGGCTGGCCGGATTTGGCTTCCGACAAAATGTACGCGCCTTTTTCCACCTGCCCCGCCGACGGATATTTTGCGCGGGTCAACACCGGCAAATTCTGCCGCGTCAGCACCAGCGCCACAGGGCCCTTCGTGTGTTCCACCGCAAATTTCCAGGCAGCCGCGGTTTCATTGGCGTCCGCGGGGCGGATGGTGGTCATGTTCGGCAGCGCGCGCAAGTGCGCGAGCTGTTCAATCGGCTGATGCGTCGGGCCGTCTTCGCCCAAGCCAATGGAGTCGTGCGTCAAAACGTAGATCACGCGTTTCTTCATGAGCGCGGCCAAACGCATGCCGCCTTTCATGTAATCGGTGAAGATGAAGAACGTGCCGCCGAACGGAATGAGCAGGTTCGACAGCGACAGGCCGTTTAAAATCGCGGCCATCGCGTGCTCGCGCACGCCGAACGCGATGTTGCGGCCGGTGTCGACGCTCGAGAACAGCCCGCCGTCTTTAATATTGGTGTTGTTCGAGGCCGCGAGGTCGGCCGAGCCGCCCAACAGTTCCGGCAGCACTTTGGCGATGGCGTTGATCACCTCGCCGGAGGTTTTGCGGGTCGCGACTTTTTCCTCTTTGGTGTATTCGGGAATCGCTTTTTCCCAGCCCTGCGGCAATTTTCCTTCTGCGAGCCGTTTAAATAACTCCGGCTTCTCTTTTTTGTCCCATTCTTTTTCCAATTTATCGCCGCGCGCGATAAGCGGAGCGAAATGCGCGTAGACCTCCGGCGGCACGTGGAACGTGGGCTCAAGCGGCCAGCCGAGCGCCTGCTTGGTGAGTTTCACTTCCTCCGCGCCGAGCGGGGCGCCATGGGCTTCCGGCGAATCCACTTTGTTAGGACTGCCGAAACCGATGTGCGTGCGCGTGATGATGATGGACGGGCGCGGGTCTTTCTGCGCGGCTTTCACCGCTTTTTCGATCGCCTGCAAATCGTTGCCGTCTTTGATGTGCTGAACGTGCCAGCCATACGCCTCGTAGCGCTTGCCGACGTTTTCCGTGAAGGCGATGTCGGTGGTGCCGTCGATGGTGATCTTGTTGGCGTCGTAGAAAAAAATCATCCGGCCGAGCTTGAGGTGTCCGGCGAGCGAGGAGGCCTCGGAGGCGACGCCTTCCATCATGTCGCCGTCGGAGGCGATGCCGTAGATGTGGTAGTCAAAAAAACGTTTGCCTTTGCCGGAGAGGAGCGTGTTCAGATATTCCTGCGCCATGGCCATACCGACCGCGGTGGAAATGCCCTGGCCGAGCGGGCCCGTGGTGGTTTCGGCGCCGATGGTGTAGCCGTATTCCGGATGGCCGGGGGTTTTGCTTTCCCATTGGCGGAAGTTGCGCAGGTCGTCCAGCGTCATGTCGTAGCCGGAGAGGTGCAGCATCGAATAAAGGAGCATGGAGGCGTGGCCGGCGGACAAGACGAAACGGTCGCGGTTGTGCCACTGCGGGTTGCGCGGGTTGTACTTCATGATTTTCGTCCACAGCACGTAAGCGATGGGCGCGAGCGCCATTGGGGTTCCCGGGTGGCCGGAGTTGGCCTTCTCCACGCCGTCCACGGACAGGAAGCGGATCGTGTTGATGGCGAGTTGCGCGATGTCCGGTTTTTTGGCCGGGGATTTTTTAACCGATGGCTTCGATAAAGTCTTTTTCATCTCTCATCCTTAAGTACGGATTAAATTTTATTTCTTCGCCGAGCAGGCGCTCCGGAACATCGCCGTAGTCGTGCGCCGGGCAGACCCGCAGGTTCGGGCTCAGTCTGGCAATCTTACCCAAACTTTTGAACAAAAGTTCGGGGTTTCCGCCGGGCAAATCCGACCGGCCGCAGCCGCCGATGAAGAGGGTGTCGCCCGTTAACAGCGCGCCGTTGACCTCGATGCACTGCGATCCCGGCGTGTGGCCCGGGGTGTGGATCAGCCGCAGCTTGGTTTCGCCCAACTCCAGCACGTCCCCGTCGGACATTCCCTTCGCCGTTTTGCCCAGCTCGTTCACAATGGACGTGCCGCTCTTGGCGTAGGCGATTTCTTCTTTCTGCGCGTACACCGGAACGTCAAATTTCGAGAGCAGCGTTTCGATGGCGTTGGTGTGGTCGTAGTGCGCGTGCGAAACGAGGAGCCCGCTCAACTTAAAACCGTTTTCGTCGACCGTTTTGATGATGGTGTCCGGCTGCCAGGCCGGGTCCAGCACCAGGGCCTGCTTGGTTTTTTCGTCGCCGATCATGTAGCAGACGTTCTGCATCGGCCCGACATCGAACCGTTTGAGAACCGTCGCCATGGTTTAAATCCCGACGCGTTTAAAAAGCGTGTCGACATGACGCAAGTGGCTGGAGGTGTCGAACGCTTTGTTCAGAGCGGTTTTGTCCAAATGTTTGCGGATGTCGGCGTCGGCCTCGATCAGCTGGCGGAAGGATTTCCCGTTGGTCCAGGCGTCGAGCGCGTGGCGCTGCACCATTTCATAGCCCTTCTGTCGGTCAAAGCCTTTGCCGACGAGCGAAAGCAGAAGTTTCTGCGCGCCCAAAAATTCCTCGGTCTTGCGCAAATTCGCGGCCATGCGTGCCGGGTACACCTGCAAGTTCTCGATCATGTTGGTCATGCGGGCGAGCATGTAGTCGAGCAGAATCGTCGAGTCGGGCAGGATCACGCGTTCCACCGACGAATGCGAAATGTCGCGCTCATGCCACAGCGGAATGTTTTCCAGCGCGGCCACGGCGTTGGTGCGGATCAAGCGGGCCAGGCCGCAAATGTTTTCGGAGCCCACCGGGTTGCGCTTGTGCGGCATGGCGCTTGAGCCTTTCTGTCCTTTGGTGAACGTCTCTTCCACTTCCAGCACTTCCGTCCGTTGCAAATGGCGGATTTCAGTAGCGATGCGTTCCAGCATGCCGGCCACCAAAGCGAGCGCCCCCAAGAATTCAGCGTGACGGTCGCGCGGGACCACCTGGGTCGCGAGCGGTTCGGGTTTGAGCCCCAAATGTTTGCACACGTAAGCTTCGACAAACGGATCGTTGTGCGCGAAGGTGCCGACCGCGCCCGAAAGCTTGGCGTAGCCGACGTTTGTGCAGGCGGTTTTCAGGCGGACGCGATTGCGTTTGGCTTCCGACACCCAGCCGGCGACTTTCACGCCGAAGGTGATCGGTTCGGCGTGGACGCCGTGCGAACGGCCCACCATCGGCGTGCGTTTGTGTTTGCGCGCCAGCGCGGTGAGCGCTTCAATTAATTCATCCAAATCTTCCTGCAAAAGGAGGCCCGCTTCTTTCAGCTGAATGGCCAGCGCGGTGTCGACCACGTCGGAGGAGGTGAGGCCGACGTGCAAAAAGCGCGCGGCCGGGCCGATGGTGCGTTCCAAGTGCGTCAAGAACGCGATCACGTCGTGCTTGGTGATTTTTTCGATCTCCAAAATCTGGTTGACGTTGATGCGGACTTTCTGGCGGATGGTTTTGATGGCGGAGCGCGGGACCTGGCCTTTCTTGGCCAGCGCTTCCGCGGCCAGCACTTCGACGTCGAACCACGCTTTGTAGCGGTTCTCGTCGGTCCAAACGGCGTGCATCACTTCGCGGGTGTAGCGTGGGATCATTGGCTTACCTCGGCTCCTTTAAATGAATCCAAATTGATTTTGCCCGAACAGATGTCTCTGACGACGTTGACGTAAAGTTTGTGTTCTTCTTTGTGGACCTTCTCGGCCAGATTGTCGGCGGTGTCGTCCGGCGCCACCGCCACTTTCGCCTGCGCGATAATGGACCCGTGATCGTAAATTTCGTCCACCACATGCACCGTGCAGCCCGATTCTTTTTCCTGCGCCGCCACCACCGCGTCGTGCACGTGGCGGCCGAACATGCCTTTCCCGCCGTACTTCGGCAGAAGCGCTGGGTGAATGTTGATGATCCGGTTCGGAAACGCGCGGACCATGCAGGGCTCGAGCTTCATCATAAATCCGGCCAAAACCACCAAATCAATGTTGCGCTCATTGAGCGCTTTGGCCATTTTCGCGCACCAGAGAGTGCGTGAGCCGAACTCTTTCGGATCAAAAATGAGCGTTTCAATTTTGGCTTCGCGCGCGCGGCCGACGGCACCCGCGTATTTCGTGTTGGCAACCACCGCGGCGATCTCGGCGTTTAACTGGCCCGTTTTGATCGCGTCGATGAGCGCCTGTAAATTGGTTCCGTTGCCGGAGGCGAAAACCGCGAGGCGCCAGGTTTTAGGCGAGGTCGGCAAACGTCACCCCGCGCGTTCCCTCTTCCACTTTGCCGATCACGCGCGCGTCCCGCAGGAAGCGGCGCACCGTGCCGACCGCGGACGGCTCGACGGCCAAAATCAGGCCGATGCCCATGTTAAACGTGCGGAACATTTCCGCGTCGGAAATTTTGGCGCGTTTTTGGATTTCCTTGAAGATGTTCGGGATCGTCCACGAGCCCATGGTGATGCGCGCCTGCAAATCGTCGGGCAGAATGCGCGGAATGTTGTCGGTGAAGCCGCCACCGGTCACGTGCACGAGGCCGCGAATGCCGACTTTCTTGCCGTGGTTCACTTTTTCCAGAACCGGCAGGATGGTGCGCACATACAAGCGCGTGGGCCGCAGCAAATCGGCCTGCCATTCCTTCCATTCGTCTTCTTTGAAGACCTGGCGGACCAGCGAATAGCCGTTCGAATGCAGGCCGGAGGACGGAAGCCCGAGCAGAATATCGCCCGCTTCCACGGTTTCTTTGGGGCGCAATTGTTTTTTCTTGTCCACGACGCCGGTGGCAAAGCCCGCCAGGTCGTATTCGCCCGGCTTGTAGAAGCCCGGCATTTCGGCGGTTTCCCCGCCCAACAGCTCGCAGTCGCTTTCGCGGCAGGCGGCGACGATGCCCTTCACCACGGTTTCGGCAATGCCCACTTCCAGCACGCCGCAGGCGAAGTAGTCGAGGAAGAAAAGCGGTTTCGCGCCGGAGCAAATCAAATCGTTCACGTTCATGCCGACCAGGTCGTAGCCGATGGTGTTATGGACGTTCAGCTTCTGCGCGATCGCAAGTTTGGTGCCCACGCCGTCGGTGCAGCCGATCAGGATCGGCTCTTTGATGCCGCGCGGCAAGGGCATTCCGTCGGAGAAACCGCCGATGCGCGGGGCCATTTTCTTGATGCGTTCGACCAGCTCGTTGCCGGCATCAACGTCCACGCCGGCTTTTTTGTAGGTAATCATGATTATTTCTTCCTTGATCCGGGTTTGACCGCCGGAATTCCTTTTTTACAAAGGTCGCAGTTTTCGGGTTTCCACGTTTTCACGTCCAGCTCAAGCAGCGAATGCGCGGGAACGCCGTGTTTAAAAATCTCTTCGGGCTTTTTGCCCGAACGGTTAACGATCGAGCCGATGCCGGCCAAGGTGGCGCCCGCACGCAGCACCAAGTTCACCACTTCGTTGGTGGAGAGGCCCGTGGTGATCACGTCTTCAACCACCAAAATCTTCTCGTTGGGCTTCATTTCAAAACTGCGGCGCAGCACCGGCTTGCCGGCGTCGTCTTTTTCGGAAAAAATCGCGCGGCAGCCTTTGGCTTTTGCCACTTCATGGCCGATGATCAATCCGCCGATTGCCGGCGAGAGCACCGCATCCACCTGGCCCTTAAACTGTTCGGCGATCGATTGGCCCATTTGCCCGGCCAAATCCGGATACTGCAAAAGTTTCGCCGACTGCAGGTAGCGATCCGAGTGCAGGCCCGACGACAAAATGAAATGGCCTTCCAGTAGCGCTTCCCGTTCCGTAAACAGATCGAAGATGTTCAAAAAATCAACCATGTCGGCCATGTTTTACTTTGCCGTTTTGTTCCAATCGCGGACGAGGAACTCGGCGGTCAGCTTCGGGTCTTTGCTTTCGATGATCGGCCGGCCGACGACGATAAAGTCGGAGCCCGAGGCGCGCGCATGCTGCGGCGTGCCGGTTCGCACCTGATCGCCCACCGCATCTTCCGGCAGGCGGATGCCAGGGGTGATGATCTTGATGTTTTTGCCGAAGAGCCGGCGCAGCTGCACCGTTTCCCCGACGGAGGCGACCACGCCGTCCAAGGACACGCGTTTGGCCAGTTCGCCCAGGCGCAAAACCTGCTCCAGCGGCGTTGAACTCACGCCCACGTCCATCAAATCGCGCTCGGACAGGCTCGTCAAAACGGTCACGCCCCAGATGAACGGGCGCGATTTGACTTTAACCGCTTCCTGAAGGGCTCGTTCGCCGGCGCTGGTGTGCACGGTCGCGCTGAAGATGTCCCAATTACCGGCTTCCTTGATGCTGCGCGCGATGGTGTTCGGAATGTCGTGGAATTTGAGGTCCAAGAAAATTTTCTTCCGCGCGGAGCGGATTTTCTTGAAGATTTGCGGGCCGTAGCGGAGCAACAGGCCCGGCCCGATTTTATAGACGTCGACGAAATCGCGGGTCGCCTTCACCAGCGACATCGCTTCTTTTTCGGTATCGACGTCCAGCGCAACGATCAAAGGTTTCATAGGGTCCCCACGGCGTCTTGAATCCGTTTAAATCCATCGCGTTTCATGAATTCAATCAGCCCTTTGTTGATTTTTGGCAGCATTCCCGGCCCTTCGTACACCCAACCGGTGTAAACCTGAACGAGCGAAGCGCCGAGGCGAATTTTTTCGTACGCGTCTTTGGCGGTGAAGATCCCGCCGACGCCAATGATCGGAACAACGCCCTTCGACCACTGATAAATTTTGCGGATGCATTTGTTCGACAGTTCGTGCACCGGTTTTCCGCTTAAGCCCCCGGTTTCTTTCCGCGCTTTCGCGCCCAAGCTCGAGTGATCGAGCGTGGTGTTGGTCGCGATGATGCCGACGCCCGTTTCCACGCAAACGCGGACGATTTCTTCGAGCACATCGTCCGAGTTGTCCGGCGCCACCTTCACAAACAAGGGGCGCGGCGCCTGCCCTTCCCCTTCCGCGAGCTTTCTGTTTTGGGCCGCCACTTTGGTCAAAATATGGGCGATGTACTGGGCGCCTTGGAGCTCGCGCAAGGACGCCGTGTTGGGCGAACTCACATTCAATACCACATAATCGGCATAGGGTGCCACCGCGTCAAAAGCGATCAAATAATCGTCCACCGCCTGCTCAATCGGGGTCTCCCGGCCCTTGCCGATGTTCACGCCGACCGGCACGGAACGGTTCTGGCGGTCCTGCAAACGCGCCGCCGCCGCTTTAACGCCCGGGTTGTTGAAGCCCATGCGGTTCACCAGCGCCTTTTGCGCCTTGTAGCGGAACAAGCGCGGCTTTTCCTGGCCCGATTGCGGCAGAGGGGTGAGCGTGCCCACTTCCAAAAAGCCGAACCCCAAGTGCGGCAGCACGTTCAAAAGCTCCGCGCCCTTATCGAACCCGGCAGCCAAACCAACGGGGTTCGGACAGTTGAGCGTTTTAACGGTCACATTCAGCGACGGATCGTTGACCGCGAGCGAATAACGCACCAGGTCCAAACTCAGCGGGACGTTTTTCGATAGTTTCAGTATTTTGACCGCGAAGTTGTGCGCGGTCTCGGCGTCCAGGTTAAAAAGCAGCGGTTGAAACGCGTTATGATAAAGGGCTTGGATGAGGTTTGGCAGATGCGTGGCTCCGTTCAAAAACTGTTTGTCCCCCGACAAGCGTCCGCTCGACCACGCCGAACAACTGCCAGCCCAAGAAGGGCGAATTCTGGCTGCGGCTGACAAAGTGGGTGAAGGTCTGCTTGGATTCGGGGTCAAAAATAACGATGTCCGCGTTGCGGCCGGCTTCGAGGCTGCCGCCGGGCAATTTGAAGATGCGCGCCGGGATATCGGACATGCGTTGAATCAAATCGGGCAGGCTGAGCAGGCCGGGCTTGACCAATTCGGTGACAAGCAGCGGCAGCATTGTCTCGAGTCCGATCAAGCCGAACGGCGCCGCGCTGAATTCCTGCGCCTTCTCAGCCTGCGTGTGCGGAGCATGATCGGAGGCGACGCAATCGATGATGCCGTCACGAAGCGCTTGGCGCAGCGCTTTCACGTCGTCCAACGTGCGCAGCGGCGGGTTCACTTTGGCGTTGGCCATGTATTCGGCGACCGCGTCTTCGGTCAGC
This sequence comes from uncultured Elusimicrobia bacterium, assembly GCA_964499015.1. Lineage (GTDB taxonomy): Bacteria > Elusimicrobiota > Elusimicrobia > F11 > F11 > CAZCJA01. Next base: position 16,146 of record CAZCJA010000054.1, read on the forward strand.
ACCAAGTGGTGCGGTGTGACGTCGGCGGTGACGGGAATCCCTTTGGCTTTCGCTTGGCGGATGATCTCCACCGATTCCTTGACGGAGATGTGCGTTAAATGGAGTTTCGCGCCGGTGAGTTCGGCCAGCGCCACGTTGCGCGCGACCATCGTGTATTCGGCCTGGCGCGGAATGCCGGCCAAACCCAAACGCGTAGCCAGCGAGCCTTCGTTCATCACCCCGTCGGCCATGAGATGCGCGTCTTCGCAGTGTTCCATGACCAGCAAATCAAAGCCCTTGGCGTATTCGAGCGCGCGGCGGAAAAGCTGGGAATTCAAAACGCCCGAGCCGTCGTCGGTGATGGCCACGCAGCCGACGCGCACCATCGCCCCGATCTCGGAGAGTTCCTGGCCCGCGCGGCCTTTGGAAATCGTGCCGGTCGGATAAACGCGCGCTTGGCCCGACTGTTCGGCGCGGGCGATCACAAATTGAATGTCGGAAATGTTGTCCATCGGAGGCGTCGTGTTCGGCATGGAGACAACGCTGGTCACGCCGCCCGCGGCGGCGGCG
>CAZCJA010000055.1:0-16005 GCA_964499015.1 uncultured Elusimicrobia bacterium
GTTCCGTCGCGCCTTTGACGCGGCACCAGCCGACCAACTGCACGGTGTCCGCCGGAAACGATTCCATGACGTCCTGCGGGACGCGGTCGATGATGCTTTTCCCCACCTTGACTTCGGCGGTCATTTCCGCCGAGGCGTTCAGAGCGGTAAAAAACAAAACAAACAGTAGGGCGGATATTTTTTTCATCGTTCGGAGAAGGCGAGCGCGGTGATTTTGGTGAGGCGCGTGAGAAGAAGCGCATCGTCGGCGTTAAGCGGCGCCATGTCTTGGCGCCAACCAATCAAGACGCCAAACATCTTTTTGCGCCAGAACAGCGGCAGGCAAATGGGTTTGACCGTGGGGCGTTTGACCAGCGGGGCCATGTCGCTCCAGTCTTTTTGGGCGGCCGCCGGCAAATCCGGCTTCTGGCTGGCCGAGGACGCCAGGTGCCGCGTGATGAACGGCGGCAAATCGTAGCGCTCCGCCAACACCGACGACGGCAGGCCCGCGACGGCGGCCAGCGTGATGGAAACCCCGTCGGATGTTTTCCGCACGGGGCCGCTAATGACGACATCCAAATCGATCACTTTCGAAATAAAATTGACGAGCAGTTGAAACGTCTGCACGGACGAAAGATTCGTCGCCGAAAGCGCGTCCAAATATTTGTCCACCAACCTGTCTTTCTGGCCGAGGGATTCGGCCCGGTCCGCCTCCACCGATTTCTCCGTGGCCGCGCCGACCATGCGCCCGATCATCATCAAGTGGTCGAGCGTGTTCTGGTCGAACAAGCAGATGTCCTTATAGTAAGCGCATAAAATCCCGATCACACCGGCCTGCCCGAGCAGCGGCACCGCCACCAGCGATTTTAAATTGTGCTTGTTCATCAGCGTCATGAACCACGGCGGAAGGGAGGTGTCCTTCTGCAGTTCCACGATGGCCACCACTTCCTTGCGTTCCGACGCCTCGTCCTGCGGGCAAAGCGGGCCGCTGTCGGTGTGGGCGGCGTTGAAATCCTTGTCGAAATCTTTGCTCAAACCGAAGGAAACGACCGAACTGAGCGAACGGTCCGTGCGGCGCAGAAAATGGCCTTCGGAAGCGCCGACCGAGCGGCAAAACATGGAGAGAAAACGCAGATAGCTCGGGTCTTGGGAGGAGGCGGTTTGTGACGTGGATTGCTTATCGAGGAAGCCGCCGAGGGCGGAAAGGAATTCGTCTAGGTCAGGACGCGACGCCGACGAGAGGAGCTCTTGCTCGTTCTCCACGGCGCTTATTTTTTACGGAACGCCTTCGCGATCGCCGCCGTCGGGTTCTTGATGATGCTCAAGAAGTCTTTAAAGGTGCTCAACAGCTCTTTGGATTGGTTCTCGCCTTTTTCGAACTGAATGCCGATGCCCCAATTGCCGTTGGGCGAGCGGCGCACCCAGGAAATTTTCCCTTCCAAAAACGGCGAACCCTCGTCGTCATAAAACAGGTCCTGGACCAGGATCTTTGAGCCCTTCGTAAATTCAATGTCTTCAAAGCGGACGGCTTTTTGTTCGTCGTCGCGGCCTTCGGTGTGCACGTGGGAAACGTTCAGGCCGCGCGCCCATTCGAGCTGCATGCCTTTTTCGTTGACGTCTTTGGCCCACATTTCCATTTCGAACACTTCTTTCGAGAATTTGGGCACGGAACAACGGACCAACACGGCCACTTTCCACCGTTTCATACGGCGGCGTTCTTTGTCGGATTTTGCTTTGGCGGCGGACTTGGCTTTGGTCGCGGGTTTCATAAAAGCTCCTTTAAATTCGTTCCACCATTATACTTCCAAAAAAGAGGTCAGGAATAAAGCGAAAGAAATGCGTCAACGACGGCCCGGTCAAACTTGGTGCCCGCGCCTTCCGTGGCCATTTTGACCGCCTGGGCGTCGTACTCTTCCCCAGCCAAGCCGCGCATCTGCAGTTCGTCCAAATGTTCGGCCAGACAAACGATGCGCGCGGCCAACGGAATGTCCGCGCCCACCAAACCGTCGGGATGGCCCGATCCGTCAAAGTATTCATGGTGATGCCGCACGATCGGCGTCACGTCCGTCAGCAATTTGATGTTCTTTAACAATTCCGCGCCGACAAGCGGGTGAAGTTTTTCCGGCGTGCGTTCCATGGTTTTCGAAAGCACGTTCGGCAAAAAGCGCAGGTCATGCACCGCGACCATGCCGATATCGTGAAGGATCGCGCCGTAATAAAGGTTTTTGTAGGCGTCGCCTTCCAGGCCCATTTGGCGGCCGATGCGGCAGGACAATTGTGCGACACGGTAGGAATGGCCCGTCTGGCGCGAATCGCCGCCTTCGACGGCGAGCGTAATGATTTCGATCATGTGCGAAAAGAAATTGCGGTAGTCCTCGGCCATGCGCGCGTTCTGAATGGTGGAGGCGGCCAGCGCCGATAAATTGGTCAGAACCTTCACGTCTTCGTCGGAATAGCCGCCGCCGATTTTGTTCAGCGCCTCGCAGACGCCGATCAACTGTCCGCCGCAGACCATGGGAATGGCGGCGATGGAACGCGTGGAAAAGCCGCTCGATTTGTCGATTTGGCCGGTGAAGCGTTCATCGGCCGCGACGTCGTTGATGATCACCATCTCGTTGTGTTCGGCGACCCAGCCGGCGACGCCTTTGCCGACGGGAACGTAAAAGCGTTTCACGCTGGAGCCTTTCTCGCCGGTGGCGACGCGGAAGACCAACTGCTTCTTGGATTCGTCAAGCAGGAGAATCGACGCGGCCTCGGAGGAGGTTAGGCGTTCAACCGCGGAGCTGATCTCTTTGAGCAAAAGGTCGACGTCCTGCGTGGCGGCGAAATTGCGGGCGATCTCGAAGATCGAGGCTTCGGGAGACAGGGCGCTGGCCGCGGCGGCCGTGGTCTGGGCCGCGGCGTTTTTCTTGTCGCTCATTGCGTGGCCGCCAAAATTTCCTCAACCGTGGTAACGCCCTGCGTCACTTTGATCAAGCCGTCCAGCATCATCAGGCGCATGCCGTTCTTCACCGCGAGGTCGCGGATCGGCTGGGCGGACACTTCGCTCAGCAAAAGCCGGCGAATGTCGTCGTCCATAACCAAAAGTTCGTGAATGCCGGCGCGGCCCTTGTAGCCGGATTTGTTGCAGGCGTCGCAGCCTTTGCCTTTCATGAATTTGGCTTTGCTGATGTCCACTTGGTATTTTTCAAAAACGACTTTCATCTCGTCGGTCAGCGTCGTCGGGCGGGCGCATTCTTTGCAGACGCGGCGCACCAAACGCTGGGCGAGCACGCCTTCGATGGTGCCGCCGATCAAAAACGAGGGCACGCCCATTTCATGCAGGCGGGCGACCGCCGACGGGGCGTCGTTGGTGTGGATCGTCGAATAGACGAAGTGGCCGGTCATCGCGGCCTCCATCGCAATCTGCGCGGTTTCCTTATCGCGGATTTCTCCGACCATGATGATGTCCGGGTCTTGGCGCAAAAACGCGCGCAGTGCATCGGCGAAGGTGAAGCCGATGTCGGGATTCACGTTGGTCTGGATGATGCCGTCCAAATTGTATTCGACCGGGTTTTCCGCAGTCAGAATCTTGGTGTCGGGCGAATTCACGGAGTTCAGCGCCGCGTACAGCGTCGTGGACTTACCGGAGCCCGTCGGGCCGCACACCAGCATGAGACCATACGGCCGCTGCAAAATCTGTTTAAACTTTTCCATGAGATCCGGATGGAACCCCAAGATATTCAAGTCGACGCGCACACTGGCGCGGTCGAGCACGCGCATGACGCAGGACTCGCCGAAAACGGTCGGCACCATGTTCACGCGGAACTCCACCGGGTTGCCCTTCGCGCTCACCTGGATGCGTCCGTCCTGCGGTTTGCGGCGCTCGGTGATGTCCATCTGGTTGGTCATGATCTTGATCTTGGCGATGACCGCGTTTCGGTACGACATCGGGATCTGGAATTTGGCCTCGCGCAGATTGCCGTCGACGCGGTAGCGGACGACCAGTTTCTTCTCAAAGGGTTCGATGTGAATATCGGAGGCTTTCTGCTGGAGCGCGCCGAGAATAACCGCGTTCACGATGCGTTCGACTTCGGGCGCGGAGGCGTCCACTTCGGCGACGTCAACCGCCTCTTCCATCTTCTCAAGGGAAATCCCGCCGTCCGAATCCGGGATCTGCTCGGTGATGCCTTTGACCATTTCTTCGGCGTTGGCGGTGCCGCCCAACCCGTACACCTTGCCCAGTTCGCGCAAAATATCTTCGGGCAAAGCCAGGTAGCTTTGGACTTCAAGGCCGGTTCTTAAATGAATGTCTTCGGAAATAAAGAAGTCGCGCGGATCGGCCATCGCGACCAAGAGGACTTTGTCTTCTTTGGCAAAGGGCAGGGCCAGATGGCGGCGGGCGTTCTGTTCGGAGACGATTTTGACCACGTCGGCGTCGACGTCCATCTCGGCCAAATCGACGGCGCGTACGCGCCACTCTTTCGACAAAACCTGCAGAACGTCAACGCGTTCGGCGAGCTTCATGTCGACCACGACCTGCTGCAGGGGTTTTTGGGTGTTCTTGGCTTCGGCCAGCGCCTTTTCCATCTTATCGGCGCTCAAAAGCTTGTGTTCCAGGAAGATATCCTTGATGGTTTTGCGGCCCAAAACGTTCGGGTTATTCGCCATAAATCCAGTATAACGCGCCGTGAAGGGAATTCAATTGGAGATTTATTTTTTTAACGGAGCCATTTGAAAGCGGTTCCGGCCGTCTTTTTTGGCCGCGTACATCGCCTGGTCCGCCATATGAATCAGCTCGTCTTTTTCGGTCGAATTTGCCGGGTACGACGCCACGCCCACGCTGAAACTGACCAGGGAAGCCACCTCGTCGGAAAGCCCTTCTTTCTGAGAGGGCCTGGACAATGTGGAGAGCAAACGGTCGGCCACTTTGACGGCCTCGTCCGGCCCGCAGTCCGGCAGGACAGCCGCAAACTCATCTCCCCCCAGCCGGGCGACGCAGTCCACCGCGCGGAAGAAATCCTGCAGCCGGAAGCCCACATGGAGCAAGACCTGGTCCCCCACATCGTGGCCGAAGCGGTCGTTGATGTCTTTAAAGTGATCCAAATCCAGCATTAAATAGGATAAGGGCTGTTTGTAGCGCTTTACCCGAGCCATTTCGCGCTCAAGAAAATCCATCAGGTAGCGGCGGTTGTAGCAGCGTGTTAAATGGTCGTGCGTGGCCAGGTATTGCGACCGCTTGTACATGTCGCGCAGGCGCAAGAGCGAGCGCACGCGCGCCATGAGTTCCACGGTATCAAAGGGTTTCGGCAGGAAGTCGTCGGCGCCCTGGTTTAAGTAATTGATTTTGTCGTTGCGCGTCGTGTACACGCCGGTGAGGATGATGACGGGAATGAAAACGCCGTGGTCGCGGTCTTTCTTGCGGATTTCTTTCAGCAGTTCCGCGCCGGAACGGTGCGGAACGTTCAAATCGAGAAGGACCAGATCGGGGGCCCACTCGACGAGCAGTTTTTCGGCGACAAGGCCGTCCGGCGCCCACTCCGCCTGGTACTGTTCCTCCGCCAATAAATCTTTAAGCAGATTGGCGATCGTGGGCTCGTCTTCCACGATTAATATTTTTGAATTGTTTTTACGCGGTGCTTCCGTCATACTTGTTTCGACATCATACTAAGATGGATTCCAAAAAACGCACATCGCTGAAAACCAAACTGGCCCTGTTCGCCTCGCTGCTCGTCATCGTGGTGGCGGGAAGCTTCGGTTATTTCATCCGCTATGGCCAGAAACAGGCGATCCTGGACAACGACGAAGTGAGCCGGATCAACACGGTGAAGTTCCTGCGCCAAGTGGCCCGCGAGTCCTTCACGCTGCAGGACGAAACCGTGATGGTCAACTATATGGACCTGCTCAAACGCTCGCAAACCATCAGCTACGCGATGGTCACAGATCCCTCGGGCACGGTGCTGGTGCACAGCGACGCGCCGATGATCGGCAAAGTTCTTTCCGACGACGCCACGATGGCCGCGCTGAAGAACCGCGCCAGCGAAACCCCGTTGATGCAGAAGCTGAAAAACGCCGGCGGCAAAGACATTTTAGACGTCTCGGTCCCGATTGTTATCGGGATTAAACCGGCCGAGTACAGAGGCGTGGCGCGCATCGGCTTCGACAAAGAAGCCATTAATAAGGTTGTGGCCGATTCCTTGGTGGACATGGACCGGCGCATCATGGCCGCGTTTGTGTTCACCCTTGTCTTGGGTTTAATCGGCGCGATCATTCTGGCCTGGCTGATCGCCCGTCCCATCCGCGCTTTGCAGGACGGCGCGCGCAAAATCGGCGAAGGCAAACTCACCCATCGCATTACGGTCGAATCCAACGACGAGCTCCGTGATTTGGCGGACGAGTTCAACACGATGGCGGTGAAGCTGAGCGAGCTGGACCAAATGAAGCAGGATTTCGTTTCCAACGTGACCCACGAACTGCGCTCGCCGCTCACCTCCATTCGCGGCTATCTCGATCTCCTTATTAACGACCCAGATTCCCCGCCGACGACGGTTCAGAAAGACTATTTATCCGTGATCAAGAACAGCGCGGTGCGGCTTTCCCGCTTCATCGACAACCTGCTCGACGTCGCCAAAATCGAAGCGCACAAACTCAAGCTCACGCCGGAAGTGGTGGATCCCTCGGCAGTGGCCCACGAAATGGAAGTTCTATTCCGTCCGCAGCTCGAAGAAAAGCGCATAAAATTTTTGAACAAGATCCTGGCCCATGCGCCGAAAATCGTCGTCGACAAAGACAAATTCGCAGAAATCTTGATCAATCTCACCTCAAATGCCATAAAATTCACTCCGGAAAACGGAACGATTGTCATCGATTGGAGCGAAGGCCCCAACTATCTGGAACTCCGCCTGCAGGATTCCGGCGTGGGCGTGCCCAAAGAGATGATCGGCAAGCTGTTCAGCAAATTTGAGCAGGTGAAATCGACCCAAGGATTGGCGCGCAACCAGAAAGGAACGGGCCTCGGCCTGGCCATCGTCAAAGGGATCGTCGAAGCCCATGGCGGAAAAATTTGGATCACCAGCCCCGCGCCGGGCACGAACAGCGGAACGGTTTTCCATTTCACGGTCCCGAAACTGACCGATGACCTTAAGACGAAAATGAGGTGAGATGACATGGCGGTCGAACAAAAACACAAAGTTCTCGTTGTCGACGACGATCCGGACATCCGCCGCTTGGTGGAAACCGTCCTGCAGCGGGACGGCTTCATCTCCGGTTCCGCCGGCAGCTCCGCCGAGCTTTTTAAGAAACTCCCTCAATTCAAGCCGGAACTCATTATTCTCGACCTGCAGCTGCCCGACGAAGACGGCTTCGCCATCCTGAAAAAACTGAAAGAAAACCCGGCCACGGTCGGCGTGCCGGTGGTAATGCTCACGGTCCAGTCCGTGGATTCGTACAAGATCGCGGGCTTGGAAATCGGCGCCGACGATTACATCGTGAAACCCTTTAACCAGGGCGAGCTGGTGGCGCGCATCCGCGCCGTCCTGCGCCGCTCCAAACCGAAATCCGACACGCACGGCATTATCAACGACGGTGCAGTGAAACTTTTCCTGGAGCAGCACCGCTTGGAAATCGACGGGAAAGCGGTCCCGCTGTCGCCGAAGGAATTTGATTTGCTCGCCGCGCTGATGCGCCAGAAAAACAGCGTGCTCACGCGCGAATCCTTATGCGAAACCGTCTGGGGGCACGAGTTGTATCAGAACACCCGGACCGTGGACGTCCACGTGGGGCGTTTGCGCAAGAAGATGGGTAAGCACGAGGAACGAATCGAAACGGTGGAGCGGATCGGTTACCGTTACCTGCCGGAAAAAGCCTAAAGCACTTCTTTAAATTTCGGATCCCACAAATCGACGGCGTGGAAGTTCCGCGCCATCTCGCGCATCGAGCCAAATCCAACCATCACCAAATTCAACTCGCCGGTCTCCGCCGCCAACGCCAAGTGCTCCACCGTCGTCACCGCCGTCTCGCGAACCCCTGACGCATAAATCACGGTAATGCGCACCGCGCCGTTGCTCATCGCCCAGAACAACGTGGTCTCGCCCGACGCGTGGAAGATCACACCCGGCGTTTCCAATGAGGTGCCGTGCGTCGGCGCGTAGGTCTTCATCAAATAGCGGTGCGCCAGCACGTCTTCGGCGGTCGGAGCGAAACGGGCCGCGCCGTGGAACGAATGCGGATGGCCCAAATGCGTGTGGAACGGAACGAACGAACCCGAAAGTTCGGCGAAGGCATTTTCTGGAATGCGCACTTCGGTTTCACTCGCCGAAGCGGCGCTTAAAATCGTGATTTTCCCATTCACGATCGCGCCAGCCGCTTCAACGTTCACCGGCAAATTCGGTACCGCGAAGCGCGGGGCGTTCGCCTTCACCTCGGCCGCGAACGATTTCAACTGCACCGGCAAGATCTGCTGGATCCGGTTCGGGTCCTGATTGTTCATCATGCCCACGATCGGCTGCTGGCGCGCCGGCGGCACGTCGTTTAAGACAAGTTTGGTGTAACCTTGATTCGCAGTCCACATAATGCCGTCGCGGCCGATGAGCGCGATCTGTGGCGTGCCCGAATACGGCTCGATCACCACCGCGGCGAAGGCGTCATCGAACCACGCTTGATTGGTGATCGCGTCGCGCTGATAGCGGGCCACGAACGCGCCCACCATATTGTTGAACTGGTTGTGCGAAACCGGCTTGCCGGTGACCACCGAGAGCAAACGCAGCGCCTGGCCCATCGTCGCCATGAAGCCCGCGCGGTTGCCCTGCACCAACTGCTTAAGCTCGAAGCCGGAACGGAATAGGTCGACGCCCAACAAGGGGCTCACATCGCTGATGCCGACCGTGCGAATCACATGCGAAACCGTGGCCACGCGCTGGGCGCCGTTGTTCAAAACGGCCATCGGGTTCGCCGCGGCGCGCGCGAAGTTGCGGCCAAAGGCCGCCCCGGCGGTGAGTAAAAGAGAAATGCTCAGGCCCGCGTCCTGGATCTGGCGGCGGGTCGGCGTGAAGAAAGCGCGCGGCAAAATTTCCGTGCGCAGCGTGAGTTGGGCCAAGATCGCCGGATTGGCCAGCACCGCCATCATCGGAGCGAAGCTCAGCGCCGTCAGTTCGCGGGCGCCGGCAAAGAAGTTGCGCAGGACGTCCCCGGCCAGACGCGGCAGGCGGAAGGTGCGCGCGAACTGGCGCAGCTCGCGCGCGCTGTACAGCGCGTTCGGCGTGACGACGATATTGGCATTGGTCGGGCGGAACACGCCTTGCGCGTTCACCGCGCCGCGCACTTCCTGGCCCGTCTGGATCACGACCGTCGCGGCGCCGCGGCCATTGGCGTCGGCGACTTTGACGCCTTTGTCCTGCTGGGTGAGAGACGTTTCGCGGATCCGGCCGTCGCGGGCGACGATGATCACGGTCTGGCCCGCTTTGTCTTTGGAAAGAAGTTTGGAGAGATCCCCCACAAAAGAGGACTCGCGCGCGTTCAGGCGCGAATCGCTCAGGCGAACCGTAAACGGCGTCGCGGCGGTCCGGTCGATCTCCAGGCGCACCGAGGTCTGTGTGCCGAACAACGTGAAGGAGGAGCCGCGCGCGTTCTCGCGCGTCGGGCCCTCATTGGTGCCCATAAATTTAAGCTGCAGGCCGGTGTCGTCGAAATTAGCTTCAACGATGCGCGCGTCGGCGTTGCGGCCTTGGCCGAGCTGGACCACAAACAGATCGCTGCGGCCCGTGAGCGCCTGCACCGCGTTGGTGATGGCCACGCCGTACTGCGGCACCGCGTTCAGATTGCCCGTCTTGAGTTCGCCGCCCTGCACCCGGAACGGAACATAGCCGCGGCGGTTGTCCGCGGGCACCACGACCGTGCCGGTGAACGGCTTGCCGGTGACCGTAACAAAACCGATTTTTCCGTCGGCACGGATGAGGGCGCCACCCTTGACCTCGTCGCCGTCGCGATCAAAGAAGCGCACCTGATTGGCGCCGACAGCTTGGGGCTGGTCCTGGAACCCGGCTCCGGCCAGCGGACGCTGCAGCTGCTGGCGCACGCGCGCCTGCAGGCCCGACTGAACGGGCGCAGGCTGAACCACGCGGCCCGCCGGAGGAACCGGCGCTTGCGCGGCCTGTTTGCGCAGCGTGCGTTCGCGCTGACCGGCATCGCGGCGTTCCTGACGAAGTTCGGCAAAACGTTCGGCGCGGGCCTGGCGCGCTTCCAACAATTGGGCGCGGCGCTGGACCAGCGTTTCGGCGCGCGCGGCGGCGCGGAGTTCGCTTGGTCTCGACCCTTTGAACGTCGGCGAAATTCCGACGTCCGGACGGCCGGCGACCAGGCGCAGGATGCGCGTGCTGAAGCGCTGGCCGCCGATGGAGGTGACGGAGGTCGGAATAAAGCGCAGGGTCCCGTTCTGAATCACCGCGCGCGTGACCACACGGCCCACGACCGCGCCGTTCGACGTGATGTTAAAGACAAAAGAGCCGAGCGAGCCCAACGAGACAAATTTGCCTTGGCTTAAGTTCGGCAAGAGCGGCGACAGCGCCGCGGTAAGAACGCCCACGCCGTCCGTTGCGCGGCCGACGAGCGAGGAGTCCGCAGTGGCGTCGAGAACATTGACCGCCGGCACCAGCGCGATGGCGGCGTTGCCTTTGCCGTCGATGACCGGCGAGAACGTGAAATATTGTTCCTTGCCGCCGTCGTAGGTGGCGCGGAAACCGAGCTGGCCGTTTTTATCCTGCACCAAGTCCACTTTAAGCGGCTCTTCGCCGTTCAGCGTGAATATCTCTTTGGCTTCGTCGCTCTGCGCGAGCTTCTCAAAGCGTGACAGAAGCGGATCTTTTTTCGCGCGCTCTTCGACCGTCTGCTTGTCCTCGGGTTTTTGCGCGGCCTGAACCTGGTTGTTCTGGCGCTGATCCGCCGGACGGGCGGCGTCGGCATCCTGTGCGTCGCGGTTTCCGCCTTCGTTGCGCGGCGCTTGCGCGCCCCGGCCGCGGCCTTCCTGCGGACGGGCGGCTTCGCGCTGGCGGCGTTCGCCGCGTGTAGAACGCGCTTGCGCGCCTCCCGCTGTTTTCGCGCTGTCGAGCAGTTCGCGGAAGAAACCCGCGCCCTGATCTTCTTTGTCGCTGCCGCTTTCGGGACTGTCGGCGCGGTCGCCGGCGTCGCGGCCATCGCGATTGGGATCGAACGGCGTCGCGCCCGGCGGGTTGTAAACCGGGTTCATCGCCTCAAAGCCGCCTTCCGTCGTGTCTTGAACATTCAGCGGGCGGAAAAGTTTCGGATCCCACGGGCCGCCGAACGGCGCCGGATTATCGGACAAACCGTACCAACCCATCACCGGCACGTGCAAAACGGGGCCCATCGTGTCGAAACCGTAGCGCGGGCCGCCCTGCACCGAACCCCAATAGTAGAAGAACGACTGCACGCCGACATCGCCGCTGAAGGACGACTTCACCCGCTGGTCGGGCCGCAGGAAATTGTTGCCCGGCGTCCACACACCGGTCCATGAGATATTCGGTTCATCGCCTTGGTGGCGCACGATCAGCTCTTCCTCGTTGTAGCGCATCTCCATATTATTCTGGAAGTGGCGGTCGTCGCCGCCGACCAACACCATGTTGCCGCGTTCGTAGGAACTAAAGGCGTAGAAGTCGGCGCTTTCGATAAATTCGTCGCGCTGGCCGTCCTGGAACGACTGCTGGTTGGTCGAGAGGCGCTCTTTGGCCGTGTAGCCTTCGACGCGCGTCACCGCGCTGGCATAGACGGAGTCGTAGAAGAAGCGCCGGGCGATACCGACGTTCACGTGGTCGCCGCGGAAATTGCCGCTCTCGCTGTCTTCATAACCGCGCAGGCCGCCCTCAGCGCGGGTGTAGGTGCGGCGCGCGGTGAGTCCGTCGGTTTCCCATTCTTCGTAGTAATCGATTTCAAATTGAACGCCGTGGTTCTGCCAGTCGGGCAACGTGCCGAAATATTCCGCGTTCATGTTGCCGTCGCCGCGAATGTCCTCGGCAAACCGATGCACGTTTTCGTACATGCCCGCTTTGTTGAACACCACGCCCGAATCGGCGAACACCAGGTGGCTCTTGAATTGTCCGCCCACCGCTTCGTTCAAGAAAACCTGCGGGATATAGATGTCGAAAACAAACATGCCGGGATGAATATAAATATTGTTGTTGAACGTCACATTGGCCAAGAAACCAGACGCGTTGTACGTGTAGTCGCGCGTGTAAGCGAGCAAAATGCCCGCGCTCGCGTTTAAGCCCGTCATGTCGAACGGTGCCAACTCGTAGACATACACGGTGTCCGTCATGAAACGTTCGCCCCAGCCATGCACGGTTTGCTTGGAAACAACCAAGGAATACCACGGCGTTCCGGGTGTCACACGGACGGTGTTGGTCTCGGCGTAAACGCCGCGGCCCAAACCGTCGCGTAAATACCAGGTCTGCTGAACCGGCACCCAAGTGCCGGCGATAAACGTGGTTTGATCGGACACGCTGTAACGAACTTGTTCGCCAATGCCAGGGCCGTAGATGTCGTAGAAATTGGTGCCCGAGATAGTTTGTGTTTCCGACCAATACGGGCCGTAGGTGTTGCCGTTTTCGTCCACGTCAAAGACGCGTTCATGATAGGCGCTGCCCCAGGTGCCGAACGCGCTGATTTGTCCAAATGCGCTCCAGCCGCGGCCCACATAATTGGTATCGAGGGATTCGAATTCCCCGGTGCGGCCCGTCGTCAGCGTGGTGGTGCGGGTGTACACCGAATCCAGCGTGCCGAAGAAGTTGCGCGCGTAAGAATTGTTGTTGGCGCCCAGCGAGACGGTCACCACGCCGAGCGAATTGCTTTCGCTCAAAATCGTCGAGAAGCTCGAAACCGCGTTGCCGTTGATGGTGTCCAGCGTGATCGCGGTGTTGGTTTGCGACACCGACGTCGACATCCCGCCGTTGATCGAATTGCGGACGATCGCGCGTTCGTAATCAGCCGCCTGTTTGCCGGCCACATTGATGAAGTGGACATACGACGAGGTGGTGCCCGCGTGCACGGCCCCCGTGAGGGTTTCTTGTTTCAAAACCGTCATCACCGTGTTCGATGTTCCCTCGAAGAACGCCGCGTTCGAGAGGGTGTAGAAATATTGCCCTTCGCGCCAACCGGTGCTGGCTCCGGCGTACCAGCCGGTCATGTCCTCCGTACGCACGCCCATATCAATGCCGTCGATGCTGCCGCCGGCGTATTCATAAACGCGGCGCATCGTGTTGGTGTTGCCCATGATCACGCTCTCGCGGAAGCCGCGCTCATAGGAACGCGAACCGTTGCCCCACGAGGTCGTGCCGTAGGCGGTCCAGCTCTTCAGCGACAGAAACTTCTTGTGCGTCTGGTTATTGTCGTTGAAAACGTCGTTCTGGTACCAGCCGAGCGCTTTCGCGCTGAGTTCCCCGCCCGTCGCGCTCACCCGGTCGACCAATTCGTCGCCGTCGCTGTCGCTCGAGTCCAAATCGTTGTTCAAAACGACGCTGTTCAAGCCGTCCCCCGACACGCCGTCGGAATCGATGCGCTGCAATCCGTTCAAAATCGCGCCGCCCTCCGCTTCTCCAAAATTGGTGTAGGCCACCCAATCCGGGTTGTAGGTGTAGTAATAGCGGCTGACTTCTTCGGAGGTGAAGCCGCCTGTGCGGTACGTTTCATTGCCGCTCGATTCCGTGCGCGATTCGGTTTCGACAAATTGGCCGAAGGCCATCATGTAATTGGTTTCGCTGGTGCCTTCGCTGCGCGTGTAGTCGTAGCTCGATTCGGCGACGTTGTGGATGTCGATGCTCCCGGCCAGGAACTGCGCCCACAACACGTGCGTCGCGTCGCTTAAGAGTGTGGTGTTTTCGTCCATCAGCGCGCCGGGGTTGGCGCGCATGATCGCGCCGCCGCGGAAATCCGATGTCGCGTGAGACGACACCGACCGGCCGCCGTCGGTGTACGTGAACGTCTGGATATTGGTGCGGCGGTTCCAGCTGCCGTCGGCGTTCAGGCCATACGAGCTCGAGGTCGCGGTCGCGACTTTCGCCGAACCCGCTTTGATCTCGTACACATTGGTCGTTTCCGTCAGCGTGTAATTGTTGCGGCGGCCGCTGGCCGGATCCCACTGGTCCCAGGTCTCGGTGACGCTGGCAAAGCCGCCGGCCCAATCGCCGTGCGCGCCGGTCATTCTAAAGTTGCCGTCATAATCGTAGACCGTCTTGCTGTGCGTGGAACTGATCGACATATCGACGCGGGTCGCGCCGCCAACGGATTCGGTGCTCTTGATCTTGAACAGGCCGCGGCGGAACTCATAGGTCTGCGTGATCGTCGTCTCAAATGTTTTGTTGCCGAAGCCGTCGTCGGAATTGCTGCTGCCGGTGGCCGACTGGCTTTCGGCGCGGCCCGTGGTTTGGTTGTTCACGGTGGTCGTCACCATGTTGCTTGTGGTGATCGAACCGTTCACGCCCACGGTCGTCATATCGTTCACGGTTTCGCGCAGGCGCGCCTGGCCGGCGATCACTTCATAGGTTTGGCCGACGGCGCCTGTGCCGATATTGCCCCAGCCGTCGTTTGATTTGCGCGTGCCGGTGCCGGTCGCGCTCTCAAGCTCAAGCGGGTTCGGGCCCGTCAAATTCTTATAGACGTAATCAACCGTGGTTTTGGTCCACGTCAGCGAGCCGTCGCGCGGCGTGGCGAGATCCGTCGAGACCGCGAGATCGAGCTTCAGCAGGCCGCGCAATTGCACGTAGGTGTCGTCGCCCATGCTGATCGAGGTGTTGCCGTCGCCGTCGTCGGATTTGCCCTGGCGCTTGCCGTAACCGCCGGTGAGGCGGCCCGCGGTGTTGTACGTCGTCACCACCAGGTTTGAGCTCCACGACCACGACGAATCAAAATTATCCGTGCGCGACACCGTCAGACTGCGCGCCGATTTCAGCTGGCCGCCGTAGTTAACGCTCTCGCGGTAAATCGTGCCGGTGGTCAGGTTGTCGTGGCCGTCGTTGCCGGTGAGCGAACCATACGTCGTCGCGGCAACGCCGTCGGCGGTGGCGCCCGCGGCCGTGAAGCGGTTAATGGTCACGCTGGTCGAGACCTGTGAGGTGCCGTCGATATTGTCCGATTCCGACGTGGTGGTTACTTTGTGCGCGCGGGCCTGGCCCAGGTAAATTTTGAATTCCGTGGTGGTGCGCGTTTCTTCGACGTTGCCGTACAAGTCGGTGGTCACCGTGCCGGACGGGCCGTCGTTGGCCGCGGAAAGCAGGAGGCCCGAGTCCGGATCGTAGGTGAAATTGGTGATCACCGGCGTGGCCACCGTGGTCGAGCCGTCGTTGGACGCGCTGGAGGTTGTGGTCGTCGTGCGGATCGCTTTGGCGATGCCTTTGATAAAGCCGTATTCGGTTTTGGTGGCGACGTCGGAACGATTGCCGAAGCCGTCGTCGTTGCGGATGTTGGATTCGGAGTACTGATAATCCTGGCGGCCGAACTGGTCGTAGCCGAAGTCCGTGAAGTTGCCGACCGCCGCGCCGGTGATCATCGACACCAGCGAGCCGTCCGAGTTGCCGGTGCGCATCGCGGTGGTCACCTGCTTGGTCAGCCGCGCCTCTTTGAGCACGATTTCGCCATAGGTCTGCGTGAAATCCTGTTCCTGCCAGTTGCCGAATTTGTCTTCGGTGCGATTGGTGCCGCTTCCGGTCGCGCTGGTGGTCAAACCCGTGCCCGCGTTGATCACGTACGTCACGTCGGAGGTGTTGGTGAACTTGGTGCCGTCGAAGCTTTTTCCCCGCGTCTCGGTGTGGCGGGTCTGCGCGCGCTGCACGCCCAATTCTTTCCAGGCCGCGCTGGAGAGCGTTTGCGTGATGATCACATCCGACACCGTGCGGAAGGAGAACGCGGTCTCGAGAGTTTGGTTCAAGCCTTTGTTGCCGAACCCGTAGAAACCGTCGCTGTACGCCTGAAGAACGGCCTGGTTGCTCACGTTCGGCAGCAGCGCCGCGATCTGGTTGACCATGTCGATGAACGACACGTTGGAGTTCA
>CAZCJA010000056.1:0-15945 GCA_964499015.1 uncultured Elusimicrobia bacterium
CGACCAAACCCGCTGATGTCATTAAGGCCGCCGATATCATTGTGCTCGGCGTTCCCGTCGAGAGAATGGCGTCCATCGCTAAAAAAATCCGCCCTTTTTTAAAACGCGGTGCGATACTGACGGACGTCGGCAGCGTGAAAAGAGCGATCGTCGCTAAGTTGGGTGGCCCGTCGTTTGTCGGCGGCCATCCGGTCGCCGGCTCCGAAAAAGCGGGCGCCAAAAACGGACGCCCCACTCTGTTTAAGGGCGCGGTGTGCGTCCTCACCACGGATAAGACCTCAAAAAAATCCCTTTCCGCTGTTAACGCGATGTGGCGCGACGTTGGGGCGCGCGTGGTCGTCACCTCTGCCGCCGATCACGACCGCGTGCTCGCATTGACCAGCCATCTGCCCCACATGCTTGCGTTCTCGTTGTTTTCGGTCGTCAAGGAACTGGCGCGGAAAAACCCGTTGGTCAAAAAAGTCGTCGGGCCGTCGTTCATGGAAACCACGCGCATCGCTGCTTCCAACCCCGACATCTGGACTGGCATTATCGATTTGAACCGGCGTGAAATCGCGGCCGGCGTCCGGGATGCGAGCCGTTTTCTGCAGTCGCTCACGCGCCAATCCACAGCGCGCCTGCGCGCGACCTTGAACAACCTCTCGCGCGCGAAGCGGACCTGGTAACGTGAACACCACTCTTAAGCCGTGCACGCGCCTCTCCGGCACGCTGCGCGTTCCGCCGGATAAATCCATCACGCACCGCTCGGTCCTTCTTTCCGCATTGGCCAGCGGCGTGTCCACGATCAAAAACCCGCTCGAGGCTGAAGATTGTTTGTCCACTGCAAGCTGTATTGAGGCGCTCGGCTGCCGCGTGGAAAAAAGCAAAGGGTTATGGAAGGTCCACGGCAAAGGGTTGTGGGGATTTAAAAAACCGGCGGCGCCGCTGAACTGCGGTAACTCCGGAACGACGATGCGTTTGCTTTCCGGAATTCTCGCCGGACAGGATTTTGAGACGGAACTCTTCGGCGACGCCTCGCTGTCCAGCCGCCCGATGGATCGTATTTCCAAGCCGCTGGAAGAAATGGGCGCGCGCTTTAACATGAAGAACGGTCGTTTCGCGCCATTCAAAATCCAGGGCACCAAAGTTTTACGCCCCATACATTGGCGCAATCCCGTGGCCAGCGCGCAGGTGAAATCCGCCGTCTTGCTAGCCGGGCTGCACGCGGAAGGAGAAACCTCGTTTGAAGAACCGTCCACGTCGCGCGACCACACGGAACGCATGCTCGGCGCGGCCGGCGCCCATGTTTCCGTTGCCGGTTTCCGCGCGTCCGTCAAAGGCCCCGCCAATTTGAAGCCGCAGGAGTGGATTGTCCCCGGAGATTTTTCAAGCGCGGCGTTTTTTATCGCGGCCGCCTTGCTCGTCGACGGGGCGGACGTCACGCTGGAAGAAGTGAACATGAACCCGACGCGCACCGGCTTTTTGACCGTCCTGCAATCGATGGGCGCTAAGATTGCGATTGAGAACAAGCGCGACGTCGGCGGCGAACCGGTGGCGGATTTGATCGTTAAAGGCAAAGCCGATTTGCGGCCGGCCAAAATCGACGAGAACATCGTTCCGCAATTGATAGACGAAATTCCCGTGCTGGCCGTCGTGGCCACGCAGGCGCGCGGCACCTCCATTTTGCGCGGCATTGAAGAGCTGCGCGTCAAAGAAACCGACCGCATCGCCGCCATCGCCGCCAATTTGCGCGCACTCGGCGCGAACGTCCAGGAAGAAAAGGCCGGGCTTATTATCGAAGGGCCCACGCCGCTGCACGGCGCTGTTGTTGACGCCCGGAGTGACCATCGCATCGCTATGTCGATGGCTGTTGCATCGCTCATCGCGCATCACGAAACCACCATCAGCGGAAGCGAATCGGTCGCGATTTCGTTTCCACATTTCTGGGACCTTCTCCATAAACTGACGGGCTGACGTGATTTACCGGTTTTGCCGCTTTGTTGTTTGGGTTTTCTTCGCCACCATCTGGCGTCTTAAGGTTAATGGGGAAGAGAACGTTCCGGCCACGGGGCCCGTCATCATCGCCGGAAACCACCGCTCCTACGCCGATCCGCCCATCGTCGGTATTTCCATAGAACGCCCCGTGCATTTCATCGCCAAGAAAGAACTGTTCGCCTTCAAGCCGTTTGGCTGGCTGATCACCAATTTGAACGCTCACCCGCTCAATCGCAACTCCGGCACCGAGGCCATTCGCGCCGCGGAAGCGATTCTCAAATCCGGCCAGCCTATTATTATCTTCCCGGAAGGCGGACGCAGCACCACGGACGAGTTCCGGCCCGCGAAAGCGGGAGTGGGAATGGTGGCCATGCGCACGGGAACACCCGTTGTACCGGCATACATCCATAATTCGCCCGCCCGCGCGCTCCTCCGCCTAAAGCAGGTGAGCATTACATTCGGTAAGCCTCTAATTCCCGCCCAATATGAGTCGTACCAGGCCCTCGCGGACGCGGTCATGGCCGAGGTAAAAGCCCTCAAAGAGGCCCACCCCGAATACCGATAAATTTGGTATGGTTCACACGTTCCCCCGAACAGAACACTCCCCTAACCGTAGTAAACTCAATCGATAAGGATATTTATATTTATGGAGAACATGACAATGACTGACGAACTTAGCATGGAGCAATTACTCGCTCAGGAGGCCGCACAAAACGCCGCTCCCGGCGAGATTGTGAACGGCACCATCGTCGGCCAGAACGAGACCCATCTTCTCGTTAATGTCGGTTTGAAGCAGGAAGCGGCCGTTCCTCTCGCGGAGTTCGGCGGCGTGGTTCCGGCCGTGGGCGCCGAAATCCCGGTTCTTGTGCAGCGCATCTCCGGCCCCGAAGGCCGTCCGGTCGCCTCTTGGAAAGCCGGCCGCGAGCGCAAATATTGGACCGTCATCACCCAGGCGTTCGAAAAGAAAGAGCCCGTTGAAGGGAAAATCACGCGCAAAGTCAAAGGCGGCGTTATCGTCGACATCGGCTTGGACGCGTTCATGCCCGCTTCACAAATCGATTTGAAACCCGTCGGCGATGCCGCCAAATGGCTGAGCCAGACCGTTCATGTTGTGGTGCTCGAAATGGACAAGGCAAAAGGTAACGTCCTCGTTTCCCGCCGCCGCATTCAGGAGCAGGAACTTCTTGTTAAACGCACAGCGACGCTCGGCTCGCTTCAGATCGGCCAGACCGTTCACGGCAAAATCACTGCGCTCACTAATTTCGGCGCGTTCGTCGACATTGGCGGAATCGAAGGCCTGCTGCACATCACCGATATGGCCTGGTCGCGCGTGGACAAACCTCAAACCGTCGTCAAAGTCGGTCAAGAACTCGACCTCAAAGTTTTGAAGCACGATCCGGCCACTCAGCGCATTTCGCTTGGCTTAAAGCAGCTCCAGGTCCATCCATGGGACGGCATCGAAGCAAAATACCCCGTCGGCAGCATGATCAAAGGCAAAGTCAAAAGCACCGCTCCGTTTGGCGCGTTCGTTGAAGTCGCCCCGGGCATCGAAGGCTTGATCCATGTCTCCGAACTCAGCTGGACCGAGCGCATTAAAGATCCGAAGCAGGCTGTGAAGCCGGGACAAGAAGTCGACGTGAAAGTTATTGCGATCGACCGCGAAAAAGAAAAGCTTTCTCTAAGCCTAAAGCGCGCCGGCCAGAACCCGTGGGAAAAATTGAAGCAGGACCACAAACCGGGCTCGCAGATCGAAGGCCAAGTCAGCCACATCAGCAAGTTCGGCGCGTTCGTGAAGCTCCCGTCCGGCCTTGAAGCGCTAATCCGCAACCAGGATTTCTCATGGACGGAAAACGTAACCGACGCTTCCAAGTTCGTGAAGCCCGGCGACGCCATCAAAGCGGTGGTTATCGACGTCAATGTTCAGGAAGAAAAAATGGCGCTCGGCCTGAAGCAGCTCAGTAAAGATCCGTTCTCGTCGTTGAAGATCGGCCAGGTTGTGAATGGAACGGTTTCCAAAGTTTTGGACTTCGGCATTTTCGTGAAATTGGAAGGCGGCTTTGACGGTTTTGTCCGCGCCAATGAAATTGAAGGCCGCGGAAAATTTGATGACGCGCCCGACCCGTCCTCGCTGTATAAAGAGGGAGAGGCCATCACCGCGACGGTCATAAAAATTAATAAGAAAGACCGCAAAATCGACCTTTCCATTCGCCGTTACGACCGCGACCAGGAGAAAGAGCTGCTTAAAAAATACAGCGGTAAAAACGATCGCGCCACTCTCGGCGACGTCTGGAACATCTAAAAACTTAATTTTTCCGCCCCTGTGAAGCGCAGAAAACGCCTGTTAAACTAAAGGCGAAATGCGCAAAACACTCTCTCTCCTTTTTCTCTTCTTAAGCCCTTCCGCGTTTGCCCTCAGCAACAACACGGTCCGTGTCAATGAATTCAACTGGATGTCGGCCCAAACCGAGCATTTCGATGTTTATTACGATTCCGGGACCGAGCGCATGGTGCCGCTCATTGCCCAATACCTTGAAGAATCATGGAGGGAGGTGGGCGCCCGCCTGGGCTACTCCGTCACGGAACGCACGCCGTTTTTCATCTATTCCAACCACAACGAATTCGAACAGACCAATATCGTTTCCATCGGCGAAGGCACGGGCGGCGTCACCGAAGCGTTTAAGAACCGTTTTTTGGTTTTCAACGACGGTTCGCTGACGTGGCTTAAACACGTCATCGATCACGAGTTCAGCCACGTCGTCCAATTCAACGTGCTTTATGGCGGCTGGTGGAAATCGGTGCGCTTGCTTAAATCGCCGTTCTATCCGCTGTGGTTCATGGAAGGCATGGCCGAATACGGGTCGGGCTCAATCGACGATCCGACGGGGGATATGGTCACGCGCGACGCCGTCTATCACAAACAGCTGCCGGAACTGCCGGAGCTGCACGGATTCGCGCATTTGAAACCCAACCAGATTACGCTCGGCTACAAGACCGGCGAAGCCGCAATGAGGTTTTTGGCCGACGAATACGGCCCCGACAAAGTGAACAAACTCCTGCTGCTGATGAAGGACCATTTTGATATTTCATCCGCGCTCGACCAGATGCTGGGCACGGATCTTTATCGCTTTGATCGCCGCTTTCATGAATACATGGAAGATAAATACGCGGCGTTTTTTAAAGTCGCCAAAACCCCGCAGGCTTATGGTCCCCAACTGACGTTCGCCGACGGCATTCCGCAGTCCAACGAGTCGCCGGTACTGTCGCCCGATGAAAAACGCATTTATTATTTTTCCGATCAGAAAGGCCATTCGTTGATTTATGAGTTGAACGTCGAAACCAAGCGGACGCGCGCTCTGGTGACGCTTGATTGGCAGCGGTTTGAAAACCTGCACACCAAAGGCCGTTCTCTGTCGATTTCTCCGGATGGGACGACGCTCGTTTTCGCCGGCGAAAAAACCCAGCGCGACAAAATTTATTTCTTCGATATTGAACGCCGCCGTCTTTCGTCGGTTGTGATCCCGTTCGACGAGGTGCGCGCGCCGGTGTTTTCGCCCGACGGTCTAACGCTCGCTTGTGTGGGGCTTGTGCGCGGATTCAACGATATATATCTGATTAACCGCCAAGGCGAGGTTGTTAAGCGGCTCACCGACACGCCGCAGGACGAGCGCGATCCGGTGTGGGGGCTGGATGGGAAATCAATTCTTTTTTCAGGCGAGGTGGCCGACGATAAGAACCAGCCGGTGGGGCGGGATTTGTTTCGGATCGATTTGGAGAGCGCCCTCGTCACGGCGGTCACCAACTATCTCGGCGAAGAGACCGAGCCAGAAATGATGCCGGATGGTTCAATCGTGTTCGTGCGCGACCGCGAGGACCAAAATTCATACGGATTCAATCTGTACCGTTTTCACCCGCAGACGCAGGGCTTGGAGAAGTTGACGAACATGGTGGGCGGCGCGTTCTCGCCGCGCGCGGTAAAAAAAGGGAATTCGCTTTATTACGTGGGGTTTGACGCCGGCAACCGGCATATTTATTTTTACGAGGATTTGCCTGTTTTGACCGCCGAGCCCGACCCGCTGACTGTGCCGGAGAAAATCGACACATCGATGTACGCGCTGCGCCATTGGACCGACGATATTCAATCGCCGTACATTACCGGCGCGGTGAAGCCGTACAAATTTCAGGCCTCGACCGATTTATTCTTGCCGTTTCTGTATTACTCGACGCTCGACGGTCTTGTCGCGGCCGATATATGGCAGGGCTCGGACATGCTTGGCAATCACCAGATCCAGCAGCAGATGCAATACGCTTCGGGCGTCGATTTTCTCGACCTCGCCGTTTTCTATACCTACGCGCGCTTCCGCCCGGATTTCACGCTCGGCTTTCAACGCACCCAGTATTACCGTGATTTCGATGAGCAGGATCAGCGCCGTGAGCTGAACGTGGTGGGGTTCTCTCGTTATCCGCTCGACCGCGTCAATTCGGTGATCGCCGGCGCGGGCATCACGAACCGCAAAGACACGTATTTGGATGAAAGCGAGCCTGACAGCGTTTTGAAGGACCGCTACTGGATCACCGGCTATATTCGCGACACTGTGACGGGCCGCTATTTGGTGGCGACGCGCGGGAGCCGTTTGTCGCTGACGTATCAGGACAGCGTTGATGCAGGCGAGGGAAATCAGAATTACAAAACCGGCAACGCCGAAGGCGTCAATTATCATCCGCTCGCCGGAGAAAGTACGTTGGTGACGCGTTTGTTCTATGGCCGAAGCGTCGGGGACACGCCGCAGGTGTTCCGCTTGGGTGGCGTCGACCGCATTCGCGGCGTTTCACGCGGCGCCGACACCAATAAAAAATCGAACGTGGTTTTGTCGAGCGTGGAAGCGCGCCTGCGGCTAAAGTATCTGAACGCGCGCACGAAATTTCTATTCCCCGATTTCTTTTTCAAGGCGGCTTATCTAATATTGTTCGATGACATTGGTTACGGATGGAACAACCGCGAGGAACGCCGCGATTTTGATCTTTCAACTACCGAAAATTCGGCGGGCGTGGGCATCTCCTGGCCGACGTTCATTTTGCAGTCTTATCAGCTTAACCTTACCGTGCAGTGGGCCAAGCGCACCGACGACGGCCGCGAAGTTTGGTTTATAACGGTGGGACCGACCTTTTGAAACACCTTAAATTCGCCATCGTTTGTTGCCTGCTCGCGGCGCCCGCTTCCGCGGAGCCTTTCTTGCGTTTAATTCAGCCGTACGAAAACGCGACGCTGCCGGCGGTGAAAGAGTCCTTTGTTTTCGGATCCGTCCTGCCCGCGACGTCGACGCTTGTGATAAACGGCACGACGGTGACGCCGCACTCGAACGGCGGCTTCCTGGTCATGATCCCGTTCACCGAAGGGCCGTTTATCATTACGGCGGTTGCCATGGACGGCATCTCAACGACGACCGTTGTGCGCAAACTTTCCGTCGCCTCAACGCCGCAGGTAATCGCGGCCGATTCCGACCACATCGAGCCGGTGTCGCCGCAAGGGCGTGTTGTCGTTCGTCCGGGCGATGTGCTGAGCGCGGTGGTGAATGGGCCGGCGGGCAGCAAAGGCACGTTTAGATTTAAAGAAAAAGGCGGTGATTACCCGCTTATCGAAACGTCTCCGGGTTCTTTTAAGGGCGTTTATAAAATTCAACCCAACGACACGCATGAAGAGGATGACATCGTCTTCTCTTTACGCCGCGCGAATGGAAAAAAACTCACCAAGAAGTCGGGGGCGTCCATTACCGTTCAGCGCCGCGCCATCCCGCGCATCGCCGATCTCACCGAAGACGCCGTCTTGCTCACGGGGCCGGGAACAAGTTACGGCTATCACCTTTACTTGCTGAAGGGCGTGCGGCTGGAAATATCGGGGGAATGGGGCGATTACGTGCGCGTCGCGCTCGACCGCAACATCCAGGGTTGGGTGAGCAAGAAAAGCGTCGTTGAATTGCCGTCGGGAACCATGCCCGCGCGCAGCGTGGCGCGAAACTTGCGCATCAGCACAACCACGACCAGCACCATCATCGAAGTTCCTCTGCAATACATTCATGCGCACAAAGTTGAGCAATTTTTAGATCCGCACCGTCTTCAGCTCACGTTGTACAACGTGATTGCCGACACGGACCGGATGCGTTACCGTTCCAGCAATTCCGTCGTTTCAGAGCTGAGCTGGAGCCAGCCGCTGCCGTTCACGTATGTGCTGGACGTCCAGACCAATCAGAAAGTTCCCTGGGGCTACGACGTGCGGTACGAAGGAACCACGCTGATTTTGGAAATCCGTAACCGGCCAAAATGGCAAGGCGGTTTAAAGGGGCTTACCGTTGCGGTTGATGCGGGGCATTCGCCGTCGGCGTTCGGCACCATCGGCCCATGGGGAAACACCGAGGCAGCGGTCAACTTGGCCGTGGCGAAGGTGGTCAAACGTTATTTTGAACAACGCGGCGCAGCCGTGGTGATGATCCAAGACGGCACGCGTGAACTGTCTTTGCTGGATCGCGTGAAGATGGCGTGGCAGAGCCGCGCCGATTTTTTCATTAGCATCCATTGCGACGCTTCTCCCGAAGGGCAGAACCCGCGCGAAAAGGAAGGCTACAGCGTCCATTATTACTACCCCCAAAGCCGGTGGCTCGCCGAAGAAATCCACCGTATTTACGGTGACCGCGTGAAGTTCCGCGACCAGGGAATATGGCGTTCGAATTTGGCGGTGTGCCGGACGACGCAAATGCCGTCGATTTTGCTCGAACAAGGGTTTTTGGTTTTGCCGGAGTTTGAGGAAATTATGCTCACGCCGAAACATCATGAGCAGGTGGCTGACGTTCTATACAACGCGCTGGTCAGCCTGATGAAGAGGACCGAATGAGGAAGTGGCTTGTTGTCGCCGCTTTCATTTTTATGGGGCGCGCGCAGGCCGCTGACGTGGCGCTGCCGGCGGACATGGCTGTGAAGGTGCCCGTCGCCGACGTTCGCGCCAAGCCCAAGGCCGCCAGCGGGAAATACAAATTCGACGAACTGCAGGAAACACAGGTGGAGCTTGGCGAACGCGTGCGTGTGCTGGAGAAAAAAGGCAAATGGTTCCGCGTCGAGTGCATGGACCAGGAAGAATTTACGCACAACAACAAATGGCAGGGCTATCCCGGTTGGATTGAGGCCGCCGCGCTGACGCCCGATTTAACGTTTTTGAAAACACCGGAGCGCTTGGCGCTTCCATTGGAAGAAATCCGCGCCAAAATTTTGGAAGCGGCCGCGTCGCACATCGGGAATCGTTATTTATGGGGCGGCCGTTCGCTGCACAATCCGGGCGTTAAAAAGTCCGCGACCGGCGTCGACTGTTCGGGGCTGATCAATTGGTCGTTCCGCCAAGTGGGCTGGATCGTGCCGCGCGACGCGCACGAACAGTTTATGCGGGCGCGCAGCGTGCGTCCGTTCCGCCTGCAGCCGGCCGATGTTATTTTTCTAGCCAAGACCGAGAATCCGCATAAAATCGTTCACGTGATGTTCTACGCCGGCAACGGCGAGATTATCGAAGCGCCGCAATCAGGCGAACGCGTGCGCCGCATGACGTTCCAGGAGCGCTTCGGTAAGCCGCTTGAGCAGTTTATGGGCGGTGAAACCGTTGGCGACCGCATCGTTTATTTCGGCACTCTTTTTGGCGAATAATATGAAACGGCTCGCCGAAGACTCCGCGCAATATCTCCATCACGATCACGCCCAAACCTTTATTTATGAATCCGGACGTTTCCTTATGCGCATCGGTGAAAGGCGCTTCGTGCGTCAAGTTATGGCGAAATTCGGCGATCAAAAAGAAGCGGAGGTTCTCGATATCGGTTCCGGCCCCGGCTGGGTGACGACCGGAATTGCTCGCGCGAAGCCGGAGTGGTCGGTCACCGGTCTCGATGCATCGCCCGAAATGCTGAAACATGCGGCCGACTTATCGAGCCGCAAAAAAATCCCCGTTGAGTGGGTGCGGGGCTTCGCGGATAAAACCGGATTGCCCGAAGAGAAATTTTCACTGGTCGTTTCGAGCCTTGCCTTCCACGAGTTTCCGGACGGACGGGCGGCGATCCAAGAAATGCTGCGTGTCCTGAAAAAAGGCGGACAGATTTTTATCGCGGATTTGGTCCGCCCGTCTAGCCTTGGTTTTTTTTATTACCGGTGCATCGCCCCTTTTATTGCGCCGTTTTCGGCGGCGTTTCGCGATCAGTTTTATGCCAGCCTTAAATCCGCCTATAACATAAACGAGATTAGGACGATTGTGGAAGAGATGGGGCTTTCGTATACCTTGGAAGAGCAGTCGCACTTCGGCACGCGCATTTTTGCGTTAACAATACGGAAAGCCTGATTTTGGAGGCCCTATGACCGCAGAACTAAAAAGAGATCTCGGACTTTTCTCCTGCACGATGCTCGTCATCGGCAACATCATAGGCGTCGGCATCTTCACCACCCCCGGTGAAATTGCCCAGGGCCTGCCGTCCGCGGGCTGGGTGCTGGTCGCCTGGTTGATCGGCGGCTTCATGGCGACGACCGGCGCGCTGACCTACGCGGAGATGGGCGCGATGTTTCCCAAGGCCGGCGGTAATTACGTTTTCTTGCGCGAAGCCTATGGTCCGCTTGTGGCGTTTCTCTATGGCTGGGCGTATACGCTCGTCACCAGCACCGGCACCATCGCGCTTCTGGCCATCGGCTTCGCCGAATATCTGGGCATGCCCACCGGTTCGTTTAACTCCAAAGCTTTTTCCATCGCCGTCGTTTTTATTCTGACCGTGCTGAACGCACGTGATTTAAAACTCGGCGCCTCCGTTATGGACGGCATTACCTCGACCAAGGTCGTGGCCATGCTGATTCTTGTGGTCGCCGGTTTCCTGATCGGCAACGGCAACGTCGGCCATTTTTCGCCGCTGTTTACCGGTGAGGCGACCGGTATTTTCACCGCGATTGCGGCGGCGCTGGTGCCGATGGCGTTTACCTATTCCGGCTGGAATTCAACCGTCTTGGTCGCGGAGGAAGTTAAGAATCCCGAAAAAATGATTCCGGTGTCGCTCATCATGGGCACGCTGGCCACCACGGCGATTTATATTTTGATGAACGCGGTGTACTTGTACGCGGTGCCGCTGCAGCAGCTGGTCGGGGAAGTAAAAATCGCGCACTTGGCGGCGGCCAATCTCTTCGGGGAGGGGACCACGCGCTTGATTCAGGTTCTCGTCGCGACATCGGTGCTTGGTTGTTTGAGCGCCTCGCTTCTGGCCAACCCGCGCACAACGTTCGCGCTCGGCCGCGACGGCTTGTTCTTCCGCTTCACGGGTGTTGTCCACCCTAAATTTCAGACCCCGAGCGGCGCCATCTGGTTCCAGGGACTGTGGGCGTGCGTGCTGATCGCGTTGGGGAAATTCGAACAGATCCTGATTTTGGTGTCTGTTCCGCTGGTCATCATCGCCTCGATGACCGTGTTTTCCATTTTTATTTTCCGTAAAAAATATCCGGACATGCCCCGCCCGTATCGCTGCTGGGGCTATCCCGTGATTCCGATCATTTACATCGTGATCTCGCTGGCCATGTTGGTCGTCAAATTTAATCAGCGCAGCCAGCAGTATCTCACCTTCGAAACATTCCAGCTCGGCATTCCCATGTCGTATTTGGGGCTGGGTATTTTTATTCTCGGAGTTCCGGTCTACTACTTGTGGCGCCGCTTCTATTTGAAGACCCAATAACGCTGCTGAAGGTCGTCGCGCTGGCCGCGGCGATCGTTTTGTTTTTCCGCACGCGTGCCGGCCACAAAATCTCCGCCTTCTTTCCTCTGCCGTTCTGGATCTATTTTCTGTCCATCCTCGCCGGTACAATCGGCTTTCTTCCCGGCGATTCGCCCGTCTACTCCGCGATTACGCTCTATGTTTTAACAGCGGCGCTTTTCCTGATGCTGGTCGGCACGCCGGTGACGGACTTGGTGCGCATGGGCCCGCGTGCGCTGCTCGCGGTAACACTTGCGGTGGGAACCATGGTGGCGGGCGCGATCGTCGCTTACGCTCTCTTCGCCGCGAAACTCCCGGAGGACGGATGGAAAGCGGTCGGCGCGCTGTTGGGCACATGGGTGGGGGGCAGCGCGAATATGCTGGCGGTCAAAGAAATTTTGCAGATGCCGGACGCGGCCTACGCGCCGTTGATTATTGTGGACACGTTTTTGTCGTACGCGTGGATGGCTCTGCTCGTCATGGCCGCCGCCCATCAGCCGCGCATTAATAATTATCTTAACGCGATTGATGATGAACGTCGCTCTGGCGAGTCCTCTGGCCGGGCTCCAGGTTTTAACGAGAACCTGGGCCCCGGCCAGAGGCGAGCCGGGGCGACGCTTGTTGTCATCGTGATTGGATTGGGGATGTCATGGATCATTGCGCAGTGTGCGGGGTTGATCGCGCCTCATCTGACTTTCCTTACAAAAACCGCGTGGGCGTTATTGATCGCCTCCACACTGGCCATTATTCTGGCCCTGACGCCCATGAGAAAGTTGGAAGACCACAAGGCCTCCGCGGTCGGACAGTTCTTCCTGTATTTGGTTCTGATTTCGATCGGCGCGAAAACCACCTTTAACGCCGCGCTCGACGCGCCGATTTACGCGGTGTTCGGCGCGGTGATGCTAATCGTCCATGGAATTTTGATGATCGCGGGCGGGAAATGGTTCCGCTTGCCGCTGTTCTTTTTGTCCACCGCGTCCCAAGCGACCGTAGGAGGGCCTGTGAGCGCTCCAATCGTTGCGGCGGTGTATCGGCCTAACCAAGCCCATATCGGCGTTCTAATGGCCATTTTTGGCGCTTTAATGGGCACGTATGTCGGGGTTGGCGGCGGCTTTGTCTGCAAATGGCTGGGGGAACTGCTGCGATGACACCGCGACCGCGCTGGATTTCCATAGGAGAAATTGCCCTTTTTTACGGGCTTGCCGAGTGGATCATTTGGTTTGGCGGCGCCCTTCGCCCGACAATTTTGGTCGTGGCCGTGATCATCATCGGCCTGTGCATCGCCTCAAACCAGTACCACGGGGACAGCCGCGAACGGATCGGCTTGGGCCGCGGCACCTTCTGGCCGGCCATGAAACTGGCGCTGCCGATCACCCTGCCCTTTGCGCTGCCGCTTATTTTTCTGGCGTTCTATCGGGAAAGCTTCGCCGCTTGGAACTGGAAGTTCAGTTTTTTCGGGTATCCGTTCTGGGGCTTTGCGCAGGAATACGCGCTGTTGGGCTTCCTTGCCAATCGATGGGAAGACGGGTTGCCCGGCCGGCAGAGATTAATTCCGTGGCTGAATGGCCTCTTGTTTTCACTCGCGCACGCGCCGAACCCCGTTTTGATGACCGTGACGTTCGTTTCCGGCGTGCTTTTCACCGCGCTCTTTTTCCGTCGGAGGAACCTGCTGGCCTACGCGTTATTGCACGCGGTGTTCGGGATCTTAATCAACCTGGCGTTCGGACACATTCACGGGATCATGTCCGTGGGCACGTCGTACACGCGCCGCATCGGCAACCCGTATAAAGTCGTCGACCCGCGAAATTGATCTATAATCATCCCCATGACTGACGAACTCGTGTATTTCCCAACCTGGGCCGCCGGACGGCATGGCTATGCCGACCGCATTCGCCAAAAATTTCAGGAATATCATCATTCCCAAGGGTTGCGCATGACCAACCAGCGCAACATGATCCTGGATTATCTGTTGGACGCCAACCATCATGTGAGCAGCGATGAGATTTATAAAGCGTTGAAACCAAAAGGGGTGGGGAAAGTCACGGTGTTCCGGGCGCTGAAGATGCTGGAAGAGTGCAAGCTGGTGGACCGCGTCACCCCATCCGACGGCAAGCCGCGCTACGAAGTGAACTATGAGCGCCCGCATCACGATCATTTAATCTGCATTCAATGCGGCTCGATTCAGGAAATCCAATGGCCGGAAGTGGAAAAGATCCAGGAAAAGGGCTGCAAAAAAATCGGCTTTAAAATTACATTCCACCGCCACGAGGTTTTCGGCCGCTGCCGCAACTGCGTTAATAGGGACAATGGCCCGAAAGCATAGGCCTTCACTGCCTTCCAGCGCTTCGCCGGCGCCGTCCGTTTCACCGGCCGCTTCTTTTTTATCCCCGCGCGGTTTGAAATTTGTTTTGGGGGGATCTCTTTTGGTGTTTGTTGGCTTCGTTGTGCTGTCTTTTTCCGATTCCTTGGCCCAAAACCCGGCCAGCCGTCTTTCCCCGTTCCTGATCTTGGGTGGTTATGCCCTGATTGGGTTTGGCTTTTTCAAAAACCCGCAAAAATAGTTATCCCACCTTTTCCGGCCTTTTTTAAAAACGCTTTCCAGGGTATCTGGATACCCCCAAATTTGTTTCTCGTTTTTGCCTCCTTTCCCGCCCATTAGGTTTCAAAACCTCTCTTCATGGTTTTTTAACGCCCACCAGCAAAAAGCGATTTTCGGATGCTTCGATACCCCCAAATTAGTCCGGGACTATTGATGGTCTTTTTTCAGGGGCGCGCATCACCCCAGAAGCAGGGCGGAGGCTCTTCATGGTCTTTTTTGGACAAGGGGCGATTTCACATTTTAGGGTACTGGGATACCCCCAAAATCGTTCTTCAAAAATGGGGGTAAGCTAAGCGCTTCGTGGTATTTTCCAGCCGGCCTGCTTTTGGGGGACTGGGGCGCCCTCCTCTGCTCCGTTCGGCCCTTGTTTTGCCCGGCATGCATCCATCCGTCCCATGGCCTTTTTGGCCCAAAACCGATTTCCATTTTCAGGGTACCTGGATACCCCCAAAAACGAAATTGAAAAACCCGTTTCATCCCCGCGCCAACATTTTGAGGAGCGATCTGAACTTTTTCACATCTTTCACCAACCGCTAAGATTAAAAAACATAAAAACAATTTATATATCTATCGAAAACATTTGATTACAAGTGAATATGTCGATATAGATGAAGGTTTGTTTCGATCTTTTAAGAAAGGCGTTTCAGGGTTAGTATGACTCATAATATATATTATCGGAAGTTATAAAACGGCAAGATCGAGCTCATGAAACACTCATTTAGGGCTTAGTTTTTGGGGCGGTTGATGCGTTGGTGGCGCGCAGCTTCCCAGCGGCCGGGCGTGAGTATGTTCTGAGGGTCAATGGCGTGTTTCAGTTTGCCTAGCACCTGCCAAAAGGTGTCGTTCCGGTCGATGTATTTAGACCCGCTATTTAGACCTGTTCGGTATGGATAAAGCCCCATTTTTTTACTGGCTGAAATCACCTCTTGGTAGAAGGCAGCGGCCGCCTTGCAGGCGCTCGGGTTTTGTTTGTCGTATCCAATCGACAAGACGGCCATGACGGCTCTTTCCCCCGGCATCTGCAATGTCGCTTGGAAAGGAAAGCCCGCGCGCTGAAAGAGTTGTTCATAAACAGTCAGTGCCCGAGCGATGACGTCTTCCCGGCACGGCAGAACCGGAGCAAACCAATAGTAGCCGCATCCATCGGCAACGGGCGTGCTGGGCCGGCTAATGCGGCGGTTCAGACATGCATAAAGTCCCTTGATGGCCGTGGACGTCGGTGTTCCATTGAGCAAGGAAAAGGTCGAGTTAATCAAGGGTAAAAGGGTCTCGGTGCGCACGCCGAACACGGTTTGTAATAGGCCCGGGAATCGTTCCAGTAAATCGGCTTTGGACTGCGTGAGCCAGTGAAGGGTTGCGCCAGTCTTTTTTAACAGAAACGCCACCCGTTTTTTTCGAACGGCGACCTCGTCGCGCGGCCCTTCTAAAGATCCGACGCCGCTCCAAGCCATGATATTTTTTGGATTGTTCGTGATGGACCCGATGCGTCCCAGGTTCCCGATGTGGATGTTGCCGGTTATCGTTCCCTCAAGCTTGAGATCGCGTAATACCGACAGCGCTTTAAGAAGGTGTTTTTGCGTCCCGCACTGGAAGAAGAAAGCCTCCAGCTTCTCCGGCCTCTTCGTA
>CAZCJA010000057.1:0-15764 GCA_964499015.1 uncultured Elusimicrobia bacterium
CTCGCGGCGTTCCGCCTGCTTTGGCAACCCCGACCTTAGCGGCCGCCGCCTGGCGATTCAGCGTTATATTGCACGGAGTGGCCTCATTCCAGGAGCTGGCGACCCCCACAAAAGGCTTCTTAATATCGCCATCATTCAAGCCCATGGCCCTAAAAAAGGCCCGGTGAGGGGCTCGTTCGGGTCCGTCGGTAACGGTGCGGCTATGCGTTTTAATGTCTTTGGACATGAAAGGGGCTCCTGTTTACAAGTTTGTAACCAAAGCTTAAGGCGATCTTAAGCTCTGTTTATTAAATTAAACGCATGAAGAAAACTGCGGCGCGCTGGGGAGCCGCATCCCTCTCTAGCATCATTTTGTTCACACAGGTCGTTTTTTCGCCCGCCTGGGTTGAGGCGGCGCAGGTCGACTTCTGGAAAAGCCGCGCGCAAATGCGCGCCTCGGCCCTCGTTTCCGCTCCATCGATAACATCCTCCCAATCCTTTCCGTTTCTCAATGCCAGCATAGCCCATCTCGGCTTGTTGAATTCCCGTCCCCAGGGCCACGGCACGCGGCCCACGATCGTTTTACTGCAGGACGTCCACCACAACGTTGAGGCCCAGCGCAACATCGGCGAAATTTTGAAGCGGACCCAAAACGTGGTGATCGGCGTCGAAGCCGCCAACGGCGCGTTTAACTTCGCCCCGTTCCATTCTTTCCCGGTTCCGTCGGCCGCCAAAAACATCGGCGATTACCTGCTTGCGCAAAATATTATTTCCGGCGCGTCATGGGCCGGTCTCACCGCGGAGAACAAACTATCGAGCATGGTCGGCGTTGACGATTCCCAGCTTTACGCCGACAACATTCTCGCTTACCAGAAAGCCGCACCGCACCAGGACACCGTCCTTAGGGAAATCGAGGCCCGGTATGTTTCTCTCGAGAAATCATTTGAGACGCTAACGCCCGCCGCACAAAACCTGTTTGCCAGCTTGCGAGCGTTTCATCGCGGCGAAAACACGATTGAAGATTATCTTGCAGCGCTGAACGTCCTTGATTTCAACGGTGCGCCGAACGCGCACGCGTTTTCCCGCGCTTTGAAGATGGAAAAAACTCTCGATTTGGCAGCCGCTGAACAGGAACGCGACCGTCTTATGGCGGAGATGGCGCACCGCGACGGTAAAACTGTCCAAAAGTTAGCGCAAACCGCGCAGTTGGTGGCCGCCGGCCAAATCTCGCCGCTTGAACTTTATGGGCAGCTAAGCGTCGATCAAAAGAAATATCCGGCCCTGCACGCGTACGTCCGCTATTTAACGCTGGCCGATTCGATCGATCGCGGAAACCTTTTTATCGAACTGGCTTCTCTGCGCAATCGTGCGGTGGAAGGTATTGCCGCGAAAAGCGACAAAGCCATTCTGAAAAGCCTCGTCGCCACGATGCTTGCCGAGAAATTGGCGAAATTTGAACTGACGCCGGAAGAATGGGCGGAGTACAAAACCCTCACCCCAACCCCTCTCCCAGGGGGAGAGGGGCTAGGGGAGCGGGGGTTTGCAGACTTTTACCACCTGGCCGAGTCGCGCAACGAGAAGATGGCGGAGAATTTGCTCGCCGCGATGGCGCGCGAGAAAAAGAAAACCGGGGTTCTGGTGGCGGGCGGTTTCCACACAGCGGGCCTGACGCCGCTCTTTAAACAAAAAGGATTTGAGGTGATCGTCGTTACGCCGAAGTTCGACACCTCCTTCTCCGGCAGCGGTAGCGACTATTTGAAAACGTTTTTGCGCCAGACCACGCCGCTCGCTCAATTGTTCGCGGGGGAAAAGTTGACGTTGGGCGATCAGGCCCAACACATCAACACGGGTGGAACCACTCTCAGCAACGGCACACGCACCGCGCTGATTCTCGCGGCGGCATTCATCGCCAGCGCCAATGTCGCTCCGGCTCGCGCGCAGCAAGCGCTGCAAGGCATAACGCCTGCGGTTGAGTCCGTCCAAGCCCTATCCAATAACCACATGCAAATGAACGTCGGTGGACAGACGCTCGATATTCGTTCAAATTACAACTCTCGCGCCGGCATCACTTATCCCAATGTGCCCGTCGTCGGCAACGTGAACGTCCAATCGGAATCGAACACCGCCGGTTTAATCGCCACGGTCATCGCGCTTTGGGCCGCGCTCAACCCCGGAGCCGTTTTAAGCGCGCTCGGCCGGATTTTCAGGCCGGTGCCTCATTCGATCGACGGCGCGGTAAAGATTATCGAACAAAACACGTTCTTCGGCGTGAACAACGCCGTGGATTTTGTTCTCGCCAACGAACAATCCATCAAAGACCCGCAGATTTACGTTCGCTTGATGAAAGCGTTCGACAGCCGCTTCTATTTGTTCGCGCCGCGTGTCGCCGACCTGTTGGTGACGGAGCAGGGGAAAATTTTTATGCGCGCCACCAACAACCCGGCGTTGTTGAAAACCGTCCTTTACAAGCTGTGGTTCTGGAACCGCATCGATAACGCGACCTACACCGACACCGTCATTAACATGCGCCTGACATGGTGGTCGTACATTGCCGCTTTCTTCAAAAGCGCACCGGCCAAAAATTGGCTGATTTTGTTCGTTCCGTTCCTGATGGGTGCGAAAGCCAACGGGCCTGCGAATCCGTACGCCTGGTTGATGGCGGGCCTCTTCGCTATGCCGGTTATATTTGCCATGGCCGCCGATAATCAAACCCTGCAGGTGGTGAAGAAGGGGGGCGGTTACGTGTTGGGCGCGCCGAAGCGTTTTGTTGAAGCGTTGGCCAAAATAAAGAAAACAAAAGCGACGGTCAAACAGCCTTTCAATTTGAATGTGGATGGACGAGTCGTGCCGGTCGCGAGTTTGGTGATCGAACAGGTGGGGAACGATATCGTGGTGTTAAACCCGATACCGGAACCGCAAGCGTCTGATTCGGTTCCGTCATCGGGCAATGCCGAGATTGATGCGTTGATGGATTTATGGAGCGCGGAGCGTCAGGACGTGCCCGAACCCGCGCCGCCGGCGCCGGCCAACGTTCGAGAATCGGAACCAGCGCCCAATTCCAACGTCAAAGGTGCGAAGCCGCTCACCACCGGCATCGATAAGAAGCCGCACGTTAAGCCGGGTTTGCAGGCGGAGCAGGCTCTTTATTATTTGCTCAGCCAAGTGAAGTCGGTTCACGCTCAGTCTATTCTGGAAACAGTGGCCGAAGAGAAAGATGACGGGCAAAAGTATCCGACACTGCACGTGTTGATTAATTTGCTGTTCCAACATCATGTTCATCAGGAAAACATTGACGCGCAGGCCTGGCTCCCGTCATTTTTTAGCCAAATCCGCAGCCACGACAGCCTGCTCAGCATGGACACGAAAACTTATAAGGACGCGATGGGATTTGTCGAGCAAGTGGAGAGCGAGAAGCGCCGCATCGATGCGCTAGGGTCCGGCCCGTCGGTCGCAAAAGTCCTTTTGCCGTTTATTCCGTTCTTCCTGCTCACGCAAATGGGAGCCGCCGCGCCGGACGCCGCGCTTAATCCGCTCGTGGCCGCGCTTTTCCTGGCGTTAACGATCGCGCCGATCGCAATGGCGGTCGCCGGGCAAGGAAAACCTGTTGAACCGAACGCCGAAGCCACCGTCGACGGGTACGTGCTCAAAGACAAGGGTGGGCAATATATGAAGGCGCTGCTCAACCATCCCAAAGTCGCCTTGCGTGATGAATTTACCGCTGGCCGCGAAATTCCTGTTACCGCCAAACTGCTTTTGAATTTTGGAAATATAAAAATCGTTGTGACAACGCTTATCGTGAAGAAAGTCGGCGATCGGTTGATCATTACCGGAGCAAGTAACGATAGCACCAACGTTATGAGTAAATTTCCTCCGTTGCCGGCCAAACCCGTTGCTCCGGCGCCGGCAGAGCAGGGCGTTCTCCTGCTGTTGGAGCGCGACGTTGACAATAAGCTGGTGTTGGTAACAGATAATTTTACCGGCCCGATTTCAAGGCTTGCTGAAGACGACGTGCGTCGCGTTAAGTTCTTTGCTCATGAAGAAATCTCGTTTCCAGGACGGCGTGCACAGCTCCAGTATTTGCAGACCACCATCACAGCCGACTTCATTACCGTGCGACTTAAGGAAAACGGACGGGTTGCCATTACCGATGCCCTGATGGGCCGGGAACCCGTTTTGGGCGATCTCCTTATCATGGGAACGGGAAGCGCGCATGGTTCATTAAGTGAAGACGAAGCGTTCAACATGATTATGGGCAATGAAGCGCAGGCTTCGGCGATAGTTATGGATGATAATGATGACGGAGATGTGGTGCTGGGGCGCGATTCGGGCAAGACGGAAACAAAAGAGGCGGCGGCGCCGCAAGCATCCGATCAGCCGGCCGCGCGCACACAAGCATCGCGTCCGGTTTCGCGTCTGGCGGCCGGTCAACCCATCCAGGTCGTACTTTTTGTCGATAAGAATACGGAAGAAGTCATGCGCTATCTTTTGGAAACTCAGCCCAGGGAGCGACAAGAGCTTGTGCAGGTTTTCTTTGGATATGTTTCCAAGCTCACGCAGGCAAAAAAAATAAAAGCGGACTTTCCGCTTTCCCGCGCTCTTGCCTATATGTATTTGCATCACTCGTCGACAAAAGACGGGCAGAGGGTTCAGTCGTTCATAAACGATTTGTTCCGTAAAATCCAAGATGGGGACATTTCGCTTGCCGATGACAAAACGCTGCTCACGGCGCGCGCGTATATTCGCCCATTAACAAAGGCCAAGCCTCTTGTTTCGCTCTTCTTTGCGGCGTTCATTGTCTTTACGCAGGTCGCCGCGGCATCTCCAACAGGGCAAATCTCGTATGGTCCGTTAGGAATGGTCCTGATGGCGTTTTCGATGGCGATCGTCGGCATGGTCGCGCACAATCGCGGCAGCCATTATGAAAATGAGGATTGGGGCCGGGTTTACGGATTAATTCAGACGCTTTTGCGCGGTTATGGCCGCAACATAACCAACCGCGTTTCGCTGGAAGAGGCGTTGCGCGCCCAGATGAAATCGAGGCCGACCTCGATGTATAAAGTCGATTTCGCATCTCCTCGCTTGGCGGCTTATTTGGACCGTTTGGAAGTTGAATACGCCGATTTTCGCGTGGCCAGCGGCGCATTTATTAGGCCCTCCGTTCAAAAGTTGTACCGCGAGATAATCCGCACGTATTGGGAAACAGTTTTTTCAGGCAAAGAAGCAAAGTTCGACTACGACAAGATTATGATGAAGAATTTGGTCGGATGGAAAACCCGCCGGGATCAAATCAAAGACGTATTGAAAGCACATCCGAATGATATCGAGACACTGCGTATTAATAGCCCTCAGTTTTCAAACGCGCTGGATGCCTATTTGATCCGGTCCAATTTGGCGAAGGATTTTCCGCGCAGCCGGCCATATAATCCGGTCGCGCAGAACATACCGACCCGTCAATACGTTTGGCAACGCGCTCAGGCACAGCGTGTGTTTTATGTAAGAGCGCCGGAAGCGGACAATATCCTCGGCCAACAACTGGAAGAAGAGTTGGTGTCGGACCATGACTTCGACCGGTATTTGACCCGTCTTATCCACAATTCGCAGAGCAATTTAAAATTCGGCTTGGATGGAGAAAAAGGCGATGTGACGGTTAAATACGATTTCGAAGTCCAGGATGGATTCGTCGTCGGCATCAAAGACTCGCGAATTCGCATTAATCCAAAATCACGGGACAAGGACAAATACAGTCTGCTGCTAACCGGACTGTTTGAGGCCTTGGTTGTTTCGGATTTAATCGCGGAGGCAAAACTTAATCGCGACGACTGGACCAAGCTTGCGGCGTCACCCTATGTTCGCTGGCGCGCGCTCACTCGTTTGGCGGTATACGAGATGCAAGCCAGCGGATGGACAATTCAGAAAATTAACGGCATATTCGGAAAAATAAGAAATACAAAAGTGCGTCTTGAGGACTACGCCTGGCTTAATTCACGCCCTATTTATTCGACGATTGAGAAAGATGTGCAGGAAACGTTCGTGTTCGATCCGGAAGATTGGCAGGATATTTTTGGGCCCATGTTCGGAAGGATGGCCGAGGTCAAAACGATGTCCATTACGGAATTGAGCCTATGGCGGTATCTAAACACGCTTAGTCCATATTTGCTTTTGATCGCCGCCACGCCGTTGTTGATGGGTGCTAACGGGGGCAACGTCTGGTTGTCGTTTTTGGCCCTCGCCGCAGTTGCGGGCATTGCCATTGGGATCGGCTCGTTGGTGGGGAAATTTTTTGCGAAAGAAAAAAGAAGCAGCGACGCGGTCGCGTTGCCGTTGGCGACCTTTGCGCTTCAGGAATGGCGCAACGAGCGCTCCTCTCTCGTCGCGACGAACACCCTGTCGGTCCACAACATTGCCGAGGTTGAGGCGATGCTTGAGGAGGCCATTCGCTCCGGGAACGCCGGCCGCCTTGCCGTCCTTAAAAAACGCCTCGCGGAAATCGGCCGTCAAATCGAAGCGGCCAACGATGGGCGCGGCGCGGTGATGCTGGTTGGTATTGATAATTTACGTGATTTGCGCGACGTTATGGCGCGCGCGAAGGTCGAGAATTTCTTGCTGGGGCTTGGCGGCGTTAAATTCTCGGAAGAGAAAATCGGCGATCCAATGAATATTTTGGAAGAAAATAAGGGAAGTTTTGAGAAAGTCAAAATTTACGCGCTTGAAAGTTCATATTGGGCGTTCGATAAGGCCACGTATGGGCGTTTATCGGCCGATGAGGTGGGACAGCTGATCGTTGAAATGATGAACTGGGAACAGAGCGCTTCGGTGGATGTCACCAAGGCGGTGCTCGGCGCTCTGCAAAGCTTGCGAGCTGCTTAGTCTACGGGCTGCCTAAAATCCGGTCGTTCAGCTCGCCCCATTCCTGCGTAAATTCCTCCGGCAGCGTTTTTCCGAACTGATCAAAAAATTCCTTCTGCCCTTTTAATTCGGCTTCCGATTCGGCTTTGCTGATGTCAAAGAGTTTGCGCCATTTGGCTTCGGGCATGTCGATTCCTTCCACGTCGAAATCCTTCCGATACGGGACATAGCCGACCGGCATCGCCTTCGCCGGAACCTGATAACGGCAGCGGTCGATCACCCATTTCAAGACGCGCATGTTCTCGCCGAAACCGGGCCATAAATAACTTCCTTGGGCGTCTTGCCGGAACCAATTCACGCGGAAGATTTTCGGAGGCGAGACCAGTGTGCGCCCCATCTCGATCCAATGTTTGAAATACGTGCCCATGTTGTAGCCGCAAAAGGGCAGCATGGCCATCGGGTCGCGCCGCACGTCGCCGATTTTTCCCATTGCCGCAGCCGTTTTCTCCGACGCCATCGTTGCGCCCACGTAAACGCCGTGTTGCCAGCTGCGTGCTTCGTATACAAGCGGCGCCACGCGGGCGCGGCGCCCGCCAAAAAGGATCGCGTCGATGCGCACGCCGCGCGGATCGTAGTAGCGTTTGGAAAAAGCGGGGTTTTGGTCGATCGGCGCGGTGAAGCGGCTGTTCGGATGCGCGCCCAGGATCGGTTTGCCTTCCTCGTCGCGCATGCCGGGCGTCCAGGCCTGTCCCTGCCAGTTGATGCCTTCAGACGGCGGCGGCTCATCCGCATGCTCCCACCAGACGGTTTTGTCTTTTTTCAACAGGACATTCGTAAAAATCGTGTTCTTCTGCATGGAGATGACCGCGTTGGGGTTGGTTTTTGAATTGGTGCCGGGCACCACGCCGAAATAACCGTTTTCCGGGTTTACCGCGCGCAACACGCCTTCTTCGTCGACGCGCAGCCAGGCGATGTCGTCGCCCAGCGTCCACACTTTGTAGCCCATTTTGCGGAAACGCTCGGGCGGAACAAGCATCGCCAAATTGGTTTTACCGCAGGCGCTGGGAAACGCTCCCGCGATGTATGTAACGTGGCCTTGCGGGTCTTCGATACCCATGACCAGCATGTGCTCGGCCAGCCAGCCTTCTTTATTGCCCAAATAGCTCGCCACGCGCAGCGCCAGGCACTTTTTGCCGAGGAGTGCGTTGCCGCCGTAGCCGGAATTGACGCTCCAGATCGTGTTGTCTTGCGGGAAGTGCAGGATCAGTCGCTTGCTCAAGTCGAGCGTCGCCTTGGAATGGAGGCACTTCGTAAAATCTCCGTCCGTGCCGAGCTTCTCGTAAACCTCCACGCCCATGTGCGTCATGATGCGCATGTTCAACGCTACGTAAATGCTGTCGGTCAGTTGAATGCCCAATTTGGCAAAAGGAGAATCGACGAGGCCCATGGAGAAGGGGACAACGTACATCGTGCGGCCTTTCATGGAGCCTTTGAAA
The DNA here is from genome assembly GCA_964499015.1 of uncultured Elusimicrobia bacterium. Classification (GTDB taxonomy): domain Bacteria; phylum Elusimicrobiota; class Elusimicrobia; order F11; family F11; genus CAZCJA01. The sequence continues at coordinate 8,322 of CAZCJA010000057.1, forward strand.
TAGTCGCGCGCTTTTTTATACGCCTCCGCCGGCGCCATCCAGTTGTTTGTGGGGCCCGCTTCTTCTTTGGTGGGAGTGCAGATGAACGTCAGGTGCTCGGTGCGGGCGACGTCATTGGGGGCGGAGCGGTGATAGAAACAGCCGGGAAGTTTTTTCTGGTCAAGCCGGATCAGCTCACCCGTCTTGCAGGCTTCGTCTTCAAGTTTTTTCTTTTCGCGTTCGGAGCCGTCCAGCCAGACGATTTTGTCCGGTTGGCAAAGCTTCGCGCACTCGTCGACCCATTTATTGAGTTTGGCGTTTTTTATTCTCATGTGCTTATTCTAACGGCAAACGGCACGGTTTTTTATGATACGCGTCATAGAGTTTCGGGGTGACAGGACTTGAACCTGCGGCCTCCTGCTCCCAAAGCAGGCGCTCTAGCCAACTGAGCTACACCCCGACATTACTTTTTTATCAAAACCATCACGTTGGCGCGACTCAGGCCCACTTTTAAAATCGGCACTCGTTTTATGACCTTGAAAGCCCATTTTTTCAAGGCCGGCGCGCGGCGAATCGGCAGCTCGACCTGCGGATGTTTTCCATAAATATCATCGGCCTCGACTTTGGGATTGAAGCGCGGCTCTACGCGCGCATTCCAGGCCGGGCCGGCGTGTTTGGGCAACGAATATAAATTCTGTTCGTTAATGTGCATGATCTCGTCTTCATCGGAGCGCGGCGGCGTCGGCGGTTTCAAGTGAAGCATGCGGGCCAGCATGGCGCGCAGCCGGAAGGTGAGTTTTTTGTGATAAAGAGCGTTGGTGCAGGTTGTGATGATCACGCGTCCGCTGGGTCTTAAGAGCCGTTCGAATTCGGCAAGGAACGATTTGATCTCCGTGTCGGTGAGATGCTCGATAATGCCGAGAAAAAAGATGCGGTCGAATGAGGCGCCTGGAAAACGGACCTTAAACAGGTCGTCGGCGACGAAGCGGGCATCGGGAAAAGTGGCCTGTGCGATTTTGATGGCGTCTTTGGAGCCGTCGATGCCGACGATATCGTAGCCGCGCGCTTGGAGGTTCGCCGTCAGCTCGCCGCGCCCGCAGCCAATGTCCAAAATCTTCATGCCGGGCGCCAGCTCCGCCTTGTTAACGGCGATTTGCATCATCGGTTTCAGCACATTGGCGCCGAATTTTTTGAAGAACTCCACGCCGCCGCAGCGTTCGAGGAAATAGTCTTCGGTGTACGTCTTGGAAACCGAGTCGTCCATAACGGAAAAACTATTGCATTTTTACTTCGATCCCGCCAGAATTGAGGAACAATGTCGATCCGTTCTCCACTTTTACCGCTCGTCCGGAAATTTTTCGAATCCGACCCGGCCAGCGCGGTCCATGTGCTGGAAACGATCGCGGAAAAAGAGGCCGTTCAAGTTCTGAAAGCTCTGCCTTCCGCCGTCACCGTCGCGATTTTCTCTCGCCTCCAGGCGTCTCACGCCGCCGGCCTTCTGATGGAGGCGCCGCCCGAACTTTATAAAGACATCACCAGCCGCATCGATGCCCAGCAAGCCGCCATCCTGCTTCTCTCGCTTCCCGAAGACCACCGCCGCACGCTGTTGGACGCGCTCAACGAACGGACGCGACGCACCGTGCAGGAATTGCTCACGTATCCCGAAAACAGCGCGGGCCGGCACATGAGCACCGAGTTCATCGTTTTCCATGAGGAAACGCGCGTGAAAGAGGCGGTGCAAAAATTGCGCATGCTGCACCGCAGCAAGGCGCCGGTCTCCTACGTGTACGTGCTCGATCATACCGATCAGCTGGTCGGTGTGATGTACATGCGCGACATGCTTGTCGCGCACCCGGACGAGCGGCTGGGCGCGCTGATGCGCACGGAGCTCTTTACGGTTAATGCTTTTGACGATCGCGAGCAGGTGTTAAGCCAGCTTTCCAAGCACAAATTTTTCGCGGCACCGGTTGTGGACAGCGAGCATCATCTTCTTGGCGTTGTTAAAAGCGACCGGCTTCTTGAAAACGTCCAAAGCGACGTCACTGAAGATTTCTTAAAAATGTTCGGCGCCGGCGGCGACGAACAGGCGTTTTCGCCCGTCTCCTATTCGCTGCGCAAGCGCTTGCCCTGGCTGTACATCAATTTGGGAACGGCGTTCCTCGCTGCGTCGGTGGTGGGCCTTTTTGAAGACATCATCGCCAAAGTGACGATCCTGGCCGTGTTCCTGCCCGTCGTGGCCGGGCAAGGGGGAAATACCGGCGCGCAATCGCTGGCGGTGGTGATGCGCGGTCTCGTCATGCGCGAAGTGACGCCCAAGACCTATAAAAAGATGGTGATCAAGGAATCGTTGGTCGGCGCGGCCAACGGCCTGTTGATCGGTGCGGTCACGGCGCTGATCGCCTGGATGTGGAACGGGAACCCCTATCTGGGCGTGGTCATCGGTCTCGCCATGATCGTAAACTTATTGGCCGCGGGTTTTTCCGGCGCGGTGATTCCTCTGGCGATGAAGGCCGCGGGCTTTGATCCGGCGCAATCATCGAGCATCATTCTCACCACGGTGACTGACATCGTCGGCTTTTTTGCCTTCCTTGGTTTCGCGGTTCTGTTCCAGAACCATTTAATGTGAAACGCTCCAGCGGACTCCTCCTCCATCCCACTTCCTTATTTACTCCATATGCGATCGGCGACATTGGCCCGTCCGCCCGCGCGTTTGTTGACGATCTTGTCCGCGCCGGGCAGAAATGGTGGCAAATGCTGCCCATCGGACCCACGGGCATGGGCGATTCACCATACAATGCGCTCTCCGCTTTTGCCGGTAACCCGTTTTTAATCAGCTTGGACGACATGGTGGCCGACGGGCATCTCTCCAAAGCCCAGCTGCCCAAGCCGTCGCCGACCGAACGCGTCAATTATGAACAAGCCAAAATTCAGAAGAATGAATGCCTCCGCAAGGCCTATGAGAATTTTTCGTCCAAACGGGCCTTCGCGGACTTCTGTTCGTCGGGAAAAAGCTGGCTTGAACCTTTCGCTCGATTTATTGCGCTGAAAGAGCACAACAAACAATGCGCATGGATGGACTGGAAAGGGAAAAGCCCAAGCGGAGCTTCTTTTGAAAATGAGGTCCGTTTCCATACGTTCGTTCAATTCGTTTTTTTTGAACAGTGGAAACGCCTGCGCTCTCATTGCGTGAAGCGCGGCGTGAAATTGATCGGCGACATCCCGATTTATGTGGCGCAGGACAGCGCGGACGTTTGGGCCCACCCCGAATTGTTCTATCTGCGCAGAGACGGCCGGGCTTCGTTCGTCGCGGGCACGCCGCCCGATTATTTCAGCAAGACCGGTCAATGGTGGGGCAATCCGCTGTACCGGTGGCCCGCGCATAAAAAGACGCGCTACCGCTGGTGGAGCGCGCGCCTGCACCACATGCTTGGTTTGTTCGACATGGTGCGGCTCGATCACTTCATCGGTTTTGAACGTTTTTGGAAAATTGACGCGCGCGATAGATCGGCCAAAAACGGCACTTGGAGCAAAGGGCCTGGCGAGCATTTCTTTAAAACCGTTTTGAAAAAAAAAGAATACGCAAAATTTATTGCCGAAGATTTGGGCGCGACCGGGCCGGACATCGAGAAATTGCGCCGGCGCTTCGGTTTTCCGGGGATGAAGGTGCTTCATTTTTCATTTGATAAAGGGTTCCCGTCGTTTGAGCGGAATTCCGCCGTTTATACCGGCACCCATGACAACGACACGACGCGCGGCTGGTTTGAAAAACTTTCCGCGGATGAACAACAGAAAATTTTGAGTCTCATCGGGGCAACACGCAAAGACGTCCATTGGGGTCTAATTGGCACGGGGTTGGCGGCGAAGTCCGTGCTTGCGGTTTTTCCAGTGCAGGATGTGCTCGGCCTGGGTTCGGAGGCGCGCATGAACACGCCGGGCCAGCAATGGGGAAACTGGAATTGGCGGCTGAAACGCGGAGAATTTGCGCGCGCGGAGCTCCCGAAATTGAAAAAATTGACGGCAACGTATGATCGGATCTAAAAAGAAGCCGCTTATTCAAATTGAGCGCATCCGCCCCGCGGTGGACTGCGGACGCTATACGGCCAAGGGCGTCGTCGGCGACAGCTGCGTGGTCACCGCCGATATTTTTCGCGAAGGCTTTCATCCCATGCACGCGGTCGTCAAGTGGCGCAGGAAAACCGACGCCGCGTTCCAGGAAAATCCCATGACGCCGCTGCCGAACGACGTTTGGGCGGGAAAATTTCCGCTGGGTGAAAACACCACCTATGTTTTTCAGGTCGAAGCCTGGACCGACGGCGCGCGAGAAGAGGCGTCGCGTTCCGCCGAATTTGAAATCTTTTCCGACCGTCCGGGCGGTTTTTATGGAGCGTGGTACGAATTCTTTGTGCGCTCGCACGGCACGTTCCGCCAGTCGGAAGAGCGATTACGCGAGATAAAAAAAATGGGGTTCGACGTGGTTTATCTGGCGCCTTTCCATCCTATCGGTAAAACCAATCGAAAAGGCAACATCGGGAGCCCCTGGGCGATCGGCAATGAGGCGGGCGGGCACACCGCCGTTGATCCTGCGTTGGGCACTCTGGCCGACTTCGACCATTTCGTGCAGATCGCGCGCCACATGGGCCTTGAGATCGCCATGGATTTCGCCATTCAATGCTCGCCCGACCATCCATGGGTGAAAGAGCATCCTTCGTGGTTTCAGCGCGAGCCCAACGGGACGCTCAAGCCGGCCGCCAATCCGCCGCACGTTTATGAAGACATCGTTTGGTTGGATTTCGAATCGTCCGATGCCGACGCCATGTGGGGGGAGCTGCGCAAGGTCCTCGAATTTTGGATCGCCCGGGGCGTGAAGATTTTCCGCGTCGACAATCCGCACACCAAACCGTTTCCGTTTTGGGAATGGCTGATCACGGACGTCCGGGCCAAGCATCCGGATGTCGTGTTCCTCGCCGAAGCGTTTACGCGTCCGAAGCCCATGAAGCTTTTGTCGAAGCTGGGTTTCTCGCAGTCGTATACCTATTTCACCTGGCGCAACACGCGCACGGAACTGGTCGAGTACATGAAAGAGCTCACTTCATCGGGAATGGAGGATTATTTCCGCCCGAATTTTTTCGTCAACACGCCGGACAACATTAACGAGTATCTGCAGAAGGGCGGCCGCGCCGCGTTTAAAATACGGCTCGTTCTGGCGGCGACGCTGTCGCCTGCGTACGGCATGTACAGCGGTTACGAGATCTGCGAAAACGAAACCATTCCTGGGACCGAACAGTACGCGCGGTCGGAAATTTTTGAATTGAAGAAACGTGATTGGAACAAGGACGGGAATATCGTCGATTTTGTGTCGCGCGTGAATGCGATCCGCAAGCAGAACCCGGCGCTGCATCGCCTGACCAATCTCAAATTTCTGCAGACGGACAACGGGCAGATGCTTTTTTACGTGAAATCGACGTCAGATAAAACAAACGTGCTGTTGGTTCTCGTGAACCTCGACCCTTTTTCCGCCCAGCATGCCAACGCCTGGGTGCCGCCGGAAGAAATCGGGCTGAAGCCCGGCGCGCGCTATGAAGTGGTCGATTTGCTGACCGGCGCTAATTACACATGGACCGATAAAAATTATGTGCGCCTCGATCCATCGGTCGAACCGGCGCACATCTTGCGCTTGGAACGGGTGTTCTAATGGACCGCTACGTCTGCGTTCACGGTCATTTCTACCAGCCGCCGCGCGAAAATCCCTGGTTGGAAGAAATCGAAGTTCAAGACACCGCATATCCGTATCACGATTGGAACGAACGGGTCAGCGCCGAATGTTATGAGCCAAACGCGACCTCGCGTATTTTGAACAATCGAGGTGAAATCCGCAAAATCGTCAACAATTACGCGCGCATCAGTTTTAATTTCGGCCCGACTCTCCTCAGCTGGCTCGAAACCAAGATGCCCGATCTTTATTCGGCGATCATCACCGCCGATCAAGAAAGCCGCCTGCGTTTTTCCGGACATGGCTCGGCCATCGCGCAATGCTTCAATCACATGATCATGCCGCTGGCCAGCCGCCGCGACAAGTTCACGCAGATTCATTGGGGCCTTCGCGACTTTGAAAAGCGTTTCGGCCGTTCGGCGGAAGGAATGTGGCTCCCGGAAACGGCGGTGGATTTGGAGTCGCTGGACATCATGGCGGAGCTCGGCGTGCGCTTCACGATTCTCGCGCCGCATCAGGCCAAACGCGAGCGTAAAATCGGCGCGTCAGCGTGGCAAACGGGCGGTGTCGATCCCACGCGGCCTTACCGGGTGAGCCTTCCTTCCGGGCGATCAATCGCCGTTTTTTTCTATGACGGTCCGGCATCCCGCGCGATCGCGTTCGAAGGGCTTCTTTCAAATGGAGAGCATTTTTCCAAACGTCTGACCGGTCTTTTCTTGAGCGAACGCGATTGGGGGCAGCTGGTTCACGTCGCGACCGATGGGGAAACCTACGGCCATCACCATCGACACGGGGACATGGCCCTTGCGTACGCGCTCGAATACATTGAAGCCAATAAGCATGCGGATTTGACCAATTACGCCGAGTACCTCGAGAAATTCCCGCCCACGCACGAAGCCGAAATTTTTGAGAACACCTCATGGAGCTGCGCGCACGGTGTGGAACGCTGGCGCTCCGACTGCGGCTGTAATATGGGGCATAGTCAGTGGAAGCAGGCGTGGCGCAAGCCATTGCGCGAGGCGCTTGATTGGTTGCGCGATACCGTCGCCCCCCTTTATGAGGCCAAAAGCCGCGAATTTTTAAACGACCCGTGGATCGCTCGCGATGATTACATACATGTCCTGGGCAATCGCAATCCCGCGAATTTCGACCAGTTTTTGGGCCGGCAAGCGCATCGCATTCTAAACGAGGCCGAAAAGAGCGTTCTTTTAAAGCTGCTCGAAATGCAGAAAAACGCGATGTACATGTACACGAGCTGCGGCTGGTTCTTCGACGACATATCCGGCCTCGAGGCGGTGCAGGTACTTCAATACGCCGGCCGCGTCATTCAATTGGCCGGACAATTGTTTGGGCGCGATTTTGAGGAGCCCTTCCTGCAAAGGCTGGAGGCGGCCAAAAGCAATGCGGCCGAAAAGGGGGACGGTCGGAAAATTTACGGCACGTTGGTCAAGCCGGCGATAGTTGATTTGACCAAGGTGGCGGCGCACTATGCGGTAAGCTCGCTTTTTGAAATGTACGAAAACAGCGCGGAGATTTACTGCTATCTTGTCGATAGCGAGGATTATCACAGCGCGCAGTCGGAGCACGCCAAACTCGCCCTTGGACGCGTGCGCGTGAAATCGAAAATAACCTATGACAGCAGCACGTTTATGTGGGGCGTCCTGTACTTCGGTTCGCAAAAACTACACTGCGGTGTCACGGAGTTCAAAAGCGACTCCGATTACATGGCGATGGTGACCGACGTTACGCAGGCT